>NZ_JBVIIE010000063.1:0-52402 GCF_055569945.1 Streptomyces sp. NPDC031340
GGCGGAGGGAGGGGGGCGGGAGAGGCAGGACAGTGGTGGTGGCTGGTTGTTTTGCGGGGGGGGCGGGGGGGGGGGGGGGGTGGGGTGGGGGGGGGGGGGTCGCCCCCCCCCCCCCCCCCCCACCTGTTCTGCCGCCGGTTCAGACGGTCAGACCGGTTCCGGTGTCACCGGAACCACCGCTCAGTTGACGTCGGTGTGGCAGAACCAGATGGTGCTGCTCTGCCCGATGGCGCCGTCGAGCTCCTCCGAGTCGGGCTGGGGGGTGAGGATCTGGAGGTCGAGGATCGGGTTCATGGAATTCTCCTTGTGATGTGAGCGAACAGGTGACTGAAGCCGTCCGGGACAGCCCGGCACCTCGGGGCTATGGCCACTTGCCCGGTGCCGGTGCGGCGCGTTTTCGGCGGTCCGTCTCGCCGGTGTTCCGCAGCGGGGTGTCCGCGGTCATGGTCGGTCCTCTCGTTCTCAGGGGCAGGGAATCAGGGGCAGGACGGGCAGGCGGCCGGCGACGGTGTGCAGAGCGTGGAGGACGCCCGCCGTACCGGTGGCCAGGTCCATGGAAAGGCGCATGTTCTGGGCGCCGAAGGTGGCGATGCCGCCTTCGTGGGGCAGCGCATGCCAGGCGAGGTCGCGGATGTGGCCGGTGAGAGCGGCCGCCAGCCCGGGATCACGCTCGACGGCGCGGTTGTGGGCGAGGGCGGCGGCGAGGCCGGCCCGTCCGGCGAGGAGACCGCTGTAGACGGTGAAGTGCAGGTCCAGGGCGGTGTGCAGAGTCTTCAGGGTGTCGGCGAGTGCTTCCTCGGGACGGTGTCGCAGGTAAGCGGCCAGGGCGACGGCGATGCCCGCGCTGCCGGCCCCCAGGGTGGGCAGCGGTCGTGGTCCGTCGCTCGGCGTGGGCGTCGTGGCGGTGCCGTGGAGGCGGTCCAGGTCGAGGTGGACCGCCCGGCGCGCCAGGTCCAGGTACCGGCTCTCGCCGGTGTCCTCGTGGAGGCCGAGGAGCAGCAGGGCCGGTCCGCTCCACCCGCGCATGAGTCCGGTGCGGCCGGCCGGGGCGTTCCTGGCCCCGCCCAGTCGTGCGGCGAGGCGCTCGCCGGCCTCCAGGGCGTGCGTGTGCAGGCCGGGCATGTCGAGGGCCCGTGCGAGGTGGCGGAGGCTCAGTCCGATGCCCGCCAGCCCGTCGTACAGCCCGGACGGTGTCGCGTCGGTGGTGAGGCCGACGGCCCGGTTCACCATGTCGAGAGCCTGGTCGGGGCGGCCCAGCAGGCTCAGGGTGTGGGCGGCGCCGTGCAGGCCGTCGTACAGGCCCGGACGGGGCTCCGCGGCACGGTGGGCGGCCTGCCACAGCCACTCGTGGTGTTCGGGGTCGGTCTCGTGTCCGGTGGCGGTCAGGGCGTACAGGACACCCGCGGCTCCGTGGGCGAGGGTGTGGCCGCCGTCGTGCAGGGCGGTGGGCTCGCCGGGGAAGAGCCGGTCGGTGCGTTCGGGGGTGGCACTTGCCCGGATCGCGGCGACCAGGGCCTGCTCCAGCTCGCGGGCGGACGGCGAGCCGGGGTCGTCCGCGGCGGCGGCGAACAGGTCGGCCGCCGTCCGGTCGGTGCGGGCCGTGACACCGGGAGGGGTCAGTGCGCGACGCACGCGGTCGGTCCACCCGGCCGGAAGCGGGAAGAGCGACGCCGCCGCATCGGCGAGCCGGCCGGCCCGGGCCGGGTCGAGGTCGAGCGTCGTGGTCAGCGGCAGGAACAGCGCCAGCCGCAGGCTGTCCAGCGCGTAGCGATCGCGGTCGAACCCGGTGGCGTGTGCGGCGACGAAGCCGGGGGTGGCGATGCTGGGGTCCGGGTCCTCGGTGCCGGGCCGATAGGCGATCTCGAAGTCGATGAGCGCGACGCGCCCGTCGGGACGGATCATCACGTTGCTGGGGCTCAGGTCGCCGAAGACGGTTCCGGTGGCGTGGACGTCCTCCAGAATGCGCTCGAGCTGGTCGAGGATGTCCAGCACGGTGTCCGTGTACTCCTGGCGCCGCCGTGCGTCGTGGCCCGGCACGGTCAGCGGGTTGGCGGCGGCCGTGAACTGCTGGAGGGTGCGGCCCTCGATGTACTCCTGCACCAGGAAGTGGTGCTCCCAGGCGGTGAACGTCCCCAGCAGCGCGGGGACGCCGTCCAGATGGGCGAGGCGGCGCAGCGTCGCGGCCTCCCGGTGCAGCCGGGTCACCGCGTCGTCGCCCGCGCCGTCCAGGCCCGCCAGGGGACGGGCCTCCCGCAGTACCACCCGGTGTCCCGTGGCGTTGTCGGTGGCGAGGTAGATGCCGCCCCCGTTGGAGTAGTGCAAGGCCTTCTCCATGGTGTAGGGGAAGGCGGGTTCGTCCCCGGTCGCACGGCCGGCGGCGATCTGCTCGGCGATGAAGCCGGGTACCGGCGCCCAGTCGGGAATCCGGAAGACCGGGGTGCGCTCGTCGGGGACGAGCACCCCGTCGGGGCGGGCGACGGCCGCCGTCCGCTCGCCGCTCGCGGACAGGCACTCGCGGCGGGCGAAGCCCCCGTAGCGCAGGTGGAGCGGCCCCTGCCGCCACCTCAGGTCGCTGAGGATGTACGGGCCGCGGTACGCGCCGAGGACGGGATCCAGCTCGTCGAGGACGCCCTTGAGGGCGGCGTCGTCGACCGGGTAGAGCGTGATCAGCTTGCCGCTGCTGCCGCGGGGCGCGTACTTGCCGTTCGTGGACTGGTGGGCCCGCGAGTGCGGCAGGAACTTGAAGGTCAGGGAACGGGAAATGCAGTAGTCCCACACCGTGTCGATGATCTCGGCCGCGTCGGTGGCGGTGGCCGACACGTGGATCTTCCAGCCCTGGTCGGGGAGCCGGGCGTCCTCGGGGCTGAGGTACACCCAGTTGGCGTTCTCGACGCGGCGCCAGCCGGCCGGCACGGGACGCTCGGCGGCCGGGAACGGCGTGCCGGCCCGGGAGCTGCGCGGGTGGTCGTAGAACGGCACGCCCGCTCGGCAATAGGCGAGATGGTTGGCCTTCTCCACGCTTTCCTCTCCTTCACGGGCGTGCGGACGATGTGAATCGGATCACCCCGCTTCGGGGGTCGGCCCTGCGGGCACAGGAGCCGCCACGGCCGCCGTTCCGGACGACGCCGGGCATCCGCGGGGGCCGGCCTCTTGTGGGGGCGGAACAAGTTGATCAGTCGGGCGTCATGCGGCACCAGGCAGTTCTTCCAGCAGGATTACGGCCCGTCATACTTCTGCCGGAAGATCGCCTCCGTGCCCGGACCAGGCTGAACAGGAGGCGTGCGAGAGGGGCCCGGGCCGGGCTGAGCGGCGTGCAGGCGCCATGGACCCGGGCCGGGCTGAACAAGGGGAATACGACATGGGCCCGGACCAGGCCGAGCAGGGGGAACACCACATGGGCGGGGAAGCCGCCGTACCGGTCGCCGAGGGGTTCGGGCCGCTGCTGGTGGCCCTGCGCATGCGTGCCGGAATGAGCCAGGAGCGGCTGTCCCACGCCGCGGGGGTGAGCGTGCGCGCCCTGGCGGATCTGGAGCGCGGCCGCTCCCGGGGACCGCAGCGGCGTACCGTGCAGGCCCTCGCCGCGGGACTGGGCCTGGACGAGGACACCGCCGCCGAGCTGGAACGGGCGGCCCGCCTGGGGCGGCCCCGCCCGCGGTCGGCTGCCGGGCCGCGGACCCACAACGTCCTCGCCCTGCCGCGTGACATCAACGACTTCGTCGCTCGTGGGCCGGCCCTGGCCCGGTTACTCACCCTGGTGGAGGGCGCCGCTCCCGCCTCTTCCCCGGTCAGCGTGGTGTCGGGTCAGCCGGGCCTGGGAAAGACCACTTTCGCCGTGCACGCCGCGCACCGCCTCGCGTCGCACTTCCCGGACGGGCAGCTGGCTGTCGACCTGCATGGGATGGACCCGGAACCGACCACCCCGCGCGACGCCCTCGGCTCCCTGCTGCGGGCGGTCGGCGTCAACGAGCGCGCGATCCCGGCCTCCACGGAGGACCGGTCGGGACTCCTGCGGTCCGTGGTCCGCGACCGGCGGTTGCTGCTGGTGCTGGACAACGCGGCGAGCGAGGACCAGGTCCGCCCCCTGCTGCCCGGCGCCGGGCGCTGCCTGACCGTCGTCACCAGCCGTCACGCCCTGGCCGGTCTCGAAGCGGTCCACCGGATCGACCTCGCACTGCTGCGGCAGGAGGAGGCAGTCGAGTTGCTGAGCCGCATCGTCGGCCCGGAGCGGGTGAGGCAGGAGGGCCGGGCGGCCCGCGATCTGGTGGAACTGTGCGGCTTCCTGCCGCTGGCCGTACGGATCGCCGGGCAGCGTCTGGCCAGCCGGCCGCACGAGCGCATCAGCAAGCTGGCCGCCCAACTGGCCCGGGAGGAACGGCGTCTGGACACCCTCCAGGTCGGGGATCTCCAGGTGCGGGCGGCTTTCGCCCTGTCCTACCGGCAGCTGTCACCGGGCGCCAGGACGGTCCTGCGCCGGGCCTCCCTGGCCGCCGGAGGCGAGTTCGGCCCCGAGACCGCCGCCCTGCTGGCCGACCTGCCGGTCGGCTCAGTGGCCCAGTACGCCGAAGAGCTGGTCGACGCCGGCCTGCTCCAGCCCGACGCCACGGCCGAGCGTTACCGCTTCCACGACCTCGTCAAGCTCTTCGCCGCCGAACAGCTGGCCGCCGAGGACGGCGCCGTGGCGTCCCGGGCCGCACTGGACCGCACGGCTCTGTGGATGCTGCGCCGGGCTGCCGCCGCCGCGCTGCGCTTCGATGCCGACCGCCACCAGGACGCCCTGGACGACGATCCCGATCCCGCCGGTGCGCCCGCCGACCGTGACGAGGCCCGCGCATGGCTGGAGGCCGAGCGGGCCCAGTGGCTCGCGGCCCTGCACCAGGCGCAGGCCTCGGGGCACCACCGGCAGGTGATCGACACGGCCGGAGCGATGCACTGGTTCTCCGACCTGAACCAGCACTGGGAGCTGTGGGTCGAGGTGTTCCGGTGCGGGGTCCGCGCGGCTCGCGCGCTGCGCAGCCGGCAGGACGAGGCCGTCCAGCTCAACTTCCTGGCGTGGGCGTACGGCAACTGCGTCCACGATCCCCATGCCTCGCTCGCCGCCGCCGACGCCGCCCTGGCGGCGGCGCGTGAGACCGGGGACCGGCTGCAGACGGGGTGGGCGCTGGGCTACGGGGCATCGGCGCTGCGTCGCACCGGCCGAGTCGAGGAAGCGATAGCCAGGCTGCGCGAATCGGCCGCCTGCCTCGCCGACGAGACCTCCGCACAGGGGCGTCTGGCCGAGCTCTCCACCCTGAACATGCTGGGCACTCACCTGCGGCAGTCGGGCGGTGCCGAGGAGGCCCTGAACATCCACCGGCTCAGCGAGGCGATCTGTCAGGCAGAGGTGACCGGGGCGCCTGCCGAGCTGATCACCGCCTACCTCGCGGCGGCCCGTCATCACCTCGGCAACGACCTCGCGGCGCTGGGACGCTGGGCGGAGGCCGAACTGCCGCTCCGCCAGGCGCTGGCGACGTTCGAGGCCGTCGACATGGCCGCCTGGGCCGAACCCACCCGCCTCGACCTCGGCATCGTCCTGCGCCGGCTGGGCCGCCACGACGAGGCCCGTCGGACCCTGCTCGCGGCCCACGACGCGCTCCGCGAACTGAACAGCCCCCGCCAGGCGGAAGCCGCGGCCGAACTCCGCGAACTCCGGACGTAGGCACGGTAGGAGAGCGGCCGACGGCGTACATCACACCGCGGATCCCGTGACGGCGTTCACGGACAGGTCTCAGGGCGGCCCGGGAGATCCGACGGCCGGTGGCGGCACCGACGAGGACATCACCGTTCTCCGCACCCGACGGGTGCCTGCCGCCACTCCGACCGGAGACCCGGTTGTGCGCACCGGCATCGGCCCCGGTCAGCTCCGAGACGCCAGGGACTCGGGCGGATTGCGCAGACCCTCGGCCGCGTCCGCGACCCGCTGGATGAGCTCGAAGAAGACGCCCTGCTCGGCGGCGGACAGCGGCGCCAGGAAGACCTGGTTCATCCGGGCGGTGCGCACGGTCAGCTTGCGGTGGGTGCGCAGCCCCTCGTCCGTGAGACGCAGCAGGTAGCGGCGGCCGTCCTGCGGGTCACGCTCCTTGTCGAGCAGTCCGCGGCGGCCGAGCCGGCTGATCACCTCGGCGATCGTGGACCGGTCGAGCCCCACGCGCTCCCCCACCGTCCGCTGGTCGAGGCCCGGCTCGGCGACGAGCGCGTTGAGGACCGCGAACTGCGGGGAGGTGATCTCCTCCGAGACCATCGTGTTCCACAGCAGGTAGTGGGCCTGCTGCAGCCGCCGGGCCAGGTGCCCGGGATGGGTGGTGAGGTCCACCGCCGCCATGCGCGCTCCCGTGGTCGATGCGTCGATGCACGCTCGAATTCGTTGGTGCACTGAACGATACCCGGTGCGGCGCGGACTGTCCGCCCCGACCCCCGCACCGCTGACCGCACTGTTTCCGGGGTCTTGACGTCGCCGCCGGAGCGATGGCAGCGTGAAAGGAACCTTCACGGAATTACTCAGTGCCCTGATTATTTTATGACCGGGCACGTCGTCGTCGCCCGCCCCGCCGCCGTCGCCCGCAACGCCAAGGAAGCCGCTGATCCCATGACACTGACCCAGCACGACATCGACCTGGAGATCGCCGCCGAGCACGACGCGTACGAGAAGCGCGTGGCCGGCGGCGCCCCCGTGGAGCACCACCCGCGCCGCGACTACGCCCCGTACCGCTCCTCCGTGCTGCGCCACCCCAAGCAGCCGCCGATCGCCATCGACGTCTCCAAGGACCCGGAGCTGGTGGAGCTGTCCTCGCCCGCCTTCGGCGAGCGCGACCTCACCGGCATCGACAACGACCTCACCCGCCAGCACACCGGCGAGCCGGTCGGCGAGCGCATCACCGTCTCCGGCCGGCTGCTGGACCGCGCCGGCCGCCCGGTGCGCGGCCAGCTCATCGAGATCTGGCAGGCCAACTCGGCGGGCCGCTACGCCCACCAGCGCGAGCAGCACGACGCCCCGCTGGACCCGAACTTCAGCGGGGTCGGCCGCACGCTCACCGACGACGACGGCTTCTACCGTTTCACCACGATCCAGCCCGGGCCCTACCCCTGGCGCAACCACGTCAACGCCTGGCGGCCGGCCCACATCCACTTCTCGCTGTTCGGCTCGGCGTTCACGCAGCGGCTCGTGACGCAGATGTACTTCCCGAACGACCCGCTCTTCCGCTACGACCCGATCCTGCAGTCGGTCACCGACGACGCCGCGCGGCAGCGGCTGATCGCGACGTACGACCACAGCCTGTCCGTCCCCGAGTTCTCGCTCGGCTACCACTGGGACATCGTGCTGGACGGCCCGAACGCCACCTGGATCGAAGAAGGACGCTGACCCGAGATGACGAAGATCGACACCAGCAGCCCGGAGAACGTGCTGCCCACCCCCTCGCACACGGTCGGCCCCTTCTACGGGTTCGCGCTGCCCTTCCGCGGCGGCGAGGACATCGCGCCCCAGGGGCACCCGGACACCGTCACCGTGCACGGCTACGTGTACGACGGCGAGGGCAGGGGACTGCCGGACGCCCTGGTGGAGCTGTGGGGCCCCGACACCCGGGGCAACCTGCCGACGGCCGACGGCTCGATGCGGCGGGACCCG
Organism: Streptomyces sp. NPDC031340; assembly: GCF_055569945.1. NCBI lineage: Bacteria > Bacillati > Actinomycetota > Actinomycetes > Kitasatosporales > Streptomycetaceae > Streptomyces > Streptomyces sp. NPDC031340. The sequence goes on from NZ_JBVIIE010000063.1 coordinate 7,661, forward strand.
GCCACCGGCGAACATCTGGGCCGCAACGGCGTGGAGTTCACCGGGTTCGGACGCATCCAGACCGATGCCGACGGCCACTGGTACGCGCGGACGCTGCGGCCCGGGGCGCGCGGGGACAACGCCCCGTACGTGAGCGTGTGCGTGTTCGCGCGGGGCCTGCTCGTGCACCTGTTCACGCGGATCTACCTGCCGGGCGACGAGGCGGCGCTGGCGGCCGACCCGCTGCTGTCCCGGCTGGACACCGGCCGCCGCGACACGCTGATCGCGCGGGACGAGGGCAACGGCACCTACCGTTTCGACATCCGCCTTCAGGGCGAAGGCGAGACGGTCTTCCTGGAGTTCCAGTGACATCTGCCGGCTTTGACGGCCTGCTCGCCCCGGGGTGGGCAGGCTCCCCCGCCGCGTCCGCGACCGGCGACGCCGCGTTCCTGCGGGCGCTGCTCGACGCGGAGGCGGCGCTGACCCGCGCGCAGGCGGCCCTCGGCCTCGTCCCGGCCGAGGCGGCGGCCGCGGTGACCCGGGCCGCCGACCCGGCCCGCTTCGACGCGGCCGGCCTCGCCGAACGCGCCCGGGCCGGCGGCAACCCGGTCATCCCCCTGGTCGCCGACCTGACGCGGGCGGCCGGCGAGGAGTACGGCCCCTACGTGCACCGGGGCGCCACCAGCCAGGACATCATGGACACGGCGACGATGCTGGTCGCCGTGCGCGCCCTGGACCCGGTCCTCGCCGACCTCGGCCGCACCGAGCGGGCGCTGGCCCGGCTGGCCGCCGCCCACCGCGACACCGCGATGCCGGGGCGCACGCTCACCCAGCACGCCGTACCGACCACGTTCGGGCTGAAGGCGGCCGGGTGGCGGTCGCTGGTGCTGGACGCGCGCGACCGTGTCGCGGCCGTGCGCGGCTCGCTGCCCGCGCAACTCGGCGGCGCGGCGGGGACCCTGGCGGCGTTCACCGCGTACGGGGCCGCCGACCCCACCGAGCTGCCCGCCGCCTACGCCCGTGAACTCGGCCTTCAGGCACCGCTGTTGCCCTGGCACACGCTGCGCACCCCGGTCGCCGACCTGGCCGGGTGCCTGGCCTTCACGGCCGGCGCGCTGGGCAAGGCCGCCGCCGACGTGCTGACCCTCGCGCGCACCGAGATCGCCGAGGTCGCCGAGGGCAGCGGCGGCGGTTCGTCCGCCATGCCGCACAAGGCGAACCCGGTGCGCGCCACGCTGGTGGCGGCCGCGGCCCGACGCGCCCCGCTCCTCGCGGCCACTCTGTACGGCTCGCTGGTCGCCGAGGACGAGCGGCCCGCCGGGGCGTGGCACGCCGAGTGGGAGCCGCTCAGGGACCTGCTCCGGCTGGTCGGCGGGGCCGCCCGCGACGCCGCCGAACTGGCCGAGGGGCTGCGGGTGCACCCGGACGCGATGCGCGAGCACCTGGATCTCACCCACGGGCTGATCGTCTCCGAGCGGCTGTCGGCCGAGCTGGCCGGCCTGCTGGGCCGGGCCCGCGCCAAGGCCCTGCTCACCGAACTGGCCCGGCGCACCTACGCCGAAGGCCGACCGCTGGCCGAACTCCTGGCCGAACAGCCGGACCTGAAGGGCGTCGACCTGGGCGACGCGACCGACCCCACCCGCTACACCGGCTCCGCCGGAACCCTCACCGACCGTGCGCTGGAGCGACGTTGACCGACAAACTCCTCAACCACCGTGCCGAGGGGCCCGCTTCCGCTCCCCCGCTGCTGCTGGGGCCCTCGCTGGGCACCTCCTGCGCCCTGTGGGACAAGGTGGCGCCCGAGCTGTCCGTCACCCACCGGGTGATCCGCTGGGACCTGCCGGGACACGGCGGCTCGGCGGCCGATCTCATCGGGCCCGGCGCCACCGTCGCGGACCTCGCGGACCTCGTCCTGGCGCTCGCCGACGCGCTCGGCGTCGAGCGGTTCGCCTACGCGGGCGTGTCGCTGGGCGGCGCGGTCGGTCTGCACCTCGCAGTGCACCACCCCGACCGGGTGTCCTCGCTGGCCGTCATCTGCTCCTCGGCCCACTTCAACGGCGCGGGGCCCTGGCGGGAGCGGGCCGAACGGGTCCGCCGGGAGGGCATGGACTGGCTGCTGGAGAGCGCCGACGCCCGCTGGTTCACGCCCGGGTTCACCGTGCCGGAGCTGGTGCGCGACCACCGGAACACCGATCCGGAGGCGTACGCCGCCTGCTGCGACGCGCTGGCCTCCTACGACCTGCGCGACAAGCTGGCCCAGATCTCCGCGCCCACGCTGCTGGTGGCCGGCCGGGAGGACCCGGCGACGCCGCCGGCCCACCTGCGGGAGATCGCGGACGCGGTGCCGGGCGCCGCGCTGGTGGAGCTGCCGGGCGCCTCCCACCTGGCGCCCGCCGAACGCCCGGAGGCCGTGCTCACGGCCCTGCGGACGCACTTCGACGGGGACGCCGAGCGGGGCATGGAGGTGCGGCGCCAGGTGCTCGGCGACGCCCACGTGGACCGGGCGCAGGCCCGGCAGACCCCGTTCACCGCGCGCTTCCAGGACTTCATCTCCCGCTACGCCTGGGGCGAGATCTGGACCGACCCGACGCTCAGCCGCCGCGAGCGCAGCATGATCACCCTCACGGCGCTGGTCGCCCACGGCCATTACGACGAGCTGGCCATGCATGTGCGGGCGGCGCGGCGCAACGGGCTGACGCCGGAGGAGATCGGTGCGGTGCTGCTGCAGACGGCCGTCTACTGCGGGGTCCCGACGGCGAACTCGGCCTTCGCGACGGCCCAGCGCGTGCTCGCCGAGGAGGACGCCGGGGAGGACGGAGCGCCGCAGGACGAAGGGTGACCCCACCGGTCGCGGGTTCGGCGGCACCTCGCCGGCCTCGGCGCCGCGCGCCTGCGGTGGGGCAGGACCACCCTCGCTGACCTCGCCTCGCTGCGGCAGGTTCGGAAGCCCGGGGCGCGCGTCGCGGACGCGCACCCCGGGCTCGGCGTGCCGGTCGACAACGCGGACGTCGGATCCGGTCCGCGGGGCTCCGAGCAGGAGCTGAGCGCGGACGGGCACAAACCGCGCCTGGCGGTCGACTACTCGACTGTGGTGGTGCTCGGCCGGGCATGAGCCCGCTCGAAACCGACGATGTCGAGTTCACCTGCGGCTGCGACGGCGTCTCGGCCTGCTGCCGCGGCAAGTCGTGCTCACCGCCCGCGCGTTCACCGTCGCCAGGGAGCCGTCGGGCACCGCGCGCGGCGGGCGGCCCGTCGCCTACCGGGATGCCCGGGCGGTCTTCAGCGCCTCCCGCGCCCTGGCCGCCAGGCCGTCCGCGCCGCAGGAACGGGCCAGCGCCAGGCCCCGGTCGAGTTCGGCGGCCGACCGGGCGGCGATGCCGTGCTCGATCCGGGCCGCGGCGTGCTCGTACTGGCAGGGCGAGGCCTCCAGGTAGGCGACGGCCTGCGCGGCCAGCCGCACCGCGCGCTGGCCGGTCTCCAGCTCGGCGGCGCAGCGCAGGGCCTCTCCGATGGCGGTGTCGGTGCCGAAGCGCTCGGCCCGCCCGCGGGCGTCGGCGACGAGCCGCCCGGCCCGTGCCGGGTCATCGGCGGCGAGGGCGCGGGCGAGGTCGAGGGCCCAGGGGACGGCCACCGGGTTGTGGTGGCCGCGCGCGGCGGCCGCCTTCTCGGCCTCCTCCAGCTCGCCCACGCCGTCCTTGACGCGGCCGACGGCCAGCAGCAGCCGGCCGCGCACCGACCGCGCGTCGGGCAGCCCGACGGTGGACGGGTAGGGCGGCGCGAAACCGTGCCGCTCGGCGACCGTCCAGGCCTCGTCGACGTGGCCGCGGGCGAGCAGCACGTCGACCAGGTTGCAGGTCGCGTTCCAGTACAGGGGCAGGCCGCGGCCGACGCGTTCAGCCAGCCGCAGCGACTCGCGCAGGGACGCCTCGGCCTCGCGGAGCCGGCCGCGCCTGCGGTGCGCGAGTCCGAGGTGGGCGTGGGCGAGGGCCAGGTGGCCGCCGCTCCAGCCGGCCGACTCGTAGGCGCGTACGGCTTCGTTGCAGAGGCTCTCGGCGCGGTCGAGGCGGTCGGTGCAGGCGTAGCAGCCGGCGAGCATCAGCAGCGGCTCGACGCCCCACTCGGTGTCGGTCCAGCCGAGTCCCGGGGCGAGGCGGCCGTTGACCAGGGAGCGGTCGCACAGGCCGACGACCTCCTCGGCGCTCTCGCCCTGGAGCAGGACGTCGAAGCCGCGCAGCATCAGCACGGCGCGTTCGGAGTTGTTGCGTCCGGCGCAGCTCCGGGCGAGCGCGGCGAGGCGCTCGGAGTGGCCGGGCGGGCCCGCCTCGCCCGCGTGCAGGCCCTCCCACATGTACCGCACGGCCTGCAGCCGGGTCCTGGCGGGGCCCTCCCGGTGCCGGGCGGCCTCGGCCTCGACGGTGCGGACGGCCTCGTCCAGCTGGCCGTTGTGGAGCAGGGCCTGGGAGAGCCGGCAGACGGCGTCGACGCGCGCGTCGCCCGCCAGGCCCGGCAGGGCGAGCGCGGACCGCAGGTGCTCGACGGTCCTGGCGGGCGCGGTCAGCAGGGTGGCGCAGCCGAGCTCGTAGAGCACGCGCGCGTGGACGTCGGGGGTGGGCGGCTCCCGCAGGGCGCGCTCGAGGCAGCGGCGGGCGGCGTCGGGGGCGCCGACGGCGAGGTGTTCGTGAGCGGCCTCGCGCAACTGCTCGACGAGTTCCTGGTCGTCGTCCGGATGCACCTGGAGGAGGTGGCGGGAGGCCGCGGCGGGGCCCAGCCCGGAGTCGGTGACGACCTGGGCCGCGATGCCGTGCATGGCGGTGCGCAGGGCGTCGGGGATGGAGTGGTAGACGGCGCTCGCGATCAGCGGGTGGACGAACTCCAGTTCGCCGTCGTCGGCCTGCGGATCGGCGGGGTCGGTCTCGGTCAGGATGCGGGCGCCGCGCAGCAGTTCGGCGCAGCGCAGCGCGTCCTCGCGGCTCAGGGTGGCGAGGCGCGCGACCAGGTCGACGGAGATGCCGGTGCCGAGGATCGCGGCCGCCCAGGCGAACCGGGTGGCGTCGATGCCGAGTCCTTCGAGGCGGGCGACGAGGCCGCCGCCGCGCGAGGAGCGGTTCAGGGCGCGCAGTTCGGCCGCCGCGTTCTCGGTCGGCTGCAGTTCGCTGTCCTGCACCTTGGCGAGGAGTTCGACGGTCTCGTACGGGTTGCCGCCGGTGACCGCCCACACCTCGCGGCAGAACGGGTCGTCGGCGTGGCTGCCGAGGGTGGCGCGGGTGAGGCCCGCGGTGGCGTCCGGGGTGAGCGCGCTGAGGGTGGTGACGGGGTGGTCCGCGGCGGCGGCGACGGCGTCGAGGTGGCGGGCGCTCGCGCCGCCGCTCTCGCCGGGGCGGCGGGCGACGACGACCAGCACGGACAGGTCGTCGAGGCGTTCGGTGAACGCGGCGAGCCAGCGCAGCGTCTCCTCGTCGGCCCAGTGCGCGTCGTCGATCAGCAGCACGAGCGGCCAGTGGCGCCGGGCGAGCCGGCGCACCGCGGTGACCAGGCCGTCGCACACGCCCTGCGGGTCGGCGTGGTGCTCGCCGGGTTCCGCCATCCCGAGCGCGGGGCCGGCGACGTCGTACCAGTCGCCGAGGTATTCGCGGGCCTCCTCGGGCATCAGGGACACCAGCGCGGGCTGCAGCAACTGCCGTACGACGTTGTAGGGGACGGATCTGAGGGTCTCACCGCCGCGGGCCGCCCACACGGTGCAGCGACGCTGTTCGGCGATGCGCCGGACCTCGGCCAGCAGGGCGGTCTTGCCCAGGCCCGCCTCGCCCCTGATCACCAGGAGGCTGCCCGCGGACGACTTGTCGGCGCAGAGGGTGTCGATCGCCCGCGTGACGGCGGCGACCTCCTCTTCGCGCTCCCACAGGGAAGCCGAGGCGGCCTCTGTGGGCCGGCCCTCCGTCATCCCGCTACCTCCCCGAGTCGCCCGGACGACGTACTGAACTCGAGAGTAGCCGTCCGCATGCCGAAGCGGAGAGCGGTCCGGCCGGATGTTGCCAGGACGGCCCACGAGAGGTATGGGCGGGCGACGTTCGACGCCCAACGGCCTTTGCGCGCAATTTCCCTGACGGACACTCACCCATTGCCCGGACCGGACGGCGTCGCACGCGGCCGGGGCGGGCCGCGGCCCCGGACGCCCGGCCGGACGGGCCTCGGGCCGACCACCGCGCCGTTCGGGAGGCCGCCTCCGAGCCGTCCCTGGGCCCGCCTCCGCGGCGTCCGCGGCGGTGTGTGTCCGTGTGGCCGGAACATGCCCCTGGGGCAAGGCCCGACGCCCTCGCCGACGCCCTCGCCGGCGCCACGCGCGTGCCGGAGCCGTCCGGAGGGCGGTCCTCTCATCCCGCTTTCACCGAGGCCTCATACGGTGGGGGCATGACGCAGGTGACTCCTCCCGGGTGGTACCCCGATCCCGGGCAGACAAGTGAGGGTCCCGCCACCGAGCGCTGGTGGGACGGCAAGGCGTGGACGGACCGGACCCGCCCCGCGGGCACGGCCGCCGCATGGGGTCCCCCGGCGCAGGATCCCGCGAGCGGGGCACATCCGGCCACTCACCCGACCTATCCGGGATATCCCGGCCACTCCGGATATCCCGACCAACCCGGATATCCCGGATATGCCGGCTACCCGGGCCAGCCGGGCTATCCGCCCCACCCTCCGGCCGCCCCGCGGCGCGGCGCGCGCACGGGCATAGCCGTCGCGGTGGCCGTGGTGGTCCTCGCGAGCATCGGCGTGGGCGTGTACGCGCTCTCCGACGGCGGCGGCTCCGGCGGCACCAGCGCGGGCGCGCCCCAGGGGCCGGGTGGCCAGGGCGGTCCCGGCGGCCAGGAGGGCCCCGGCGGCCCGTTCGGCGGCCCCGGCGGCTCGGGAGGTTCCGGCGGGTCCGGCGGGTCCGATGGGTCCGATGGGTCCGGCGGGTCCGAGTCGCCCGGCCCCGGCCGGTCCGAGGCGCCGAAGATCGAGAGCGGGTCGGTGACCGACGCGATCAGCGGCATCAGCATCCCGATACCGGACGGCTGGTACGGCCAGGAGATCACCGCGGGCGCCCAGGTGACGTCCAACGACTCCTACAAGTGTCCCGGCGACGCCTCCGCGACCTGCACCAAGGGCGGTGCGTACTCGGCGCCGGCCCAGTTGCTCGGCACCGCGGGCAGCACGGCCGAGGCGGTCGCCAAGGCGGACATCAAGACGAACGCCGAGGAGTCCTACGGCGGCAAGAGCTACGGCTCGATCACCTCGCACGACGTGCTGGCGTCCAAGGCGGTCACCGTGGCCGGGCAGAAGGGCTATCTGGTCCGCTGGAAGGCGGTCACCAGCAAGGGCGCCGACGGCTACGTCGAGTCGCTCGCGTTCCCGTCGCCGGCGGACGCCTCCCGGATCGTCGTGGTCCGGTTCGGCCTGGACGTCGGCGAGAAGCAGTCCGTGATCGACGACATCACCAAGGGCATCGAGGTGTCGACGGGCAGCGGCAACGGCCAGAACGTCTGAACCACGCGGATCGGCCGGATCGATCGGCCGGGTGGGGCGCCTCTCCGCTCAAGAGGAACCCCACCCGGCCGGGGGGTGCGCGCCGCCCCCGTCCCCACGGTGCGGCGCGAGCAGGTCACCGTCCTGTCATCCCACGGACGGCGGCCTGGGTCTCAGGTCAGTCCCAGCGCCGGCAGCACGGCGGCCTCCACGAACCGGACCAGGTAGTCGGGGTCGGCGTACTTCCCCTCCAGGACCGGGCGGACGCGCAGGACGCCGAAGATCTGGGCCGGCACGAACTTCAGCGCCGGGTGGTCGGCGGCGATCTCGCCCCGGTCGACGCCCCGCCGCAGGATCTCCTTGAGCGCGGTGATCTCCGGGTCGACCAGCGCCTCGCGCAGCGCCTGCTGCAACTCCCGGTCCTGGGTGACGGCGTGGCCGAGCGCCTGGAGCAGCCGGGTGTCCTTGCCCGACCAGTCCCCCGCGGCCCGCGCGGCCCGCCGCAGGTCCTCGGCGAGCGAGCCGGAGTCGATGCCGGCGAACCGCACCTGACGGGACGCGCGCAGCGCCGCCGCCACGAACTGCGGCTTCGTCTTCCACTGCCGGTAGAGCGTGGACTTGCTGCAGCGGGTGCTGGCGGCGATGCCCTCCATGGTCACGGCGTCGTACCCGCACTCGCGGATCTGCTCGAGGACGGCGTCGTAGAACTCCCGCTCACGCTCCGGCGTGATCTTGGAGCGGCGCGAGGCGGTGACCGACTCCGGTCCCTCCGCGGCCTGCGACGTCATCTCTCTTCTCCTCGCTCGTTCCCGGCGGCGGGGAATACCGCGGTCCGGTGTGGCGTATGTCTATCGATACGCCAGTGTACCGGTACCGCCGCGTATCGGTACACTCGCGTATCGGTACACCAACGTATCGGTACACTGTCGTATCGGAACGTGGGCGTCCCGATGACGCACTGATGAGTTTCGGCCATGCGCCGAGTCTCCTCCCGCAAGCAGCACACACACCACGTCAGCGAAGGGGCCGGGGGATGGATGCGCGCACCGAGCCTGCACAGGCCGGGCCGGCGGCCATGACGCGCCCGCCGCTCGTCCGCGAGATCCTGCTCGTCGCAGGACTCTTCCTCGTCTACAAGGCCGGCCGGCAACTGGTGGCCGGCCACACCGCCGAGGCCTACCGCGACGCGGACCGCGTGTGGAACCTGGAGCGGGCCGTCCACCTGCCCGGCGAGGGCGCCGTCCAGTCCCTGCTGCTGCACGGTCACGGCCTCCCCCAGATCGCGAACACCTATTACGCGACCGTCCACTTCCCCGCCACCGCGGCCTTCCTGGTCTGGCTCTACCTGCGGCGTCCCGCGCACTACGTCTGGGCCCGGCGCGTCCTGGCCGCGGTCACCGCGGCGGCCCTGGTGCTGCACCTCGGGTTCCCGCTCGCGCCGCCGCGCATGGTCGCGGCGACCGGCCTGGTCGACACCGCGCACGTGTACGGCCCCTCGGTGTACGGGCCGCCGCGCACCGACCACCTGTCGAACCAGTTCGCGGCGATGCCGTCGCTGCACTTCGGCTGGGCCCTGATGGTGGCGGTCGGCCTGATCATGGTGACCCGGTCGCGCCTGCGCTGGCTGTGGCTGCTGCATCCGCTGCTGACGCTGCTGGTGATCGTCGGCACGGCTAACCACTACTGGCTGGACGCGCTGGCGGCGACGGCGCTGCTCGGCGTCGCCCTCGCGGCGATCCGTCCGCCGCACCGCACGGCGACGACCGCCGCACCGGACGGCGACGGGCGCGCGCTGCCCGTACCGGCCCAGGCGCCCGCCGCCGAAGACGCCGGACGCGCCGAGGACACCGCCGAACACGCCAGGGACACCAAGGCCGCCCGGGATGCCCGGGACGCCGAGGACGACGCCCTGGTCGGAGCGGGCCGATGAACGCCACCGTGCTCGCCCTCACGCTGTCGCTGATATCCGCCGTCGCCTACGCCTCCGCCGCGGTGGCCCAGGAACGGCTGGCCTCCCGCCGCTCCGGGAAGGGTGCCCCGCGGCTTCTGTGCTCGGGCGCCTGGTGGTGCTCGGTCGCGCTCAACGGGGGCGGCGCGCTGCTGCACGTCGTCGCCCTGCGGTACGGCCCGCTGACCGTGGTGCAGCCGCTCGGTGCGCTCACCCTGGTCGCGGCGGTGCCCCTCGGTGCGCGGATCGCCGGGCGGCGGGTCAGCGCGGCGGAGTGGCGGGGCACCGTCCTCACGCTGGCCGGGCTCGGCGCGATCCTCGTCGTGGCGTCCGGGCCCGCGCCCGACGACGTGCTGAGCGTGCCGGAGGCGCTGGCGGTGGCGGGGACGACGGCGGCGCTGATAGGGCTGCTGGCCCGGCCCGGCGCCCGGCCCGGCCTGCGGCACGCGACCGCGTCCGGCTTCGCCTCCGGGGTGGCCTCGGCGCTCACCCAGACCGTGACGGTCGCCGCGACCGGCGGATCCGGCGCGCTGCCGGTCTGGCAGGCGGTCGGGGTGGCGCTGCTGGTGGCGGCGTTCGCGACGGGCGGGCTGCTGCTGTCGCAGACCGCCTACCGGGGCGGCCTCGGCGCCCCGCTCGCCGTGGTGACGCTGGCCAACCCGCTGGCCGCCGCGGTGATAGGACTCCTCCTGCTCGGCGAACGGCTGCAGGCCGGCCCGGCGGGCGTACTCCTCGCGCTGGCGGGAGCGGGCCTGGCGTCCTGGGGCGTGGTGCTGCTGAGCCGGGCGACGCCCGAGGTCGGTGACGACCACCCGGTCGCCGCGGTGCTCGCACTCCAGCCGGAGACCGCCTCGGCGGAACCGGCGCTGGTCCCCCGGCAGCCGGAACGAGGACACCTCACGCCCCTGTGACGCCCTCGGCCGGAAAGCCCCCGCTCCCCGCCCTCGTCGGGCCGCAGGCCATGGCCCCGTACCTACCGCCCTCGGCCTGCCCCCGCAGGACCACAGCGGACGCGGCCCCCAGTCACGACGACCGCACCGGGACCGGGAACCGCCGCGGACCGGAGACCGAAGATCGGGGACCGTCCCGGTGAACCGGCGCCGCGGTGCCCGGCGGGCGGGGCCGGGCACCGTACGTCGTCACGGCCGGGCTCAGCCGAAACCGCGCGAGTCCTGCTTGAGCGCCGTGTCGACGGTGAGCGCCGTCGCGACGACGAGGCTCAGCAGCGGCTCGGGCAGCTGGTAGTGGATCTGCAGGACGTAGTTGTCCGCGGTCGTGAACATCGTCTTGGCGAGGCCCTCCCAGGTCTTCGTGATCCGGGCGACCTCGTTGTCGGCGTGGTCGACGATCGCGAAGTTCCAGGCGCGCCAGTTCTCCGCCTTGATCGCGCCGACCGTCTGGCCGTTCACGTTCATGGCGAAGTTGATCTTGCCGATCATGTTCTGCTGGACGATCTCACCGACCGGCGAGCCGTCCGGACGGGACACGATCACCCGCGACTTGAGGAACTTCGCGGGCCGGGTCAGCAGCAGCTGCGGCTGCCCGTAGGCGTCGCGGATCTCGAGCTTGTGGGTCATGAACTGGTCAAGGCTGGAGACGAAGCGCAGCACCTTCTTCAGCGCGCTCTGCCCCACCTGGGTGACCGAGCCGATCTGGTTGCCGTTCTGATCCATGACCTTGTACTCGTTGGTCAGCTCGATCAGCTTGGCCTTCTGGTTGACCACCAGGACCGGCTCGGTGAACAGGGTGCCGCCGCCGGGGCCGCCCGCGGCGACTCCGGCCTGCTGCTGCACCTGGCGCTGGACGCGCGGATCGGGGCCCGCGGCCTGCTGCGGCATCTGCGGGGGCGCCTGTTGCGGCATCTGCGGGGGCACCTGCGGTGCGGCCGGGGCCTGTTGGGCGCCCTGGCCCGGGCTGGTGTGCTGGGTCCACTGGGCGCCGTCCCAGTAACGGAGCGTCTGGGGCGCTCCGTGCGGATCCGGATACCAGCCTGCAGGAGTGTTCGAATGCGTGGTCACCGGGGCACACTATCCCGTCCCTACCGGCGCCTGCCCAGCCCCGGCAGCACCTCGTGGCCGACGGCGCGCGGGCCGGGGAGTATGCCGTTACAACGGATGTGTCCGCACAGTCGACCGCGGCGGGAGGAGGTCCGGTGCCGCCTGCCGAGCCCGAGCCGTCGCCGCGCGGTCACCGGCTCCTCCCGCACACCGGCGATCTGCGCGTGGAGGCGTGGGCGCCGACCCGCGAGGAGTGCATCGCCGAGGCGGTGCGCGGCATGGTGGGCAGCTTCGCCGACCTGCCCGCCGCGGTCCCCGGCGTCGTCCGGGAGTGCGCGGTGCCGGCCGAGGACGACGCGCATCTGCTGGCCGCCGTGCTCGAAGAGGTCGTCTACCGCATGGACGCGGCGGGCGAGCTTCCCTCGGGGGTCACCGTCGTACCGGCCCGGGACGGGGTGCGCATGCGTTTCACGATGATCGACAGCCGGGCGGCCGAGCAGACCGGGGCCGTGCCCAAGGCGGTCGCCCTGCACGGGCTGTCGCTGGCCCAGGGGTCGCACGGGTGGGCCTGCCGTGTGACGTTGGATGTGTGACGCCCGTCCCGGTGTCCGGCGCCGGGGCGAAACGCCGACGAACGGCAGCGACATGGACATCGAACTGACGGCGGAGGGCCCCTGGCGGTTCCGGATCGAACGGACCGGTGCCATGCGGGTCCCCGGCGTGGTCTGCGCCCCGCGCGAGCTGCTGCCCGCCGAGCCCCATGACCAGGCGTTGCGGCAGGTGGCCGACGTGGCCACGCTCCCCGGCATCGTGCGTGCCTCGTACGCCATGCCCGACATCCACTGGGGCTACGGCTTCCCGATCGGCGGTGTGGCCGCCACCGACATCTCCTCCGGCGGCGTCGTCTCGCCCGGCGGAGTGGGCTTCGACATCTCCTGCGGGGTGCGCCTGCTCGCCGCGGGCGTGAGCCGGTCCGCCCTGCTGCCCCGGCTGCCCGACCTGATGGACCGGCTGGACCCGATCGTCCCGCGCGGCCTCGGCCGCGGGGGCCTGTGGCAGCCGGCCGACCGGGCCCAGCTGCACGGGATCCTGCGCGGCGGCGCCCGGTACGCGGTCGAGCGGGGCCACGGCGTGCCACGCGACCTGGAGCGGTGCGAGGACCGCGGCGCCGTGGACGACGCCGACGTCACCCAGGTGAGCGAGCGCGCCCTGGAGCGCGGCGCCGGGCAGGTCGGCAGCCTGGGCTCGGCCAACCACTTCCTGGAGATCCAGACCGTGGACACGGTGTACGACGAGGCGTGCGCGCGGGCGTTCGACCTGCGCCCGGGCCAGGTGTACGTGATGATCCACTGCGGCTCGCGCGGACTGGGCCACCAGATCTGCGCCGACCACGTACGGACGATGGACGCGGTGATGCGCCGCTACGGCATCGAGGTGCCCGATCCGCAGCTGGCCTGCGCGCCCGTGGACTCCCCCGAGGGCCGCGCCTACCTGGGCGCGATGGCCGCGGCCGCCAACTACGCCCGCGCCAACCGGCACCTGCTCGCCGACGCCGCCCGCGAGGTCTTCCGCGAGGTCACCGGCGAGGGCCTGGACCTGATCTACGACGTCTCGCACAACCTGGCCAAGCTGGAGGCGCACCCGGCCGACGGGAGGCGGCGGCTGCTGTGCGTGCACCGCAAGGGCGCCACCCGCGCCCTGCCGCCGGGCCACCCCGGCCTGCCGGAGGCCCTGCGTCCCTACGGCCAGCCGGTGTTCGTGCCCGGCACGATGGGCACCGCCTCGTACGTCATGACCGGCGTCGCCAGCAACGACGCGTTCGACTCCTGCTGCCACGGCGCGGGCCGCCTGTGGAGCCGGCACCGCGCGGTGCGCGAGGTCACCGTCCGGCAGTTGCGCGGCGAGCTGGCCGGTGCGGGGGTGGCGATCCGCCCGGCCTCCTGGCGCAGCGTCGCCGAGGAGGCGCCCGAGGCGTACAAGGACGTCGACGCGGTGGTCCGGGCGGGCGAGCACAACGGCCTGGGCCGGCTGGTCGCGCGCCTGGTGCCGCTGGGGGTGCTCAAGGGCTGAGGCCCTGGCCACGGGAGCGGCAGCCGACGGTCGCGGTCGCGTCGTACGACGGTCCGGACGTAGGCGGGCGCGGGGGCCGGAGCGGGAGGGCCGGGCCCGGGCGCGGCAGGGTGTGCCCGCGTAGGCTGAGAAGTGGGCGTGCCGGTCCCGGGCGCCGACGGTGGCCCCGGAGAAATGGGGTGAGCCGTTCGACACCCCTGACACGCGCTCTCCCCGGTGCCGACTGCGTCGGGGAGACGGACAACAGGCGGAGGGAGCACCCCATGCGCGCACGCGTCGGAGACTGGATCGTGGTGGAGTCCCTGCATCTGGGCGGGCAGCGCCGCCGGGGACAGATCGTGCGTCTCGAGCACCCGGACGGCACCCCGCCGTACGTCGTGCGCTGGACGGACGACGGCCGGGAGACCGTCTTCTTCCCCGGCCCCGAGGCCCACCTGGAATTCGTGGGCGAACACGCACACGGGCACGTTTCGCACGAAGCCTGACTCGTGCACCGGACCGGCCGGCACAGCGGGGACCTCGGCGTTCCGCCGAGCGACGCTGCGGCTGCCGACCGGTTCGCTCCGCCCTAGCATGGAGCCCATAGGGCAGGGAGAGCGGCGACGGCCGCCGCGCGGGCCCCGTGCCGCGCATCCGCGGATCCGCGGCGCCGCCGGACAGAGGCCGCCACCACCCCCCGCCACTTCTGAACGAGCCGACTGCCGCCCGCGCCGACCGCCGCCCGCGCGAGGGCGCCCCCACGCGGAGGCGTCGCCGTCCCGCCCGGCGCACGGCAGCCATGGACAGACCGGAAGGGAAGACCATGCCCGCCACTCACCATCCCGACTTCGAGCACGCCATCCACACCGCGAACATCTGGCTGAAAGCGGTGTCGGAAGCTCTGGGAACCGACGACCGCCACCTCGCCCACCGGGTCCTGCGCACCTGGCTGCACACGCTGCGCGACCGGGTCACCGTGGACGTCGCCGCCCACTTCGCCGCCCAGCTCCCGGAACTGCTGCGGGGCGCCTACTACGACGGCTGGGACCCCAGCGTCGTGCCGATCAAGTACGACCGCGAGGGCTACGTCAACCGCTTCGTCCAGGAGGCCAAGGTCGCCGCCGAGGACGTGCCCCGGATCGTTCCCGCGGTCACGGCGGTCGTGCGGGGGCACGTCTCCACCGGGCACCTGGAGGCGGTCCTGGAACAACTCCCGCACGACATCCGCGCGCTCTTCCTCCAGCCCGCGGGCTGACCACGGACGCGTCAGGACCCGCCCGGGCAGGACGGCCGCCCGGTCCTGCCGGCGCGGTGTCCGAGTCGCCCGGCGCGGAGGAGGCGCGCAGCATGGAGGGTGACCCGACTGCCGTCGTTTCGCGGAGGTGAACCGCGATGACTCTGCCCGTACACCACCGGCACGGCCGGCTCCTGGAAAGCCCCTTCCCCGCCATCGGCTGGGGTGAGCCGATCGCCGCCGAGTTCGGTGACCTCTTCGAGCGGATGAACCGCTTCCTGGAGGCCACCGGCGCCGCCCCCGCCGCCACGGCCTTCTCCCCGCTGGCCGACCTGCGAGAGACGGACGACGCCTACCTGGTCGAGGCGGAACTGCCCGGCGTCAAGCGTGAGGACATCGACGTCGAGATCAGCGAGCGGGAACTGTGCATCGCCGGCGAGTACAAGGAGCAGGAGCGTGAAGGTGTGCTGCGGCGCAGCACCCGGCGCACGGGACGCTTCGAGTACCGGGCTCTGCTGCCGGCCGACGTCAAGGAGGAGGAGGTCACCGCGACGCTGGCCGACGGGGTGCTGACGGTCACCGTCCCCAAGTCCCAGGGGACCAGGTCCAAGCACATCGAGATCACCCAGGCCTGAGGCACACACCGGCGCCTGCGGTCGCGGACGGGTCACCCCGCCCGCGACCGCAGGCGTTCACCTGACGGGCGACGATGTTCCCCGCGCACGTGACGTGCTGGACGGGGCACCCGGCAGAGTTCAGGCCGTCGCGTGGGTGACCGGGACCATGTGGTCGGCGAACCAGTCGCGGGCCAACTCGGTGACCTTCTCCAGGGCTCCGGGTTCCTCGAAGAGGTGAGTGGCGCCGGGGACGACCGCGAGCCGGTTCTCGCAGTGCAGCCGGGACTGCGCGTCGCGGTTGAGGTCGAGGACCAGTTCGTCGTGGCCTCCGACGATCAGCAGCGTGGGCGCCGTCACCGCCGGGAGCCGCGGCCCGGCCAGGTCGGGCCTGCCGCCCCGGGAGACGACCGCCGCGATCCGCGCCCCGGGATCACCGGCCGCCCACAGCGCGGCGGCGGCGCCGGTGCTGGCCCCGAAGTACCCGACGGCCAGCCCCTCGCACCCGGGCTGCCCGCGCAGCCAGCCGGTGGCGTCCGCCAGACGCTGCGCCAGCAGGCCGGTGTCGAAGACGTTGGCCCGGTTGATCTCCTCCTCCTCGGTGAGCAGGTCGAACAGCAGGGTGCCAAGCCCGGCCCGGTTCAGCCCGGCCGCGACGAACCGGTTGCGCGGGCTGTGCCGGCTGCTGCCGCTGCCGTGCGCGAACAGCACCACCCCGCTCGCGCCGCCGGGCACCGTCAGCTGCCCGCGCAGCACCACCCCGCCGGCCTGGACGTCCGCCTCCCGGTCCTCCGGCACGGCGTGATGCGGCTCGGTGTGGCGGGTGCTCACCGGGTGGGCGGCCGCCTCTTCCAGACAGGCGACGACCTCGTCGTCGTCGGTCTGCGAGAAGTCGGCGTAGAACTCGCCGATCGCGAAGAAGCTCCTGGGGGTGTACGGGCACACCAGCTCGTCGGCGTCCGCGCCCAGCCGGGCGGTCCAGTCGTGCGGCGCCACGGGGACCGCCAGCACGATCCGTGCGGCCCCGCGGGCGCGGGCGATCTGGCAGGCCGCGCGCGCCGTCGACCCGGTGGCGACCCCGTCGTCGACCACCACCACCGTGCGGCCCCGGAGGTCGGCCGGCGACCCTCCGCCCCGGTAGTGCCGGGCGCGGCTCTGCAGCACCTCACGCTCATGGGCCTCGACCCGGGCCAGCTCCTCATGAGTGACCCTCCCCATGCGCACCACGTCATCGTTGATCACGCGTACGCCGCCCTCGCCGATGGCTCCCATTCCCAGCTCCGGCTGGAACGGCACGCCCAGCTTCCGCACCAGGCACACGTCCAGCGGCGCGCCGAGCGCCGCGGCCACCTCCGCGGCGACCGGAACACCGCCCCGGGGCAGGCCCAGCACCACCACCCCAGCGCCCTTCAGGTGGGCCAGCCGGGCGGCCAGGCGCCGGCCGGCGTCACGACGATCCAGATAGAACACGATGCGACCTCCTTGTCCCCCCGGAGGAACACGGCGGGCGACGGCCTGCACGCCGCACTTCCATCCTCACCCCGGCGCAGAACGGATGCGCACCCGAGTCAGACCGCGCCCTACCCGGCGTGGTGCGGCACGACGACGACCGGGCAGGTCGCACGGCGCATCAGCGACCGGCTGACCGAGCCGAGCAGCAGTCCGGAGAATCCGCCGAGCCCGCGGCTGCCCACGACCAGTTGCACGGCCCCCTGGGCCGCGTCGCCGAGCACACCCGCCGGGTGGCCGCGGACCACCTCGTGCCGGAGCTCGACCTCGGGATACTTCTCCCGCCAGCCCGCCGTCGACTCCGCCAGCACCCGCCGCACCTCGTCCTCCGCGTCCTCCAGAGCCAGATCGCGCAGATACTGCGGCTCCCAGGCGGAGACGGCGATCAGCCGGGCACCGCGGAAGGCGGCCTCCTCGAAGGCGAACCGCACCGCCTCCCTCGACACGCCCGAAGTGTCCACACCCAGCACGATCCGCGGCGGAGCGTCGGGTACGGACTCCGGCCCGCCCACCACGACGACCGGGCACGCCGCCTGCGCGACCAGCGACGGTCCCAGCGAGTCGCGGCCGACCAGTTCCCGTACGACGCCATGGTGCCGCGCGCCGATCACCACCATGGCGCTTGTCGGCGCGAGGGCTCGCAGGCCGTCCGCCGCGGAGCCGTCGGCCGGCTCGCACACCACGGTGAGTCCCGGATGCCGCCCGACGGCGGCCTCCCGCGCCTCCGCCAGCAGCGCCGGGTACCCGGCACGCGCCGCCGCCGGATCGCCGGACGCCCGTACCGGACCGGACTCGGCGCGGTCGCCTTCCGGACCGGACTCGGCGCGGTCGCCCTCCGGACCGGGCTCGGCGTGGCCGTCCTCCGGACCGGACGCCGGACCGGACTCGGCGCGGTCGCCCTCCGGACCGGACGCCGGACCGGGCTCGGCGTGGCCGTCCTCCGGACCGGACGCCGGACCGGGCTCGGCGTGGCCGTCCTCCGGGTCGGCTTCGTCGGCGGCGAGCACCACGTGCAGCGGCAGGCCGCGCAGTGCCGCCTCGTCCGCCGCCCAGGCCAGCACCGGCCCGGCGCCGGACGTGGCGTCCACCCCGACGACGACCGCCCCCCGCGCATGCGATGTGCTCATGTTGTGCGTTCCTGTCAGCGCGATGCACCGCCGTCGTTCGGGTCCACTGGACGAGCTCGGAACCGGGAACGATCATCCCCGGCGACGAGCCATGCTACGGCTCAGGCGGGGAAGCCGTACCGGCCGCGCAGGCGGACGAAGCGGGCGGGCGTGAGGACCCGCCGGCGTTCCAGGCCCTTCGCGGTGCGCTCGAAGGCCACCACCCGGTCCCGGCCGCCCGGCCCGATGGGCTGTACGAGGCGGCCGCCGACGCGCAGTTGCCCGGCCAGCGGTGCGGCGACCTCGGGGAAGGCCGCGGACACGATGATCGCGTCGTACGGGGCGCGCTCCGGCACGCCGCCGCTGCCGTCCCCGACGCGCAGTTCGACGTTCCGGATGCCCTGCCGGGCGAGGTTGGAGCCGGCCTGCTGTGAGAGGTCCGGCCACAGTTCGACGCTGACGACGTCGGCGGCCAGCCGGGCCAGCAGCGCGGTCTGGAAGCCCAGGCCGGTGCCGATCTCGAGGACGTGCTCGTCCCCGTTCAGCTCGAGGCCTTCGATCATGGTCGCGGACAGCGAGGGCTGCGTGGTCACCTGTGCGTGCCCGATCGGGACGGGCGCGTCCGCGTAGGCCTGCGCACGGTGGCCGGCGGGCACGAACGCCGCTCGGGGCGTCTCCCGTACGGCCTGCAGCAGGCGTTCGTCGGTGATGCCGACCGCTCGGACGGCCCTCACGAGATCCTCGGGTGGAGGGGCGGTTTCCGTCATGGTCCCTGCTTTCCGTGCGATGGCCGGTGCCGATGGCCTGCCACCGCGGCCGCACGTCCCCCCGTCGGCGCCCGGCGGTGTGACCACCGGATCCAGGTACCCCGCACAGCCCGTTCGACCTCCCGGGCCGTCCCGGACCGCGGGCGCCGGCCGGGGACGGCGAGGTCACCGGCCACCGCGCCGCCCGGGGGCGTTCATCAGCCAGTTCACCGTACGGCTGACGTCCGAGAGTGAGACGATCCCGACGAGCCGGCCGTCCTCCACCACCAGGACCCGGTTCTCGGCGCCCCGTTCCATTCGGGGCAGCAGGTCCGCCAGTGGGCTGTCCGGTCCGGTCACGAGGGTCCGCGCCAGCGGCACCATCACCTCGCGTACCGGCACGGCGGCGGCTCCGGCCTGCGCCGTCTTCCGGGCCCCGTCGAGGGTCACCAGCCCGACCGGGGCCCCGCCGTCGGTCACCGGGAACGCCGAGTGCCGGTAGCGGTAGTGCACGTCGGCGAGGAAGTCCGCGACCGTGGTGTCCGCGGAGACCGTCACGGGTTCGGGGGTCATGACGTCCCGCACCGGGACGCCGGCCAGCAGGCCGCGCAGCTGGGCCTGCCGTCCCTCGGCGGTCGCCGTGGCGATGAGGAACCAGCCGATCAGCGCCAGCCACAGGCCGCCGAACACCCCCCGCGCCATGAACACGATCAGCCCGAACACGACGAGCAGCCATCCGAACCCCCTGCCCGCCGCGGTCGCGCCGGCCGTCGCCCGCAGCCGGTCTCCCGTGCGCCACCACAGGAACGCGCGCAGCAGCCGGCCGCCGTCGAGCGGGGCGGCGGGCACCGCGTTGAAGACGGCGAGGAGCACGTTGATGCCCGCCAGCCAGGCCGCCATCTCCACCACGATCCCGGACACCGGCGTCAGGCCGAGCAGCCAGGCCGCGAGCGTGAAGAACCCTCCCAGCAGGAGGCTGACCAGCGGGCCTACGCCGGCGATCCGCAGCTCCGCGCCCGGAGTGGACGCCTCGGTCCTGAGCCGGGCCACCCCGCCCAGCAGCCACAGCACGATGTCGTCCACCTCGACCCCGTTGCGCCGGGCCACGACGGCGTGCGCCACCTCGTGCGCGAGCAGGGAGGCGAAGAAGACCACGGCGGTGCACAGGCCCGCCACCCAGTACACCACCCAGGAACGCCCCGGATACACCACCGGAAGACGGCCCTGCGCCAGACCGAGCGCGACGATGCCGAAGATACCGAGGACGCTCCAGTGCACCCCGACGCGTACCCCGGCGATCCGTCCCAGAACGAACGTCGCCCGCACCCTTCCAGTACACCCGCGGGCCGACCGCTTCGCGCGCCGGGCGTGGCCACCCGGGGCGGGCTCCCGCGCCGACTGGCGGCCCGGACGGGCCGCTTCCTAGACTTGACACGTGGTCCGGCCCAACGAGGAGGTCGAGGCGCTCCTTCAGGAGTACGCGGACCTCATCGCCATCACCGGAGGCGACCCGTTCAAGGCGCGCGCCTACGAGAAGGCCGCCCGCGCGATCGGCGGCCATCCCGCCGACGTCTCCCACCTCGACGTCGCGGGCCTGAAGGAAATCCCGGGCGTGGGCAGGTCGATCGCGGAGAAGGTCGCCGAGTACCTCCGCACCGGCCGCGTCACGGTCGTCGAGGAGACGCGGGCCCGGATCCCCGCGGGGGTGCGGCAGCTCATCACCATCCCCACCCTCGGTCCGAAGAAGGCGCTGGCGCTCTACCAGGATCTGCACATCTCGTCGGTGGGCGAGCTGGCCGACGCCGTGAAGGCCGAGAAGCTGCGCGACCTGAAGGGCTTCGGGGAGAAGACCGAGGAGAACATCCTGCACGGCATCGCCCTCATGCGGCAGGCGGGAGAGCGGATCCCGCTGGGCACCGCCATGGAGTCCGCCGAAGAGATCGTCGCCGAACTCTCCCGGGTCACCGGCTGCAAGGACTGCGCCTACGCCGGATCGCTGCGCCGGATGAAGGAGACCGTCGGCGACATCGACATCCTGGTCGCCGCCGGCCGGTCGGCCCCCTTCATGGACGCCCTGACCGAACTGCCCTCCACCGCCGAGGTCATCGCGCACGGCGAGAAGAAGACCTCGATCCGCACCGTCCTGGGCGTCCAGGTCGACCTGCGGGTGGTACGACCGGACGCGTGGGGCGCCGGTCTGCAGTACTTCACCGGCTCCAAGGGCCACAACATCCGCACCCGCACGATCGCCGTCCACCTGGGGCTGAAGCTCTCCGAGTACGGCCTGTTCGAGACCGACGGCGGAAAGCGGGTCGCCTCCCGCTCCGAGGACGAGGTGTACGCCCGGCTCGGCCTGCCGTGGATCCCGCCCACGCTGCGCGAGGACCGGGGGGAGATCGAAGCCGGGCTGCGCGGCGAACTCCCCCAGGTGGTGACGGAGGCCGACATCAGGGGTGACCTGCACACCCACACCGACCTCACCGACGGTCTCGCCTCCCTGGAGGACATGGTGGCCGCGGCCGCCGCGCGGGGCTACGCGTACTACGCGGTCACCGACCACGCGCCGGACCTGTACATGCAGCGCATGACCGACGAGAAGATCCTCGCCCAGCGCGAGCGGTTGCGCTCCCTGGACGGCGGACACCACGGCATGCGGCTGCTGCACGGCACCGAACTCAACATCGGCCCGGAAGGAGACGTCGACTGGCCCGACGAGTTCCTCCGCGGCTTCGACATCCGCGTGGCCTCGGTGCACTCCCACTTCAACCTCGGCCGCACGGCGATGACCCGGCGGCTCGTACGCGCCTGCGAGAACCCGTACGTCAACGTCATCGGCCACCCCACCACCCGCCTGATCGGCAAACGGCCGGGCATCGACGCCGACCTCGACGAGGTGTTCGCCGCCTGCGCCCGCACCGGCACGGCCCTGGAGATCAACGCGCAGCCCGACCGGCTCGACCTCGGCGACGAGGACATCCTCCGGGCCAGGGACCACGGGGCGAAGTTCGCCGTCGACACCGACGCCCACTCGATCCCCCAGCTCGGCTGCCTCCGCTACGGCGTCGGCACCGCGCAGCGCGGATGGCTCACCCCCGACGACGTGATCAACACGTGGCCGCTGCGGCGCCTGCGCCGGTTCCTGCGCAAGGACCGGGACTGAGTCGGGGGTGCGGACCCTCCCCCGGGTCCGCATGCGCCGCGGAAGGGATTGGGGTACTCCTCGAAGGAGAGAACGGAGGCCGCCGCCATGCGAGCAGTCGTCACCGTGGGCCTCGACGGCTCACCCGAGAGCCTTGCCGCGGCCCGCTGGGCCGCCGACGAGGCCGCGAAGCGGGGGCTCACCCTGCGCCTGTTGCACGCGTGGCCGCTGCTGGTGCCGGAGCCGACCGAGGTGCCCTCGGAGGTCGACCAGAACTACTGGGCCCGGCGTCTCGTGCACACCGTGCGGGCGGAACTCCAGATGCGCCACCCGGGCCTGACCATCGTCGCGGACCTGGTCCCCGACGACGCGCAGAGCGCCCTGCTCCGGGCGGCGGCGGAGTCCGAGATGCTGGTGCTCGCTTCCCGGGGTCTGGCGCCCGTCGAGAGCTACTTCCTCGGCGACGTCAGCATGCCCGTGGTGGCCCGGGCCGAGCGACCGGTCGTGATGGTCCGCGCCGACACCCCGGAAGGAGAGCCGCGGCCGACGCCCACGAGCCGCGTGGTGGTGGCCCTCAAGCTGCACGGGTCCTCCGACGACCTGCTCGACTTCGCCTTCCACACGGCTGCCGCCAGGGGCGTTCCGCTCCAGGCCGTGCACGGCCGGAGCGTGCCGCTGCACGCACGCGTGCCCTGGGGCGTGGACCACGACATCAGCGAGGAGATCACCCGGGAGGCGCAGCAGCAGCTGAGCAAGGCGCTGCGCCCCTGGCGTGAGAAGTACCCGCAGGTGGAAGTGGACGACAGCGTCCGTCTCGCGAGCCCGCCCAAGGCCGTCGTGCGGGCCGCCGAGGGAGCCGCGCTGCTGGTCGTCGGCCGGCGCAGGCACCGTCCCGGCCTGGTGCCCCACCTGGGTCCGGTGACGCAGGCCGCCCTGCACCACGGGCGCTGCTCCGTCGCCGTCGTCCCGCACGACTGAGCCGGGCATCCACCGCCAGGACCGAGCCTGGCCCCCGCCCCGGCGGTCCCGGCGGTCCCCCTACGGCTCTCCGCGCCACATCCTGGAGTCGCCGCCCAGCCACTCGACGAGTTCCTCGTCGTCGATTCCCCGGCGCGATTCCCTGAAGCCGGCCCGGCGCAGGAACTCCAGGACGTCGAGCAGGTGGTAGGCGGTGCCGGCCGGCTCACCGTGGATCGTCACCAGCCTCCCGCCGCCGGGTCCCGGCGGATGCACAACCACAGGCGCGTGTTCGGACACCGTTCCAGCCTGAACCCGGCCGTGCCGGGCCGCAATTCGGTCCGCGCGGCGGCCCCGTGGGGCAGTCCGCGGCCCGGCCGCGCGTGTCGCGGCGGCCGGGTTGTGACGCTGTACTGGTAGGAGAGCGCTGCCGAGCGAGGGGAGCAGCCATGCCGTCGTCCGACGTTTCCCGTCCCGCGAAGCCGGCGACGGTCTTCGACCGCGACGCCGAGTGGAACGCGCTCGTCGCGTTCGCCTGCGACGAGCGGCCCGGAGCCGGTCTGGGCGTGGTGTCGGGACGGCTGCGGCAGGGCAAGACGTACCTCCTGGAGGCACTCGCCGGAGCGCTGGGCGGGTTCTGTTTCGGCGCTCAGCAGGCTGCCCGAGCGGAGTCCCTGCGCCGTCTCGGCGACGAACTCGCCCGGCACACGGGCGCCGGGCCGGCCCGGGCGACCGGCTGGGAGGGCGCCGTCGAAGCGGTGCTCGCGCTGGGCGACCGGGGGCCGGTGCCGGTCGTGCTCGACGAGTTCCCCGAGCTGGTACGGCAGAGCCCGGAACTGCCGTCCGTCATCCACACCGCCTACCGGCGGCTGCGCGACACGGGGCGGGACAACCGCACGCGGCTGCTGCTGAGCGGCAGTTCCCTGCCCGTGATGCACCGGCTGTTCGGCACGGCCTCACCGCTGCGCGGACTGGCCGATCTCGAACTCACCGTGCGTCCGCTGGACTTCCGGCAGGCCGCGCGGTTCTGGGGCCTCGACCATCCCCGTCTCGCGCTGCTGGTGCACGCCGTGGTCGGCGGCACCCCCGCCTACCGGCGCTACGCCGGCGACGACGCCCCCGGCGGGCCGGACGACTTCGACGCCTGGGTGTGCCGGACGGTCCTCAATCCCGGCACTCCGCTGTTCCTGGAGGCGCACCACCTGATGCAGGAGGAGACCGACCACTGGGACCGGGCGCTGTGCCACTCCGCGCTCGCCGCCATCGCCTCGGGCTGCCACACCCAGGGCGAGATCTCGGAATGCCTCGGCACCCCGCTCACCGACGCGTCGCACTGCCTCACGCTCCTGCGGTCGAGCGGTCTGCTGTACGGCGAGCCCGACGCCTTCCGGCCGAACCTGGTCCGGCTGCGCATCACGGAGCCGCTGCTCGCCTTCGAACACGGGTCCGTCTGGCCGCACCGTCAGGCGCTGGAACAGCAGGACGCCGGCGAGGTCTGGCGGCGCGCGCGTCCCGTCTTCGACTCCGCCGTGGCTGGACCCCATTTCGCGCGGGTCTGCCGGGACTGGGCGCTGGACTTCGCCGACCCGGCCGTCTTCGGCGGGCACCCCGCGAGCGCCGCCCACGGCTCGCTGCCGGACCCGGCACCCGGGGCCGGCCGGGACGTGGAGGCGGAGGTCGTCGTACGCGGCCGGGCCGACGGCCGCCTCGCTCCCCTGCTGTCGGTGGGCCTGGCGCGCTGGGACGAGGTCATGGACACACCCCACCTGGAACACCTGCGGCACCTCCTCGGTCTGCTCGCCGCCCGCGGCGAGGACGTCACCCGCACCCGGCCCGCCTGCTACAGCGGCGTCGGCTTCAGCCCCGCGCTCCGCGCCGCCGAAGCCGAGGGACAGGTGGTCCTCGTCGACCCCGACCGGCTGTACCGGGGGCGGTAGCGTGGCACCCGACCTGAGCCCCGGCGCTGCTCCCGGGACTCCGCCGCTGCCCCGTGCCGAGGTGTGCGAGACCCACACCGCGGTCCTGTTCTTCGTCGGGGACCGCGCCTACAAGGTCAAGAAGCCGGTCGACCTGGAGTTCCTGGACTTCTCCACGGTGGCCGCCCGGCGGGCCGGCTGCGAGCGGGAGGTCGCCCTCAACCGCCGCTTCGCCCCGGACGTCTATCTCGGCGTGGGCGAGTTCCGCGGCCCGGACACGGACGCGCCCGAGCCGGTCGTGGTGATGCGCCGCATGCCCGCACGGCGGCGCCTGTCCCGGCTGGTGCGGGAGGGCGCGCCCGTCGACGACGCGCTGCGGGCCGTCGCCCGGCTGCTCGCCACCCGTCACGCGAACGCGCCCCGCAGGCCCGAGGTGGACCGGCAGGGGACGCGTGACGCCCTGTCGGCGCGCTGGGAGGCGAGCTTCGCGCAGGTACGCGCGCTGTCCGGGGACGGCACCGCGCCCGACGGCGTGGCGGAGACCGAACGGCTGGTGCGCCGCTACCTCGTCGGCCGCGAGCGGCTGTTCGACGCGCGTATCGAGCAGGGCCGGGTCGTCGACGGCCACGGAGACCTGCTGGCGGAGGACGTCTTCTGCCTCGACGACGGCCCCCGCGTCCTCGACTGCCTGGAGTTCGACGACACCCTCCGTTACGTCGACGGCCTCGACGACGCCGCCTTCCTGGCCATGGACCTGGAACAGCTCGGCGCCGCGGACGCCGCCGCGTTCTTCCTCGCCGCGTACGGCGAGTACTCGGGAGACCCGGCGCCGCCGTCGCTGCGGCACCACTACGTCGCCTACCGCGCCTTCGTCCGCGCCAAGGTTTCGCTGATCCAGGCCCGCCAGGGGGCGCCCGGCGCGGAGCCGGCGGCGCACCGGCTGATCGCGGCCACCCTGCGCCATCTGCGCGCCTCCGTCGTCGGCGTGACCCTGGTCGGCGGGCTCCCGGGCAGCGGGAAGTCCACGCTGTCCGGCGCGCTCGCCGACCGGCTCGGCGTCACCCTGCTCAGCAGCGACCGCCTCCGCAAGGAGCTGGCCGGCATCCCGGTGGAACAGTCCGCGGCGGCCGCCTACGGCGAGGGCCTGTACACCCCCGAGTGGACCGCCAGGACGTACGCGGCCCTGCTCGACCGCGCGGCGGCCCTGCTGTCCCGCGGCGAGTCCGTCGTGCTGGACGCCACCTGGCACGACGAGGGACAGCGCGAAGCCGCCCTGCGCATGGCCGAACGCGCCCACGCCGACCTGGTGGCCCTGCACTGCCAGGTGCCGGACGCGACGTCGGCGGCCCGGCTGGCCACCCGCACGTCCGGGGCGTCCGACGCCGACGCCGGCGTGGCCGGCGCGATGGCGGCCGCGGAACAGCCGTGGCCGAAGGCCGTCACGGTCGACACGAGCAGCTCCCTGGAGGCCGCGGTCGCCCAGGCGCTGGCAGCCGTCCGCCCGCACGACGCCGACCGGACCCCGGTCTTCCGCGCCCCCTCCGCTCAGCCCGGCTGAGCCGCCGCCGGGCGGGCGGGCGGTCAGGGGATCGCCGTGCCGCGCCGCGCCCGTCGGGGCGGGAGCCCGGGCAGCGTCGTCTCCGGGGCGGGCGACCGGGTGCCCGAGGGTTCGCCCCGCGCCGGACGGCCGGCGAGGGCCGTGACGATGCCGGCCGCCGTCAGCACCCCGGCCAGCCGTCCGTCCTCCGCCAGCACCGGGAGGGCGTCGGCTTCGGCGCAGCTCATGACGTCGGCCGCGTGGCGCACCGTCTGCCCCGCGTGCACGAGCGCCGGTCTGTGGCGGGGCAGGAGTTCGTCGACGCGCCGGCCGGACAGCGACGCGGCCGGCGCCGCGCAGGCGACCGCCACGTCGGCCCGGTCCAGCAGGCCGGTGCAGCGGCCGTCCGGCCGTACGACCGGGAGGTGACGGGCGCCGGACCGCTCCAGCAACTCCCAGGCGACGAGGACGGTTTCGTCGACGGCGACGGTGACCCCGGCGGGACGCATCACCTCGGCGACCGGCCGGGCCAGGACCTCCCGCTCGTCGGGGGCCTCCCGTGGCTGCTGTTCCATGGTCGCCTCCTTCCCCGGTGTGCGGGTGGCCGAGTACCCGCCGGGCGCGGCACGGACCGCCTGCGGCCGGGGCGGGAACGGTTTCCTTCCCCCGGTGAGTCCGGCCCCGACCGTGGACACGCCGGCCGAAGTTCCAGGTCAGTGGTCCCCTGCCGGATGTTCACCGCGCGCGGAAAAGGCGAGGCTGGAATACGATGATGTTTTAGCGCTGCCTTCTGATGAAGGAGTGCTTCTCGGTGAGGTAGGTGTCCGACGATGGCCCTGATCTCTTCATTCATCGCAGCCACGGACGGCCCGACACGCTCTGTGCGTGCGGCGGCGAGTTACCTTTACGGGCTGCTCACCCCCGGGCACGCGGAACCCGACGGCGGACGTGAGACCGGCGAGGTCGTCGTACCGGTGCGGACGACGTCGTTCGTGCGAGGACGTGCCGCGGGTCTGGGCCCGGTGACGGTGGCGTACGAGCGGCAGGGGACCGGGGAGCCGCTGGTCCTGCTGCACGGCGTCGGTCATCACCGCCGGGCCTGGGACGCCGTCGTGCCGCTGCTGGCCGAGCGGCACGAGACGATCGCCATCGACCTGCCCGGGTTCGGGGAGTCCCCCGACCTGGATCCGGCCGTGCCGCGTGATCTGCGGACCGCGGTGGGGTGGCTGGGCACCGTGCTCGCCGAGCTGGGCGTGGAGCGGCCGCACGTGGTCGGGCACTCGCTGGGCGGGCTGATCGCGCTGCGGCTGGGCCAGGCCGGACTGGCGCGCAGCGTGACGGCCCTGGCGCCGGCCGGGTTCTGGACCGACGCGGAACGGCGGCGGACGTACGCCCTGCTCGCCGCGGCCCGGCACAGCGTGCGGCTGCTGCCGGACATGGCCATGGTCCGCCTGGCGCACACGGCGGCCGCCCGGGCGGCGCTGGCCGGCACGGTCTACGGCCGGCCGGAGAGCTGCCTGCCCGAGACGCTGGTCGCCGATCTGCGGGCGCTGCGGGACGCCACCGCCTTCAACGCGACCCTGCGGGCCGGCCGGGCCCCGGGCCTGTTCACCGGGGACGTCCCCGGCCTGCCGGTCACCGTCGCCTGGGGCGCCTGCGACCGGATCCTGCCGCCGCGGCAGGCCGCCCGCGTGCTGGCCATGATCCCGGAGGCCCGGCTGGTGGCACTGCCCGAGTGCGGCCACATCCCGATGAACGACGCGCCGGACCTGGTCGCCCGCGTGATCCTCGAGGCGACCCTGTCGGCCGCCGCCGGGGAACTGTGACGATCGCCCCGGCGGCCACCCGTTCGGCTCAGCGGAGAGCCCGGCGCGGTGCGCCCGCTTCCCGGCCGAGCAGCCGTTCGAGCACGTCGTCCGCCGGGCAGCGGCCGCGGCGGACGTAACGGTCCGTGTAGGCGGCGACGGCGTCCACGACGTCGCCGCTCGCGCCGAGTCGGGGCAGGGCTTCCAGCGCCGCGGCGAAACAGGTCACGGCGGCGCGCTTCAGCTCCGGGTCGGACAGCCCGCGGCGCGCCGCGTCCGTCCACAGCGGATTGTGCGGGGCGGGGTCCCCGGTGGCCCGCCCGGCCAGCGGTTCCACGGCCCGGTGCGCGACCGCGGCGGCGCGTGGATCGTCGAACAGGGCCGTGGTGACCGCGAGCGGCACGATCCACCCGTCGTCCCCGGGCTGCGCGTCGATCATGCGCAGTTCCAGGTGCCCGCGTGGCCTGACGGGCGGGAACAGCGTGGTGATGTGGTAGTCGAGGTCCGCGCGGGTGGGCGGGCGCATGGTGTCCGAGCGGGTCCAGTCGCGGAAGCTCACCCCGTCCGGCACGTCCCACGGGCCGTCGTCCCGCCGTACGCACATCAGCGGCGCGTCGAGGACCCGGCGGACCCACGCGCGGCGCGGGTCGTGGGACAGGGAGGGCCCGCCGGACCGGCCCGGGTCGAGTTCCGTCCACATCAGCTGCCGGGTCGACAGCCAGCCGGTGGCCCGGCCCTCGGACATGGGCGAGTTCGCGAACGCGGCGACCAGCACCGCGCCCAGCCGATGCGCCAGCCACCAGCGGCGGGTGAGTCCCATGACGCCGGGCCCCTCGACCCCGGCGTCGAGGCACACCTGGACCGAGGCGGACGCGCACATCAGGGTCCGTCCGGCGGGCCCCGTGCGGCCGAGGCTGACCTCCATGGCGTCGTACCGCGGTTCCCGCAGGAACCGGCGGGGCGGGCGCCAGGGGTCGATGCCCATGCCGGTCAGGGTCAGCCCGTGCTCGCGCAGCAGGGCGCGCACGGCCCGCAGATCGGCGGAGACCTCCGAGACGCACCGCGTCAGCGACGGGGCCGGCCGGGAGCTCAGCTCCAGCTGGCCACCCGGTTCGACCGTCAGCGCGGAGGTCAGCGGCAGGGTGCGCAGTACGGCGTAGACCGCTTCCAGCCGCCCGGCGTCGACGCCCCGGTACGGGGCACGCTCGTCGTGGACGAGCCATTCCACCTCCACCCCGACGGTGCGGGGCGGCCCGGTCTTGAAGCAGACCCCGGCGACCAGGGCCTCCGCTTCGTGTTCGGTGACGGCGGGTGAACCGTCAGCGCCGTCCTCCGGTGCGAAAGACATCCGGGAGCCTCCTGGGTCGCCGCGGGCAAGCGGGGGACGAACCGGCATCCGGTTCGCGTACGGATGTGCCTGCCCCAGGGTCCGCCGTCCCGCCCTGTCATGACAAGGGCGCACTTTCCCGGCCGCTCGTACGGCATCAGGCGAGGGCGGCGCGGGACGGCGGCGGCCCGCTCAGGCGGTGACGATGTCCTGCTCCACCGGCGTCAGGGGGGCGGCGATGGTGCCGATCGTGTCCGCGTCCACCCCCGCCTCGGCCGGCGAGTCGCCCGGATGCGTCACGACACGGCCGAAGGCGGCGCGCCGTTCACACCCGGCTTCCCGACGCGGTGTCCGCCGACATGCGCTGGGCCAGGTAGATCGGCACCGCGGACGCCAGCACCAGCACGGCGGCCACCACGTTCACCACCGGCGCCTGCTGCGGCCGGGTCATGTTGTCGAAGATCCAGATCGGCAGGGTCTGGACGCCGGGGCCGGCGGTGAAGGTGGTCACCACGATCTCGTCGAAGGAGAGCGCGAAGGCGAGCAGTCCGCCCGCGAACAGCGCCGAGCGCACCAGCGGGAAGGTGACGTCGGCGAAGGCGCGGAAGGTGTCGGCGCCGAGGTCCATCGCGGCCTCCTCGTAGGAGCCGGCGGTGCGGCGCAGCCGGGCGACGACGTTGTTGAAGACGACGACGATGCAGAAGGTGGCGTGTCCGACCACGACGGTGAACAGACCGAGGCCCACCCCCAGCGGCTCGAGCACCGTGCTGAACGCCGAGTTGAGGGCGATGCCGGTGACGATGCCGGGCAGCGCGATCGGCAGCACGACCACGAACGAGAGAGTGTCCCGGCCGAAGAAGCGGTGCCGGGCGACGGCGAAGGCGATCAGCGTGCCGAGGACCAGGGCGATCACCGTGGCGCCCAGGCCTGCCTTCACCGAGGTCCACAGCGCCTCCCGGGCACCGGAGTTGTCCCAGGCGACCGACCACCAGTGCAGGGTGAGTCCCGGCGGCGGCCAGCTCGCGCTGCGGTCCGGGTTGAGGGAGTTGACGAGGACCAGCAGCAGCGGCACGTAGATCACCGCGAAGCCGAGCCCCGCGGCGACCCGCAGGGCGATCCGCGCGGAGCGGGAGAGTTGCACGGCGGGCTCCTAGAGACTGCTCAGGGCGCCGGTGCGGCGCATCGCCAGCAGGTACAGGACGATGACGACGACGGGGACCGTGCCGAGGGCGGCGGCCATGGGCAGGTTGAGTTCGATGTTGGAGTAGACGAGGTTGCCGATCAGCTGGGTCTTGCCGCCGACGATCTGCACGGTGATGTAGTCGCCGAGGCTGAGCGAGAAGGTGAAGATCGACCCGGCGGCCACCGACGGCAGCACCATCGGCAGCACCACCGACCGGAAGGTCCGCCCGGCCCGCGCGCCCAGGTCGGCGGACGCGTCGAGGAGGTTGGCGGGCAGTTGCTCCAGCGCGGTGTGGATCGGCAGCACCATGTACGGCAGCCACAGGTACGTCAGCGTCATGACCGCCGCCGGCAGCCCGTAACCCGGCCCGCTCAGCCCGAACGGCTTCAGCATCCAGTCGGCCAGCCCGCCCTGGGACAGGATCAGCCGCCAGGCGTACACCTTGACCAGGTAACTCGCCCACAGGGGGGTGAGGATGGCGACCAC
This sequence comes from Streptomyces sp. NPDC031340, assembly GCF_055569945.1. NCBI lineage: Bacteria > Bacillati > Actinomycetota > Actinomycetes > Kitasatosporales > Streptomycetaceae > Streptomyces > Streptomyces sp. NPDC031340. The sequence continues at coordinate 38,693 of NZ_JBVIIE010000063.1, forward strand.
GAGCAGCGGACGCCACCGGGGGCGGGCGATGCGTGCGGTGTAGAAGGCGAGCGGGAAGGCGATCACCGCGCACAGGGCGGTGACGGCGACGGCGACGCCGACGCTGCGCACCACGACCTGCCGGTAGACGGGGGTGGTGAACAGCGCCCGGAAGTTGTCGGTCGACCAGACCTTCACCACCTCGCTGGTGAAGGAGTCCGTCGTCCAGAAGGCGGACACGAACAGCACGGCCAGCGACCCGAGGTAGAGCACCGCGAGCCACAGCAGCGGAGCGGTCAGCAGCAGGGACAGCCGCAGCCGGGGCCGGCGGTGCAGGGTCCCGGCGAGCCGCCGGACGGTTCCCCGTCCGGCGGCGTGCGCCTCTACGGTCATGACGTCAGCCCTTGATCTCGGTCCAGGCCTGCACCCACTTGGCGTACGGCACGCACTTCACGTCGGTGCGGCCGTCCAGGCACTGCTCGATGGGCGTGTTCCAGAACGCGATCTTCTTCCAGTAGGCCTCGTCGGCGGCGTGGTAGGTGTCGCAGAAGGTCTTGTCGCTGGTCTGCTCGCACGCCTTGGCGTTGGCGGGCGCCTCGCCGAAGTACTCGGCGACCTGGGCGTTGACCTTGGGCGAGATGATCCAGTCCAGCCACTTGTAGGCGCAGTTGGGGTGCTTGGCCTTGGCGGCGACCATCCAGGTGTCGGACCAGCCGGTCGAACCCTCCTGCGGCACCAGGGCCTTGACCTTGGCGCCCTCGTCGGCGGCGAGGCTGGCGATGACCTGCCAGGTGGTGCCGACCACGGAGTCACCGCTCTTGAAGGCGGAGACCTCCTTGAGGTAGTCGCTCCAGTACTCGCCGATGTTCGCGTTCTGCTTCTTCAGCAGGCTCACCGCGGCGTCGAACTGCTTCTGGTCCAGCGCGTACGGGTCCTTGATCTTCAACTCGGGCTTGGTGGCCTTGAGGTACAGCGCCGCGTCGGCGATGTAGATCGGCGAGTCGTAGGCGGTGACGTGGCCCTTGTACTTCGCCGCGTCGTCGAACACCGCGGACCAGGAGGTCGGCGCGGGGCTGACCTTCTGCGTGTTGTACATCAGCAGGTTGGCGCCGCGGCCGTGCGGGATGCCGTACATCCGGCCCTTGACCGAGTTCCAGTTGCCGTTCTTCAGGCCGCTGAAGACGTCCTTGTAGTTCGGTACGAGCTCGGTGTTGACGGGGGCCGCGTCCCCGGAGGCGATCAGGCGCAGGGAGGCGTCGCCGGAGGCGGAGACGGCGTCGTACTCGCCGGTCTTCATCAGCTTGACCATCTCGTCGGAGCTGGCCGCGACCTTGGACTGGACCTGGCAGCCGGTCTGCTTCTCGAAGTCGCTGACCCAGTCGACCTTCGGGTCGTTGGATCCGTCCTCGACGTAGCCGGCCCAGGCGATCAGGTTGACCTGGCCCTCGGTCTTGCCGAGCTTCGACGGTGCCTTCAGGTCGGGCGGGTTGAGCCCGCCGGCCGAGGAACCGCCGGAGCCGGAGGAGCCGCAGGCGGTGACGGCGAGCAGCAGCGCGGCGGCGCCCGCTGCTCGGAGGGTTGGGGTGAGGCGCACGACGTACTCCATGGGGTGAGGGTTCAGTCGGGGACGTGGACGGTGTGGCGGCGGTGCCACTGGAGGCGGACCCGGGTGCCGCGGTAGGCGGCGACGTCCTCGGCGGAGGTCTCGAGGTTCTGCTGGAGCGCGGTGAGGCGTCCGCCGCCGTCCAGGTCGACGAGGAAGCGGGTGGCGTCCCCGAGGTAGACGACCTCGGCGACGGTGCCGGTGGCGCCGGCCGTCTCCGGCTCGTCGGCCTCGGCGGACTCCTTCAGCACGCGGATCTTCTCCGGGCGGATGATGTAGGTGCCGGGGGCGCCGACGACGCGCTGGGCGGACTCGCCCGCCAGGAGGTTGGAGGTGCCGACGAAGGAGGCGACGAAGGCCGTCGCGGGGCGTTCGTATATCTCGGCGGGGGCGCCGACCTGTTCGATGCGGCCCTGGTGGAAGACGGCGATGCGGTCGCTCATCGTCAGCGCCTCCTCCTGGTCGTGGGTGACGAAGACGAAGGTGATGCCGACCTCGCGCTGCAGCGCCTTGAGCTCCACCTGCATCTGCTCGCGCAGCTTGAGGTCGAGGGCGCCGAGGGGTTCGTCGAGCAGCAGGACGCTGGGGCGGCCGACGAGGGCGCGGGCGAGGGCGACGCGCTGGCGCTGGCCGCCGGAGAGCTGGGCGGGCCGGCGCCGGCCGAAGCCGTCCAGCCGTACCTCGGCGAGGGCCTTGCGGGCGCGCACCAGCCGTTCCGCCTTGGGCACCTTGCGGATCTTCAGGCCGTAGGCGACGTTCTGCTCCACGGTCATGTGCGGGAACAGGGCGTAGTCCTGGAAGACGGTGTGCACGTCCCGCTCGAAGGGCGCGAGTCGGGTGACGTCCTTGCCCGCGAGCTCGATCCGGCCTCCGGTGGGCGTCTCGAATCCGGCGATCATGCGCAGCACCGTGGTCTTGCCGGAGCCGGAGGGTCCGAGCATCGAGAAGAACTCCCCGTCCCGGATCTCCAGGTCGACCCCGGCCACGGCGGTCGTCTCCCCGAACGACTTCCGCAGATCCTGTAGCCGGATCGCACGTCCCTCCATGAGCGGGAACCTTTCTGGCGTTCTGGTGCGTTGACCTATTGACGTGAAACATATGAAGTCATAGTTCAAACCTCAAGGCCCCCTTAGGGTAAAGCTTGAGTCAACGCACAAGGTGGTGGCCGTGAAGCAATCGATCGACGGCGGCGCCCGCAGAGCCGTCTTCGCGCCGGTCGAGGGCCGGGCGCGCGTCGAGGCCGTGGTCCAGCGCCTCGGCGACGCCATAGAACTCGGCCTGCTCGCCGACGGTGAGCAGCTGCCCGGCGAGAGCGAGCTGGCCGGGCAGCTCGGCGTGTCCACGGTGACGCTGCGCGAGGCGTTGATGGCGCTGCGCCAGCAGGGTCTGGTCACCACCCGCCGCGGTCGCGGCGGCGGCAGTTTCGTCTCCCTGCCCGAACTCCCCGGCGAGGAGCGCCTCAAGGTCCGGCTGCGCGGCTGGAGCACCGAGGAGCTGCGCGACCTGGGCGACCACTGGGCGGCCCTGTCGGGCGCCGCGGCCCGCCTCGCCGCGCAGCGCACGGACGCCGACGACCTGGCCCAACTCCGCCGCAGCGTCGACGAGCTGGCTCGGGCCGGGGACGCGGCGGCACGCAGCCGGCTGTACGGCCGTTTCCACGTGGAACTGGCGGCGGCCGCGCAGTCGGCCCGGCTCACCCGGGAGCAGGTGGCCCTCCAGACCGACGTCGGGGCGCTGCTGTGCCTTGTGCTCGGGGACGACGAATATGGTGAAGAAGTCGCAGACCGTCACCGGTCCGTAATCTCGGCCGTGCAAGATGGGGCGCACGAATCGGCCAGGGAGCTGGCCGAGCGGTGCGTCCAGGAGTCGACGGCGAGACTCATCGCCCTGCGCCTGTCCCTCTAGCCGCGCACCGCGCCCGGTCCCCGTCCGCTGGAGGGCGCCATGATCACCAGCCCTGGCCTCGTGGGAGCGCCGGCCGCGACGCTCGACGCGTCCACCGCGACAGAGGTGGCGGCGCGGGTCGGCGGCGCGCTGGAGGCGGTCTTCGACGCGGTCGCCGAGACCCGCGCCGACGCGACGGCACTGCTGGCCCGGGTGGCCGCCGGGCGCCGCCGTCCCGCGACCGCCGACCTCGCCGCGCTCCGCCCCGGCCTGCACCTGCGGCTGACCCGGCAGGAACTGGTCTCCGGCGCGGGCTTCGTGGCCGCGCCCGGTCTGCTCGGCGACGTGCCGGCCTGGCTGGAGTGGTGGCAGACCACCGCCGACGGCCAGGTACGTCCCCTGCTGCTCGACCTGGACCCCGACCGGTCGGCGTACTCGGACTACACGCACTGGGACTGGTTCGCCCTGCCCCGCGACACCGGCCGCCGCGCGGTGGCGGGCCCCTACGTCGACTACCTCTGCTCCGACGAGTACAGCCTCACGCTGTCCGCGCCGGTCGAGGTGGACGGCCGGTTCGTGGGCGTGGCCGCGGCCGACGTGTACCTGCGCCACTTCGAGGCGGCCGTGCTGCCCCTGCTGCGCCGGCTGCCCGGACCCGCGTACCTGGTGAACGCCCGCGGCCGGGTCGCCGCGTCCGCGGACCCGGCGCACCTGGCCGGCTCCCTCGTCAAGGGACCGGACTTCGCCGCCGTCCTGGAGCACCCGCGCCCCGCGCGCTTCGCCGGGCTGCGGCTCGTCCCGTGCCGGGGCGTCCCACTCGTCCTGGTGACCGCGGCACACCGGCCGTCGTGACGGCGGCCGGTACGCCATGGCCGGACACGACGGTGGCCGGAGCGCCGCAGTCGGGGACGACGGTGGCCGGAGCGCCACGGCCGGACACGATGGCGCCCGGTGACGCGGCGGGCATGGCCGTGGCCGGTGATACGGCCGGCCATCGCGGTGTGCGGCGACGCGGGCGGCGTGACGGTGGGCGAAGCGCCACCGCCGGACACGACGGGGCCCGGTGAGGCGGCCGCGTACAACGGCGCTCGGTCGACGCGGCCGGGCATGGCGGTGCCCGGCGTCGGGGCCGCCGCGCCGACAAGGCGCCGTCGGCGACCTGAACGCCGACGGTGCCCCGTCAGACCTCGGGGGCCGGCACCACCCTCAGGTGGGCGGCCGTGGGGCGCGCCGAGCGGCCCCGGGACCGGTCGCGCCGCGCCTCCCGCAGCACCAGCGTCAGCCGGGTGTACCCCATCTCTTCCAGCGTCCGCGTCGTCTCATCCATTACTCGGCAGTCCGTGGCGCCCCAGCGCGGATCGGGGTGCGTCACGGGCCGTACGGCGCCGTCGTGCCGGACGGCCCGCTCGCCGACCGCGCGGATCCAGTGCGGCAGCCCTTGCCGGTAGGCGGCCTCCATGAGGGGGTCCTGCGCGATCTCCCGCCGGATGGCCTGCAGCCCGTGGTCATGGCCGTGGCGCTCCACGGCGTCCGCGAAGTGCGCCAGCATGGGCAGGCACCAGCTCGACTCGTGCTCACCGAGGACGGTGCCCGCGTCCGGGTGGAACAGCACGAAGCGGAGGAAGTTGTCACCGGGCATGGCCGTCGGGTGCGGGGACACCTCACGGAAAAGTGACGCGAAAGCACTGTTGGACAGAACGACGTCCCAGCGGTGGTCGAGCACGACGGACGGGTGGGGGACGGCCTCCAGGAGGACGGCGCAGTCCTGCAGATAGGCCTGGGCCTCGAGACTCACGGGGACGGGCCGCGGTGCCGACCGCTGCCCTCCTGCCTGAAATGCCATCGGGAGGTCACCCCTCTTGCCTATGCGGCCTTCACGCGGCGCCTTGATCCTGGGGCCACGACCGGAGCCGTGTCAACTATCGTGGCATTCCACGCCCGTTGACCGCTCGTTGACGGCTGAAATTGGCCACAGTTGTGGCGAGACCTGGATGCGGGTTCGAACGACCGGTAATCTCCCTCGGGTTCACGGCAACCGTTTGTGAGAAGCCTGTGAGAAACGTAGGAGATCGGTCGGTGACGGATGGCTTCGAAAGTCCGGGCACCGCGGCGACCGCTGCGCTGCCGGCCGTCGTCGCTCGCGTCACCGCGCTCGCCGACCGGCTCGGTGTGCCCCACGCGCAGGTCTTCGACACCGCCCGCCTGTCCGCCGCCTCCGGCGTGCCCGAGCCGGTCGTCAAGGCCCTGCTCGGCGGCCGCCCCGCGGGCGAACCGGACGTGCAGGCCCGCTTCCTGCAGCGCCTGGACCTGCTGCGCCGCACCCGCCTGAAGCCCAACGGCCGCAAGTACACGCAGCAGGAGATCGCCGACGGCGCCGGCATGTCCCGCCAGCAGGCGGGCGCCCTCATCAATGGCGACCGGCGTCCCACCATGGAGCACTGCGACGCCATCCAGCGCTTCTTCCGCGTGCACGCCGGCTTCCTGACCGCCGAGGACCCCGAGGCCCTCTCGGGCGCCCTGCAACACACCGAGCAGGAACTGCTGCAGAAGCTCGCCGAACGGGAGGCGGCCGCGGCCGCCGAGGACCCCTTGGAGCGCCTGCTGCAGGACCACGGCGTCCGCGGGATCGCCTGGCGGGCCGCGCAGCTGCCCACCGACCAGCACCGGGACAAGGTCGCGGAGTGGCTGGACATGCTCCTGGAGAGCGTCAAACGGCCCGAGTCGTGAGCCGGGGGATAACTGTGGGCATCGGCAAGGAAATGCGCCGCCTGTGCGGCGAACTGGTCGCGGAGCTCAACATCCCCGCGCCGGCGCACCCCGCGGACCTGTACGGCGCCCTCTGTCACGCCATGAGCCGGCGCCGCGGCCGCCCCGTCCACTTCCGCACGGCCGCCTTTCCCACCGGCACCGCCAGCGGCCTGTGGCTGGACATGGCCGACCAGGACCTCGTGGTCATCGAGGAACGCACCGCCCCCGACCACCAGTTGGTCATCCTCGGCCACGAACTGTGGCACATGAAGGCCGGTCACTGCGGCCACCACGTCGAAGGCGCCAAGGTCGCCGCCCGCCTCCTCGACGACGAAGCCGACCTCCAGGCCACGGTCCGCAAGGTGGCCGCCCGCAGCCGCTTCGACCTGGCCGACGAGAAGGAGGCCGAAGCCTTCGGCCTGCTCCTGGCCAGCAGATGCCGTACCTGGCTCGCCGGTTCGTCGCTGCGGGCGCCGGTGCAGCGCGACCACCTCGCGGGCCGGATCGAGGCGTCCCTGGGCTACCTCGGCCCCCAGTCCTGATCCGCGCCGAGCGGGCGGGCCGCGCCGGTGGCCCGGGCCGATTGTCAGTGGTGGGCGGCAAGCTGGAGTCGCACGCCCCTTGTCGCGGGGCGTGCACGACCGACGACGCCGACAGGAAGAGCCGACCGATGCCCACAGCCCTTCTGACCGACCGCGAACGCACCGCCGTCCAGGCCTATCTCCGGCTGCTGCACACGGTACGGGCCTCCTTCGACGGCCCACCCGGTTCCCACCGGCCACCCCTCGTCCCGCCGTCGGTGCTCGCCGAGGCCGAACAGGCGCTCGCGCGGGCGGGCCTGACGGGCAACGAGGAGGCGTTCTTCCGCCTGCTGCGCGGCTGGTGCCCGGAGCCGTGAGCGCGGACGCCGACGGTGGCCCTGGCTGTGGCGGAGGCGGTGGCGATGGCGGTCAGACCGGGTGCGGAACCGTCACCGATGTCGCCACCAGTCCGTCCCGGACGGTCCAGCGGCCCTCGAAGTGGCCGACCCGCCCGCCGCCGACCAGTGGGCCGGGGACGAGGAGCGCGGCACGGAATCCGCCGCTGAACCGGTCGCCGGGGTCGGTGCGCACCTCGATGTCGGCCCCGGAGAAGTCCAGCCACTGCCCGGTGAGCGGGAACCACGCCTTGTAGACGGACTCCTTGGCGCTGAACAGGAGCCGGTCCCAGTGCACGTCGGGGCGTTCGGCGGTCAGGCGGCGCAGCCGGGCCGCCTCGGCGGGCAGGGCCACGGCGTCCAGGACGCCCTCCGGGAGCGGGCCGTGCGGTTCGGCGTCGATGCCGAGGGAGGCCAGGTCGCCCGCGCGGACCAGGGCGGCGGCGCAGTAGCCGGCGCAGTGGGTCATGCTGCCGGCCACGCCGGAGGGCCAGACCGGGGCGCCGCGTTCGCCGGGCAGCAGGGGCTGCGGCGGCACGCCGAGCTTCTCCATGGCCCGGCGGGCGCAGGAGCGCACCAGGGCGAACTCGCGGCGGCGCTTGTCGACGGCCTTCGCCACCACCGCCGCCTCCTCCGGGTACAGCGGCGCGGGCTCGCTCCCGTCGTCGCCGTGCGCCTCCACGACGACCACCGTGTCCGGCAGCAGTTCCTCGATCACCCGGCTTCGACCTCCTTCGGCAGGATGCGGCGCAGCCGCCCCGGCGGCTGCTGCCGCTTGCGCCACTCACGCGGGTAGCCGACGGACACCTCCTCGAAGCGGACGTCTTCGTGCCAGGTGGTCCGCGGGATGTGGAGGTGGCCGTAGACCATGGTCTCGACGCGGAACCGGCGGTGCCAGTCCGCGGTCGCCGCGGTGCCGCACCACATGGCGAATTCGGGGTGCCACAGGATCTCGGTGGGGTGCCGGTGCAGCGGATAGTGGTTGACGAGGACGGTGGGCAGGTCCTCGGGCAGCGCGGCGAGCCGGCGTTCGGTCTCGGCGACCCGGGCCCGGCACCAGGCCTCACGGCTCGGGTAGGGGTCGGGGTGCAGCAGGTACTCGTCGTTGCACACGATGCCGGTGCCGTGCGCGTACTCCAGCCCCTGCGCCTTGGTGACGCACCCGGCGGGCAGCCACGAGTAGTCGTACAGCAGGAACAGCGGTGCGACGGCCACCGGGCCGCCGGGACCCTCCCAGACGGGGTAGGGGTCCTCGGGGGTGACGACCCCGAGTTCGCGGCACAGGGTGACCAGGTGCTCGTAGCGGGCGACTCCGCGCGCGGTGACGGGGTCCTTCGGGTGGGTCCACAGCTCGTGGTTGCCGGGCACCCAGAGGACCTTGGCGAAGCGGCTCGCGAGCGTCTTCAGGGCCCAGCGGATGTCGGAGACGATCTCGGAGACGTCGCCGGCGACGAGCAGCCAGTCCTCGTCCGACCCGGGGCGCATCTGCTCGACCAGGGCACGGTTCTCGGCGTAGCCGATGTGCAGGTCGCTGATGGCCAGCAGTTGTCCGGCACCACCGGCCGTCGACGTCACCTGTCGCCCCCTCCGCTCTCGCCCGGGCGCCCACGAACGGATCTGCCCGAGGGCCGCACGCCTCGGCGCGGGCGGCCGCCACCACGACAACACATTCGCGGCTGCCGGACAAGGTGCCTCGACAGGTCACGGGGGCGTGTCCCGCAGCGCCCGGACCTGCCCGGGACCCGGCCCGGGAATCCGTAACACGCGCGTTGCACGCGGGAGCCCCGCGAAGCCGTATGATCGCCCCAACACCACCGCCCTTCCCCTTCTTTCAAGGGCGGTTCGGTGACCCTCCAACCACCCTGCCCGGGCACGGGCCCGCTTCGCCCTGCCCGTTTACCGTGAAAGGCGGCCTGCATGGTCTCTCGCGTACGCGTCTGGCTCAACCGCACGTACGCGGAGAACGTGTTCTTCATGGATCAGCTGCGGAGAAATCCCAGCGACCGCGCGGTCGAGATCCATGCGACGCACGGGGACGCGGACTCCCCCGTGCTGGCCGCCGCCGACACCGCCGAGCTGGAGCCGGAGGGCCTGTCCCCGGCCGCCTACGTCGAGTACGCACTCGCCCAGTGCCGGCGTCGCGGCATCGACGTGTTCGTGCCCCGGCTGAACCAGGCGGCGATCGTCGCGCACCGCGCCGAGTTCGAGGCCGTCGGCACGGCGCTGCTGGCGCCGCCGCCCCAGGCGGTGGCCGTCTTCGAGGACAAGGTGATCGCCTACGAGGCGGTCCAGGCGATCGGCGTGCCCGTGCCGCAGTGGTGGCGGGTGCGCACGGCGGACGAACTCGTCGCGGCGGTCGACGAGTTGGAGGCGGGCGGCCACAAGGCTTGCTTCAAGCCGGCGTCCGGCGCGGGCGGGGTCGGCTTCCGCGTCGTCACCCGCTCCCCCTTCGCACTGTCGCAGCTGAACGGCTTCCCGAGCCCCTACGTGCCGCTCGACCTGGTCGTCGGTGCGCTGGAGCGGGCCGAGGAGCCGGTGGACTGGCTGGTGATGCCGCGCCTGGAGCAGCCGGAGGTGTCGGTGGACTGCCTCACCGGCCCCGACAACCGGGTCCGGCTGGCGGTGGGCCGCACGAAGAACGGCCGGCGGCGCGGGTTCACGCTGCACGAGCAGTGGCTGGAGCCGGCGCGACGCATCGCCGAGGGCTTCGGGCTGCACTACCTGTCGAACATCCAGTTCCGGATGTACGGCGACCGGCCGGTGCTGATGGACGTCAACACCCGCCCGGCCGGCGGCCTGCACCAGCTGTCGCTGTGCGGCGTCAACGCCCCCTGGGCGGCTGTGCAGTTGGCGCTCGGCGAGGACCCGGGCGAGATGGCGCCGCCGTTCCTGGGCCAGGACTACACGGTGGTGTCGGCGCCGCGCCCGCTGCGCGCGGTGTCGCTCCCGCAGCAGCGCACGGAGGACACGGAGCCGCTGCTGCCCGCCGCCCCGGTCGCGGCGGTGGACACGGCGGCCGCCCCGGGCCCCGCGGCCACGGCGGAAGCGGTCGTGACGGAGACCGGCAGCCGGGCCACCGCGCCGGCCTAGCCCGTCGTCCGGATCAGGTCGGCTGTGAGGCAGAGCGCCTCGTGGCCGACCCGCGGACGCGTCGACAGGCACGGAGGTCTCCGGGCGACGGTCGACGGTAATTGGGATGCCCCGGAACCGAGGCCGGGCTAGGGTCTCGGGCATGTTCTTCCTCCTTCAGATGTACGGCTGACACGGTCGGGCAGCGCCCCTCCGCTCCCCCGCAGGCCCCTGTGCGCGCCCCTGTCCGAGGCTCTCGGAGAGCCCGGCGCGCGGGCTTGCCGTGTCCCTTTCGCCGTAGACCCGAAGTGAGTGATGATCCATGTCCCGTCGCCGTGCCCACATCGCGATGGTCGGCATTCCCGCCGTCAGCCACGTCCTGCCCAGCCTCGACATCATCCGCGAGCTGGTCGCCCGCGGCCACCGTGTGACCTACGCCAATGACCCGGCGGTGGCCGACCTGATCACGGCCACCGGTGCCGAACTTGTCAGTTGCGCCTCCATGTTGCCGGTCGCCGAGCACAACTGGCCCGAGGACCCCGTCGCCGCGATGGACCTCTTCCTCGACAACGCCGTCCGAGCACTGCCCCAGTTGCGCGCCGCCTACGACCAGGACCCGGCGGACCTGTACCTGTACGACATCGGCGCCTACGCCGCGCGCGCCCTCGCCGAATCGCAGGGCCGGCCGCTCATGCAGCTGTCGCCGACGTTCGTGGCCTGGGACGGCTACGAGCAGGACGTCGCGGTCCACCTGCGGCAACTGCCGGGCGCCGACGCCTACCGGGCGAAGTTCGCACGGTGGCTCACCGGCTGCGGGGCGTCCACCACCGACGTGGACGCCTTCTCCGGCCGGCCGGCGCGGGCCCTCGCCCTGATCACCCGGGCGATGCAGCCGCACGCCGAGCGGGTCGACACCGACACGGTGACCTTCGTCGGCCCCTGCTTCGACCCGGGCGCGGACGCGGACGGCTGGACCCGTCCGGCGTACACCGAGAACGTGCTGCTGATCTCCCTCGGCTCGGCGTACACCCGCCGACCGCAGTTCTACCGCCAGTGCCTGGCGGCCTACGGCGGGCTGCCCGGCTGGCACGTCGTGCTGCAGATCGGCAAGTACACCGACCCGCGGGATCTCGGCGACATCCCGCCCAACGTCGAGGTGCACTCCTGGGTCCCGCAGCGGGCGATCCTGGAGCACGCGGACGCCTTCGTCACCCACGCCGGTATGGGCGGCTGCGGCGAAGGAGTGCTCGCCGGCGTGCCGATGATCGCAGTGCCGCAGGCCGTCGACCAGTTCATGAACGCCGACCGGCTCGTGGAGCTGGGCGTGGCCCGCCGGGTCGACACCGCGGACGCCACCGCCGAGACCCTGCGGGCGGCCCTGCACGAACTGGTCACCGACCCGGAGGTCGCCCGCCGCTCGGCGTCGCTGAGCGCCGGCGCCCGCGCCGAGGGCGGCACCGCACGCGCCGCCGACCTCATCGAGGACATGCTGGCAGGACGTCGTCCGGGCAATTGAGCGTACCGGTCTGGACCAATCATGGCGCAGCATCTTGACACCGTGATTGGTCCATACCAACTTTGGTTGCGCAGCTTCGCACTTCCGTGCACCCCAGCACTTCCGTGCATCCCAGCACCTCCGTGCACTCCCGCACACCCGTGCACTCCCGAACAACCCCCACTCCTCAGGGAGATCGCGTGCGCAACACACTCGGACGTCACAGACGTCGGCTTCTCGCCCTGCTCGGCTCCGCGGCGCTGGCGCTCGCCGGCGCCATCGCGCTGCCCGGCACGGCCCAAGCGGCCAACATCCTCACCAACCCCGGCTTCGAGTCGGGCGGACTCTCCCCCTGGACCTGCACCGGCAACCTCGGTTCGGTCGTCTCCTCCCCCGTGCACAGCGGCTCCAAAGCCCTTCAGGGCGCGGTGAGTTCGAGCGACAACGCGCAGTGCAGCCAGACCGTCGCGGTCCAGCCGAACACGACGTACAGCCTCAGCGGCTGGGTGCGCGGCTCCTACGTCTACCTCGGCGTGAACGGCGGCGCCTCCACCTGGACGACCTCGCCTTCGACGTACAGCCAGCTGTCGGTGTCCTTCACCACCGGCGCCTCGCAGACGAGCGCCACCATCTACGTCCACGGCTGGTACGCCCAGGGCACTTACTACGCCGACGACATCAGCCTCGACGGCCCCGGCGGCGGCAGTTCCGACACCCAGGCGCCGACCGCGCCCACGGGGCTGACCTCCACGGGCAAGACGTCGTCCAGCGTGTCGCTGTCGTGGAACGCCTCGACGGACAACGTCGGCGTCACGGCGTACGACGTCTACAGCGGCTCCAACAACGTGCTCAGCGTCTCCGGCACCAGTGCCACCGTCAGCGGGCTGTCGCCGAGCACCGCCTACACCTTCACGGTGAAGGCCCGGGACGCGGCCGGGAACACCTCCGGGGCGTCCGACTCCGTGTCCGTGACGACCGACGCGGGCACCGGCACCGGCACCGCCTTCAAGCAGGCCGCGCCCTACCTCTACGAGGGCTGGGGCGATCCGCCGAGCCCGAGCACGGTGATGAGCGCGACCGGCGTGAAGTGGTTCACGATGGCGTTCGTGCTGGACTCCGGCGGCTGCACCCCCTCCTGGGACGGCAGCCGGCCGCTGGCCGGAGGCGTCGACCAGAGCGCCGTCAACGCCATCCGCTCCGCGGGCGGCGACATCGTCCCGTCGTTCGGCGGCTGGCAGGGCAGCAAGCTCGGCGCCAACTGCTCCTCCGCGAGCGCGCTCGCCGGGGCCCTGCAGAAGGTGATCGACGCCTACTCGCTGAAGGCGATCGACATGGACATCGAGAACACGGACGAGTTCGAGAACGAGGCCGTCCAGGCGAAGATCCTGACCGCGCTGAAGACCGTCAAGGCCAACAACCCCGGTCTGAAGACGATCGTCACGTTCGGCACGTCGACCACCGGCCCGACGTACTACGGCAACCGGCTCATCGAGCAGGCGCAGTCGCTCGGCGCGAACATCGACGTCTTCACCATCATGCCGTTCGACTTCGGCGGCGGCTCCGACATGTACGGCAACACGGTCGGCGCGGCCGAGGGCCTGAAGGCGAAGCTGAAGTCGACCTTCGGCTGGGACGACGCCACCGCCTACTCGCACATCGGCATCTCCGGCATGAACGGCCTGTCCGACCAGCAGGAGAACACCACTCCGGCGATCTGGACGCAAGTACGGGACTGGGCCAACAGCCACCACATCGCGCGGCTCGCGTTCTGGTCGGTCAACCGTGACCGGCCGTGCCCGGGCGGCGGCGTGGTGAGCAACTGCTCCGGCATCAGCCAGGGCACCTGGCAGTTCACCTCGATCACGGCCGGCTTCACCGGCTGAGCACCGCCGGCCCGTGGAAGCGCCGGCGCCGGGGGGGGGGGCGGGGGGGGGGGGGGGGGGAGGGAGGGGGGGGGGATCTCTGGGGGCTCGTGAGGAGGGGGGGGGGGGAGGCGGGGGAGGGGGGGGGAGAGGG
>NZ_JBVIIE010000064.1:0-51411 GCF_055569945.1 Streptomyces sp. NPDC031340
CCCCCCCCCCCCCCCCCCCCCCCCCCCCCCCCCCCCCCCCCCCCCCCCCCCCCCCCCCCCCCCCCCCCCCCCCCCCCCCCCCCCCCCCCCCCGGCCCCGCAGGCGCCCCCACAGCCCCCCGCACGCCCCCCGCGCACCACGCAATCCCGGCCGACGCGCCGCCGTGATTGGCACTCCGCTTGACCGAGTGCTAATCGCGGTCATAGTCTCGGCTCTGGCACTCCCCCCTGGAGAGTGCCAACAACGCGACGGGCAGGTCCGGCACCCGCGACGACGGATCGACCTGGTCGCCACCTCAGACAGTTAACCCCGTGAGATCTCCGAAGGGGGAGGTCGGATCGTGACGACCGCCAGCTCCAAGGTTGCCATCAAGCCGCTCGAGGACCGCATTGTGGTCCAGCCGCTGGACGCCGAGCAGACCACGGCCTCTGGCCTGGTCATTCCGGACACCGCCAAGGAGAAGCCCCAGGAGGGCGTCGTCCTGGCCGTGGGCCCGGGCCGCTTCGAGAACGGCGAGCGTCTTCCGCTCGACGTCAAGACCGGCGACATCGTGCTGTACAGCAAGTACGGCGGCACCGAGGTGAAGTACAACGGCGAGGAGTACCTCGTCCTCTCGGCTCGCGACGTCCTCGCGATCATCGAGAAGTAGTCCCACCTCGAGCATTCCGCTCTTAGCTGCGCCCCTGGCCCCCGCGACCACACAAGAAGCCGGGCGCCCGGGGCGCAGTTTCTTTCACCTAGATTTCCGAGAGGGCTCACGCTGTCATGGCGAAGATCCTGAAGTTCGACGAGGACGCCCGTCGCGCCCTCGAGCGCGGCGTCAACAAGCTTGCCGACACGGTCAAGGTGACGATCGGCCCCAAGGGCCGCAACGTCGTCATCGACAAGAAGTTCGGCGCTCCCACCATCACCAACGACGGCGTCACCATCGCCCGCGAGGTCGAGATCGAGGACCCGTACGAGAACCTCGGCGCCCAGCTGGTGAAGGAGGTGGCGACCAAGACCAACGACATCGCGGGTGACGGCACCACCACCGCCACCGTGCTGGCCCAGGCCCTGGTCCGCGAGGGCCTGAAGAACGTGGCCGCCGGCGCCTCCCCCGCCGCCCTGAAGAAGGGCATCGACGCCGCCGTCGCCGCCGTCTCCGAGGACCTGCTGGCGTCGGCCCGCCCGATCGCGGAGAAGTCCGACATCGCCGCCGTCGCCGCGCTGTCCGCCCAGGACCAGCAGGTCGGCGAGCTCATCGCCGAGGCGATGGACAAGGTCGGCAAGGACGGCGTCATCACCGTCGAGGAGTCCAACACCTTCGGCCTGGAGCTGGACTTCACCGAGGGCATGGCCTTCGACAAGGGCTACCTGTCGCCGTACTTCGTCACCGACCAGGAGCGCATGGAGGCCGTCCTCGACGACCCCTACATCCTGATCACGCAGGGCAAGATCTCCGCGATCGCCGACCTGCTGCCGCTGCTGGAGAAGGTCATCCAGGCCAACTCCTCCAAGCCGCTGCTGATCATCGCCGAGGACGTCGAGGGCGAGGCCCTGTCGACCCTGGTGGTCAACAAGATCCGCGGCACCTTCAACGCGGTCGCGGTCAAGGCCCCCGGCTTCGGTGACCGCCGCAAGGCGATGCTGCAGGACATGGCGATCCTCACCGGCGCCACGGTCGTCTCCGAGGAGGTCGGCCTCAAGCTCGACCAGGTCGGCCTGGACGTGCTGGGCTCCGCCCGCCGCGTGACGGTCACCAAGGACGACACCACCCTCGTCGACGGCGCCGGCAAGTCCGAGGACGTCCACGGCCGCGTCGCCCAGATCAAGGCCGAGATCGAGACCACCGACTCCGACTGGGACCGCGAGAAGCTCCAGGAGCGCCTCGCCAAGCTGGCCGGCGGCGTGTGCGTGATCAAGGTCGGCGCCGCCACCGAGGTGGAGCTGAAGGAGAAGAAGCACCGTCTGGAGGACGCCATCTCCGCGACCCGCGCCGCGGTCGAGGAGGGCATCGTCTCCGGTGGTGGCTCCGCGCTGGTCCACGCCGCCAAGGTCCTCGAGGGCAACCTCGACAAGACCGGCGACGAGGCCACCGGCGTCTCCGTCGTCGCGCGCGCCGTGGTCGAGCCGCTGCGCTGGATCGCGGAGAACGCGGGCCTGGAGGGCTACGTCATCGTCTCCAAGGTCAAGGAGCTGGAGAAGGGCAACGGCTACAACGCCGCCACCGGCGAGTACGGCGACCTGGTCAAGGCCGGCGTCATCGACCCGGTGAAGGTCACCCGCTCCGCCCTGGAGAACGCCGCCTCCATCGCCTCCCTCCTCCTGACGACCGAGACCCTGGTCGTCGAGAAGAAGGAAGAGGAAGAGCCGGCCGCGGGCCACAGCCACGGCCACAGCCACTGAGCCGCATGCTCACAGGAAGGCCCTGCTCCGGTTGACCGGAGCAGGGCCTTCCCCCTTGTGCGCGGCGGATCCGATCAGCCGTCGGTGCGCACCAGGAACCTGACGTTCTCCGCGAGCAGCGCCCGCGCCCCGTATGTGTCCGCCAGACGGGCGGCGAGGGTGGCCTCCGCGAGCCGTGGGGGGAGCGCCTCCGCGAACTTCAGGCCCCGTACTGCGCGCAGGTCCACCTCGGGCAGCGTCACGCCGTTGCCGGCGTCCGCTGCGGCGGCCCGCCATGTCTGCGGGGTCACGTCGTCACGCAGCCTCACGAACCGGTCGTCGGTGACCCGGTGGGGCAGCACGACGGAGGGGAGGGAGGCGGCCAGTGTGGCGTTCGCCCGGTGTCCGCCCCAGGTCCACCACCGCACGTCGCCGTCCGCCCGGCGGGTGACGACCGTACCGGCCGGGTGCACCACGTCCCGGTGGGCGTCGCGTGCCTCGGCCAGTTTCGCCTGCGCGCGGCGGGTGAGGACGACGGGCGGGTCGGCGCCCAGCAGGACCTCCCGGTCGGCACGGGTCAGGGTGAACGACCGGACACGGTCCGGGCCGAAGCCGTTCCACCTGGCACGCCCGCCCTCGTCCACGGGCTCGACGAAGCAGCGCCTGCGGCGCCAGTCGATGTACGTCACCAGCCAGCTGCGGCCCGCCAGCAGCAGCTTCCGCGGTCCCTCGACCTCCTCGGTGAGCAGGTCCGGGTCGGTGCGGCCGATCTCGGTCCGCCCGCTGAGCACGGTGAACTCCGGTGGCGCGGTGAACGACGCCGTCAGGTTCATGAAGTGGCGGTGCCCGAAACGCCGTTCGGCCTCGGGCCCGATGAACAGCAGGCCGCCGTCCCGGTCCAGGTAACCCTGCTCCACCAGGTGATGCACGATGGGCTCGGCCGCCTTCCCGAAGGTGTCCAGTCCGCCCCACCACTCCTGCCACAGGTTCTCCCCGACCCGGTGTTCCTGCAGGCACAGGGCGAGCACCTGCTGGGCGACCAGGTGCCGCGGTTCGGGAGGCGGGGTCACCGGTTCCACCCAGCCGCGCGACCAGGCGAGCAGCAGGGCCGCCGCGGACAGCAGACCGGTATCGGTGAGGGCGAGGAAGAGGCAGTTGCGGCGGGTCCCGGGGCGACGGCCGGTACGGCCCAGGCGTTGCAGGAACGACGCGACGGTCTGCGGCGCGTCGAGCTGGATCACCCGGTCCAGGTCCCCGACGTCGATGCCGAGTTCCAGGGTGCTGGTGGACACGATCACACAGTCCCGGGCCTCAGCGAAGGCCTGTTCGGCACGCCGCCGTTCGTCCGCGGACAGCGAGGCGTGGGACAGGAACGTGGTGACGCCGCGCAGTCTGAGCTGCTCGCCCAGCTCCTCGACGGTACGGCGGCTCTCGCAGAACACCAGGCGCTTCTCGCCCCGGTGCAGGGCGGCGACGACCGTGGCCGCGTTGGCGACGGAGCCGACGTAGTCCAGCTCGATGTCGCCCGGCGGGGGAGCCGTGGCGGGCCGGGCTGCCGAGGGCCCGGCAGCCGAGGGCCCGGCAGCCGAGGGCCCGGCAGCCGAGGGCGGGGCCGCCGCGGTACCGGATTCGGGGAGCGCGACACCGGGTGCGACGACCTGCCCGGGCCGCCGGCCCCGCCCCGACCCCTGGAGCCAGTCCAGCAGCTCGTGCGGATTGCCGACAGTGGCCGACAGGCCCACCCTCTGCACCGGCCGCCCGACGATCCGCTGCAGCCGCTCCAGCACGGCGAGCAGATGCCAGCCGCGGTCGTCACCGGCGAAGGCGTGCACCTCGTCGACCACCACACTGTGCAGTCCGGAGAAGAACGTGCGGTGGTCCACGTGGGTGCTGACCAGCATCGCCTCCAGCGACTCCGGCGTGGTGAGGAGCAGGTCCGGCCGCTGGGCCAGGATGCGGCGGCGTCTGCTGGTCGCGATGTCGCCGTGCCACAGCTCCGCGGTGCGGCCCACCCAGCCCGCGTACGTCTCCAGCCTCGGGTGCAGGTTGTTCAGGAGCGCCTTCAGCGGAGTGACGTACAGGATGCCGGTGCCCTTCCAGCCGTGCCGCTGGGCCCGGGTGAGCAGGGGGAACGTGGCGGCCTCGGTCTTGCCTCCGGCGGTCGGGGCCAGCAGCACGGCGTCCTGCCCGGACAGCAGCGGCCCGATCGCCTCCTCCTGCAGCGGGCGCAGCGAGCGCCAGCCGAGCGTGTTGACGATGTGGTGGGTCAGGATCGGGTCGAGCAGGTCCAGCGCGTCGGCGCTCACGGCAGCTCCAGGTCCACGTCCCCGGCGCTCGCCGCGGCGTTGCGTTCCACCTCGTCGAGTTCCGTGGTGTTGACCGTGAGCGTGTAGTGGACGCGGGGGTCGAAGTCGTCGAACGTGTCGATCCGGTCGAGTACGTCGGCCACCAGTTTCCGCAGGTAGAGCCGGGGCGCGATGCCCGCCTTGCCGCCGAGCGAGCCGGTGACGGCGCGTGCCAGTTCGTCGAGGTAGGCGTCGTCGGCCCGTCCGGCGACGCGCTCGGGGTGGCGTGCGGTGGCCTCGTACACCGCGCGTACCTTGCGGCCCAGCTCGCCGAGCGAGGCGAGGTCGAAGCCGGGCAGGCGGAGCTGGACGGCCCGCGGGGAGTCGAAGCGCGGGTCCGTGGTGAAGTCCGTGGCCAGCCGCTGGGCCAGCGGTGCCAGGCGCTGCACACCCTGCTGACCGTCGTAGAAGGCGGGTGTGCCGGTGATCACGAGGAACAGGCCTGGGAACCGTCCGGCGTCGATCTCGTCGAGGAGCTGGCGCAGGGCGTTCAGGGACTTCTCCCGTACGTCGCCGCGCACCCGCTGCAGGGTCTCCACCTCGTCGAGGACGAGCAGCAGCCCGGGGTGCCCGCAGTCCCGCAGTACGGTCAGCAGGCCCTGCAGGAAGCCCAGCGCGGCGAAGTGGTCCAGGTCGCCCCGCACGCCGGCGGCCCGCTTGGCCGCCGCGGCCACGGACCGCTGTCCGCCCAGCCACGCGATCAGCGCCTCGGCGCGTGCCCCGTCGCCCGCCGCGACCGCCTCGCGGTAGCCGCGCAGGGCGGCGGAGAAGGCGGGGGTGGTGCGGGCCACGTCCGTCAGCCGCAGCTCCAGCAGGGCGTCCACGGCACGGGCGAGCCCGGCCTCGTCGTCCTCGTCCGCGTCCCCGGCGCCGATGACCTCTTCCTCCAGGGCGTAGAACCAGGAGTCGATCACCGCGCGCAGTGCGGAGGGCGGATGCGTGGACGTGGTCAGTCGTTCGGTGAGCCGGCGGTAGACGGTCTCCAGGCGGTGCAGCGGGGTCTCCGTCTCGGAGATCTGCACCTCGCTCACGGCCAGACCGCGCTTCTTGGCCCGTTCGGCGAGCCAGCGGGCGAAGAACGTCTTTCCGGAGCCGTACTCGCCGCGCAGCGCGTGGAAGGCGCTGCCGCCGCGGGCGACGGTGGACAGGTCGTCGTCCAGGGCATCGGCGAACCGGTCCAGACCGACGGCGAACAGGCCGAGCCCCTGCTGCGGCACGGTGCCGCGGCGCAGGGCGTCGACGACGTCCCGGGCGCGGGCGGCGCTGATCCCGGCGGCGCCGGGCGGGTGGGGAGCCGGAGTGCTCACGTCGGCGTGCCTTCCGCGAACTGCTGCCGGAGCAGCTCCCTGTCGAGGTGGACGGTGCGCCCGGACTCCACGAGCTGGAGCACCGGGTATCCGTCGATGTTGAGCAGACGTTCGAGCATGGTGACGAAGCGCTGGGGGTTGCGTTCCGACCGGCCGGTGGCCGACTGCGCGGCCGCGGCGACGGCGGCCGGCGACAGCTTGCCGCCCGCTTCGAGCAGCGCGTCGAGTGCCGCGGCCACGGCGGCGTTGCCGGGCGCGTTGCGCACGAACTCGCGCTGTGTCTCGTACGGCTTGCTGCGCACGGTCCGCTCGCCGAGTGTGCCGTGTCCGGGCTGCGGGAACAGCCCTTCGGACTGCGGTTGCCGCCTGCGGGTGTCCCTGCCGCGCGGTGCCGCGGCGGGCTGTGGCGGTTCGGCCGTCTCGCCGCCGCGCCACCATGCGGGGGTGGTGTTCTCGGCGGGCAGCGCCGTCCAGCCGGACGGGATCTCGCTGCCGGACGGGACGAACGCCAGGACCGGCACGGTGACCTCGGCGAGTGAGGCGCCTCCGTGGTAGCCGGCCTGGCGGGAGGTGTAGCGCAGGTCGTCACGCCAGGCGGCGGTGATCCGCCCGCTGCCCGCCCGCACGCGCGGTCCGGTCAGTTCCACTTCGCCGGGCTGGGCCGGTCCGGTGCGCCAGCGTGCTCCCTGCACGCCGTCGGCCGGTGTGGGGCCCGCCTCGCGCGGGCTGCGGTCGAGGACGTGCCCGTGGTCGGAGACGAGCAGGACCGGCCGGCCCGCGCCGCGGGCGGCGTCGAGCAGGTCGGCCAGTTTGGCGATGTCGGACGTGCCCCATCGGGCGCGTCCGTTGTCCCGCCCGTCGGCGAGCGCGTCGTCGATGGTGTTGAGGACGACCCCGACGACGGTGTCGTCGTCCTGGAGCGCGCCGAGCAGTTCGGGCGCGAGGCGGTGTCCGGCTGCTCCTTCGTAGCCTCCCTTGTGGAAGAGCCTGGCCGTCCGCCGCCGCTTCTTCCAGAAGGCGGTGAATCCGGCGCGCTCGACGTCCTGGCCGCCTTCGGTGGCGGTTCCGGCGAGCAGGGAGGCCCGGCTGATCCGGGTGACGGTCGGCAGCATGGCGACCGCGGCGAGCCGGCCGGGACGGCGCCCCGTGGGTGCCGTGGGGACGATCTCGGTCCAGTCCCGCCGGTCGAGCCCGGCGGCCAGTTCGGCGGCGACGTCCGCGCTCATCCCGTCCAGGACGAGGATCAGCGGCCGGCCGCCCTCCCGGGCGAGCGGAGCGGCGGCCTCCGTCAGCACGTCCTCGATCAGCAGCGCCCCGTTCGGTGCCTGCTGCGACGCGCTTTCGGCCCAGATGGCGAGGAGCCGGGCGAACCGTTCGTCGAGTTGTCGGCGCCGGTCCCGCACCCGGCCGATGAGCCGGTGGTAGGCCTCCCCGACCGTGCCGTCGCGTGAGGTGTCGCCCTCGGCGAGTATGCCGGTCGCCAGGTCCACCCAGCCGGTGGACTCCATGTGATGGCACACGCTCTGGCCGACCGACTCCAGCGGGGGAAGCGGGGTGTCGAGCCAGCGCAGCAGCCGGACGGCGGTGCGTGCCCGCTCGGTGGACTCCGCGTGGAGCCTGGTGAGCTGGTGGTCCGCGAGGTCGCGCAGCGCGGCCTCGGCGGCGGCTGGGCGGGCGTCGAGCGTGGTGGCGAGGGTCCGCAGCCGGGCCCGGTATCCGGAGGGCAGCAGCCGGTCGCCGGTGAGCAGACCGGTCAGGCGCGCGGTCTCGGCGAGCCGGTCGGCCTGCTCCAGCACGGCCAGCACCCGGGCGCGGGCGTCCGCCCCGGACGGGCCGCCGGCTTCCGCCTGCGCGATCCACCGGGTCAGCACTCCGGTGGCGGCGGCCGCGTACGGCGTCAGCGCGTCGAAGGAGCGCAGGGCTCCGCCGAAGAGGGTGCCCAGGGCGAACCCGGCGTCGGCGGCGGCCGGACAGGCGAGGGCCGCCGAGGCGAGCGCGCCCAGCGGCAGCGCGTCGGCGCCGCGGCCGTGGGCGGCCAGCGCGAGCAGGGTCGGCGCCGCGGGCCCGGCCACCTCCTCCAGCCAGACGGTGAGCCCGGCGCGCTCCTGCTCGGGCAGTTCGGCGAAGCGCCGCGGCCCGGCCGGGGTGCGGCTCCAGTCGAAGAGGGTGTCCGCGTCCAGGTCCGGGGAGTCGTCGGCGGCGTCGCCGAGTCCGACGCGGGCGGCGAGCAGGGCGCGTACGGCCCGGTCGCGGGTGAGGACGGAACCCGTCCGCGGCCAGCCGCCGGGCGGTTCCGCCTCCAGGAGCGCGTCGAGCAGCCACGTCTCGCGCACCATACGGGTGTCGAGGTCGCCGGCTCCGAAGAGCTGCTTGACGATGTCGGCCCGTTCGACGGCCAGCGGCCGGCGGCGGACCGCGTGTCCGCGCAGGTCCCAGCCGAGCTGGTCGGCGGGGACGGTGCCGGTGACGACGAGGACGCCGTCGCCGTCCGGGCCGGTCTCGGCGAGGTGGCGCCGCCAGGCGTCGGCGATGCCGAGCGGCGAGTCCTGGTCGGTGACGCGGACGCGGCGCGTGCTGCCGTCCACCTGCACGGTGAACTCGAGTTCCTCGTCGCTGCCCGCCCACACGGCGTCGACCAGGACGAGGCGGCGGTCCCCGGCCCCGGGCAGTTCCGTCTCCAGCAGCACTTCGACGGCGCGCCGCCCGGCGGCGGGCCGGGCCGCCATCAGCGGGCCTCCCCGGCGTTCTCGGCCCCCTCCGCGGACTCCACCGGCCGCCAGCTGATCTCCACGGCGGCGTCCGGGTGGGCGGTGAGGTAGGCGCGGATGTCGTCGCGGACACCGGCGAGTTCTCCGGCCAGCAGCTCCTCCAACGGCGTCGCACCGGCCGCGGCGACGACCCGGCGTCCCGACCTCGGAGCGCGCGGCGGTGTGCCGGAAGCGTCAGGCGCCTGGGCGGCGGCGGGGCCGGCCTGCGGCACCACCGTGCCGCCCGCCCCCGGCCGCGGGCCCGCGGGGTGGTGGGTCGCCACCTCCGGCTCGCTGACCCGCACGTGCTGCGCGCCCGGTGCGGGCTCCTGCCGGGGCGTGAACGCGGTCTCCACCGCCAGCGCCGCGTTGATGATCGCGTTGGCCTTCTCGCCCGCCTCGCCGAGCACCGGCACCAGCGACCGCTCGAACTCGGAGGCCCGGGCGGTGACGGCGATCTCGTCGAACAGCCGTCGGGCCCGGTCGCCCACGCCGTCCTCACGGCCGGTCAGGCCGCGTACGTTCGTCAGGGCGGGCCAGGCGGCGTCGTCCAGCGCCCGCAGCACCTCGCCGGCGCTGCCCATGGCGGTGTTGAGGTCCCGCTCGGTCGCGGTGAACGAGGCCGACGCCAGCTCGCGCACCAGCGCGGTCGCGTCGCTGCCGTGCCGCGTCAGCCGGGCGAGCAGGCCCGCGGCCTCCCGCAGGATCGCGGTACGCGGCGCGGTCTGCCCCTCAGCGTCCAGACCGAGCAGCGCGGCGTGCCGCTCCAGCGACGCCCGCACCCCGGCCACGTCCTTCTCCCAGGACTCCGCCCGGGCGCGGATGCCTTCGGCGAGCCGGTTGACGTTGCGCGCGTACATGGCCGGTTTGGCGGTGACGCCGAACAGCCGGGCCGCCCGGTCCCGGGCCACCGCGTACTCGTCCTCGCCGGGCAGCGGCTGGGACCGCAGCGACCAGCCGGGCCCGATCTCGTGCAGGGCGGGCGCCTCCCGCTCCGGGCCGCCCTGGTATACCCAGGCCCGGTCGTCGAGCAGCGCGTACGCGGCGATGAGGAGGTTCCCGGTGAGCTTGTCGAGCCCGCCGTGGCCGAGGTCCTTGGTGATCCAGGTGCGGATGTCCTCGACGGCGAGGTCGCCGCGCTGCTTGTGCGCGGACGCGGCCTGGTTGATGCGGGTGCGCCAGTCCTGCCGCATGACGAGGGGGCCGTCGTGGACGGTGCCGAGTTCCAGCGGCTCCACGATCCGCTTGACGGTCTTCAGGTGGTGGCTGTCGACGTTCTGGGCACGCCCGCCCTCGTCCATCGCCCGGGTGATCCACTCCAGGGCCGTGCGCAGCTCGCCGGCCGTCACCGCCTTGCGCTGCCCCTTGGGGTCCGGCCCGAAGTCGGGGTGCTTGGGGTAGAGCGCGGAGAACATGCCGTCGGCCAGGTGCTGCGCGTTCGCCTCGAAGCCCTTGCCGCCCTCCGTGCGGGGCTGCGCGAACTCCGGCTGGAGCGAGAGCACGTGCCGCCCGTCGGGGACTTCCGGGCCGGGGTTGGCGTCGGTGGGCCGGGCCAGCCCGTACACCTCGGCGAGCGCCCCGGTGAGCTGGTCGGTGAGCGTGTCACGGGCCACTTCGAGCTGCCGCCGGACCTTGGCCCGGTCGTCGGGCGGGAAGGTGCCGGTGTAGTCGGCGAGCCGGTCGCGCTCCAGCAGGAAGGTGATCCGCATGAGCCGGCCGAGCTGTGCCTTGCGCTGGTCGGAGAAGAAGTCGGTGAGCCATACGAGGGTCGGGGCGGTCAGCCCGTCCTTCTTCAGCTCTTCGACGCGGTGGAAGTCGTCGCTGGGGTAGTGGTCGCCGTCGTCGAAGGGGTAGTCGACGACGAACCGCACGTTGCCGGACGTGGCCGGGGTGAACTGCTCGTCGGGCAGGTCGGCGCGGTCTCGTACGTTGCCGAAGACGAACTCGGCGACGCGCCGGGTGCCCCGCCAGACGATCTCCTTCTCGGCGACGAACTGCCCGTCCCGCACGCCGATGGCGTCCCACAGCCGGTCGCGCAGCCACACCCGGCGCACGCCCGCCTTGTCCTCCTCGGCGACGGCGTCGAGCAGCGGCTCGATGTCGAGGTCGGACAGGTGCAGCGAGAACACGGGGTCGGCCTCGCCGTCGGAGCGCACCTCGGACGGGAACGCGGCCTGCAGGTCGCGCATGCGGCGCACGACGACGTCGCCGGCGGGCACGGTCCGGGAGCGCACCGAGCCGTGGTTGAGCGCGGCGAGCCGTGCTCCGGTCAGCCGCCGCAGCGCGGGCACGTCGGGGGCGAGCGCGCCCAGCAGCAGTGTCTTGACGAACCGGTCGTCGGCCTGGAAGTCGGTGTGCGTGTCGGAGCCGTACTTGTCCAGCAGGTGGGCGCGCGCCTTGGCGTGGAACTTCACCGCGGCCTCGGACTCGCGCTTCAGCTTGTCGGTGAAGGCGGCGCGGGTGCCGTCGACGAGGACGTCCCACAGGTCGCCCAGCGGGATGAGCCGGCCGACGGCGGCGCCGGCGTTGTGCTGCAGCAGTTGCTGGACGAGTTTGAGGCCGGTGCGTTCGCGCTGGAGCGCGCCGGACAGGGCGACGAGGACGTTGAGCAGCGCCGGGGACAGCGGGTACACGGCCCGGAAGTCGGACCAGTCGGCCTGGGTGGCGCCGCCGCCGTCCAGCAGGATGTCCTTGACCTGCTGGTTGGAGCGGTCGATGCCGGCGAAGGAGCTGTCCAGCACCGCCTCCTTGCCGGGCAGCGGCTTCAGCACCCGCTCCTTGATGATCTCCGGCAGGTTGCGGTCCTCCAGGTCGACGGTGTCGAATCGCTCGTTGAGGTATTCGAGGGCCTGTTCCATCGCCTTGACGTCGGCGCCGAGCACGTCGGAGCCGACGAGCTGGGACAGGTCGCGCTGACGCGAGATGAACGACACGATCGGCACGGGCCGGTCCGCGTCGCCCGACTCGATCAGCTTCACCAGCTTCTGGATCTCGCTGTTGACGAAGGTGCGGTCCCTCATGTGGGCCTGGAGCCACAGCACCAGCTCGTCGAGGAACAGCACCACGCCGTCGTAGTGCAGGGCGCGGGCGTGCCTGCTGATCGCGGCGAGCCCGGTCTCCAGCGGCACATACTTGGCCGCGTCACCGTGCGCGCTCTCCGCGTACGACCGCATCGGCCCGCTGAGCAGCGCGGACACCAGCCGTTCGCGCCGCTGGTCCCCGGCGGGCGCGGTGAAGGCGTCGTCCAGCTCGCCGGACGTCCAGGCCCCGCCCGCGCCGATCACCTGCAGCTCGTCGTCCTCGCCGTCGTCGGGGCCGCCGGGGTCGGCCGGGAGCAGCCGCACGAAGGCGTCGTCCCCGAGCTGCTCCCGCATGCGCCGGGCGTCCGCCAGCATGGCGTCGGAACGGAACACGATCGGGGTGGGCGCCTCCGGGTGCCGCTCGCGCACCGCCCGCACGTACCCGCCGAGCAGGGCCTCGTCCAGGTTCGCGGCGCCCACGAGGTGGTAGGGCACCATCAGGAACCGCTTCCCGCGCAGCCAGTCGTCGTGCTCGGCGACGACCTCCCGCAGCCGGGGCTTGGTCCGCACGGACGGGTCGTTGTTGAGGACGGCGTGCAGCACGGTGAGGAAGTGGCTCTTACCGGCGCCGAAGGAGCCGTGCAGGTAGGCGGCGTAGGAGGTGTTCTTGCGTACCGCGCCGCGCACCAGGTTCAGCGCCTTGCGGAACTGCTCCTGCAGCTGCGGGGTGACGACGTACTCCTCGACGCGCCCGGCGGCCCTGCCGGTGAACCCCTGGGACAGCTCGACCTTGAAGTCGCCGGCGTAGACGTCCTCCTTGATGTCGAGCACGTCTCTCAGTACGACCGTCTCGCCCGCGCCCCTGGCCATCGACTGCTCCCGCTCCCCGTGGTCCCCGTGTGTCCCTTGTACGTCCCATTCATCCTGCCAGGTCGCGGCGGGCGGCTGGGGCGGTCTGCGGGGAGTGGACCGGTGCGGGAGCGCGGGCCGGGCCGCCGCTACGGCGCGCCGGGCGCCGCCACCACCGCCCACACGGTCTTGCCCGGCGCACCGGGCCGCGGGGCGATGCCCCACTCCTCGGCCAGTGCGGCGACCAGCGCGAGACCGCGTCCGCCTTCGTCATCGGGCAGGCCGTCCCGGACGGGGGCGGGGTGCCGCTCCCCGCGGGCGTCGCTGACCTCGATGCGGATGCGGCCGGTGACGCGGAACCGCGTCAGACGCAGACTGGCGTCGCGTCCGGGCACGCGGCCGTGGGTCGCGGCGTTGTTGGCCAGTTCGGCGACGATCAGTTCCACGGAATCGTGCACGGCGGTCCGGTGGCGCCAGCCCCAGGCGTCCATCTGGCAGGAGGCGAGCCGGCGGGCGAGCCGGGCACCGCGTGGGGACGCGGTGAAGCGGAACGAGAGAACCGTCTGGTCGGCGAGCGGGAGCGGCAGCGTGGACCGCCGCTCCTGGCGGGGGGACGTGGTCATGTCCCGAAGATCCCGTGGTGAAACCCCCGCTCACCAGGTACGACACCCCCACGGTGGCGCTCTGTGGGGGCGACGGGAAGCTCTGCCGGGGTTGTCGGGGTTGCCCCCTGGCAGGCGCGCGCTTCGCCCGGTCAGAGCCTGGCCCGCAGTAGCAGCACGCTCCACGAGACCCCTGGGCGTCGCTGCAGGTCCGGCTGCTCGCGGACCATCAGTACGTCGAGTCCGGCCCGGCGCGCCAGCCGGATCGTCTCGGACAGGGGAACATCGAACATACGCCGCCCGGGTGGGACGGGACCGTGCCGAAGGGTGATGAGCACGCGCCCCGTCGGGGACAGCAGCGACCGGACGCGCGTCATGGCTGCCTCCCGGTCTCCGTGCTCCAGGTGCATCCATACGGCGACGATCAGCACGAGGTCGAAGGGTCCGTGCACGCCGGGGAGTCCGGGCAGTGCGCTGTCGATCCAGGTGAGGGGCGCGTCCGCGTGCAGTCGCTGTCCGATCTCGCGGAGTTCGGGCGTCGGTTCGACCGCCACCACGTCGTGGCCCAGTCCGGCGAGCGCCGCCGCGTCCCTGCCGGACCCCGAGCCCAGGTCGGCGACCCTGGCGGGAGGAGGCGGAAACAGGGGGAGCATCTCACCGTGGACATTTTGGAAGGAGATGCTTTCGTACTGGCGCGCGAGATCTTCGGCCGCGGCGCCATAGCCCGTCGTGCCCGCGGGGGAGAAGCGTCTACTCTGTTCTGGACCCGCTGGGTGGTTTCTCTCAGCCTCACGCATTACTCACCATCCATGCAGAAGACAGAGCCGAAAAGACGCAGACAATCCGACGTACATTGTTTCAGTCAACTTCGACGAGCGACAACCTTTTTACTTGTGTGCCCCTGCGGCATCCTGTAAAGTCCTCCCGACTTTATTCTCTCCTCGGCTGAGCCCTTGGACAAGGGGTAGGCATGGAAAGCGGACTCCGCTGTGTCGATTCGGAATTCTGCGAGGAAATCGCAGGTGCGCCGGACACCACTTTCTCGGCGATTTACGGGGGCGACCCGCCGAGCCGTGTCATCTGGGAAA
Organism: Streptomyces sp. NPDC031340; assembly: GCF_055569945.1. Taxonomy (NCBI): domain Bacteria; kingdom Bacillati; phylum Actinomycetota; class Actinomycetes; order Kitasatosporales; family Streptomycetaceae; genus Streptomyces; species Streptomyces sp. NPDC031340. The sequence goes on from NZ_JBVIIE010000064.1 coordinate 14,326, forward strand.
CCTCGCGGTTCCGCCTCATCGCCGACATGTCTCCCCTGTGCGCCGGTCATCTGCTGCTTCTCCCGGTCGAACATTATCTCAGCTTTGCCGAGTTCGTCGATGTGCGTCATGGTGAACTGGCGGCCGTGTTCTCGGTCTTAAAGTCCTTATATCGAAGTGCCTTCGGACCGCTTACGATACTTGAGCACGGATCCTCCGCCGCCATGCGGACACGCGCGTGCATTTCTCACGCGCATTGGCACATACTGCCCGTCGATGGTCATCACGTCGATTCTCTGATGGCTGCGGACGGGCTGCCCGCTGTTTCCCTCGCCGGCATCAAAGGCCTGGCGGCCCTGCGGGGTGAGCCGTATTTTCTCTGCGCCCATGAGGGCGAATACAAGGTGTACGACGGGCATACCCCCATGCGCAGCCAGTATCTGCGCTCCGTCGTCGGCCGTCTGCTGGACATCCCCGACCCGCTCTGGGACTACGCCCTGGTCGTCCGCAAGGAGCTGCTCCGCGAGACCATGACGATCACCAGGAGTTGGCGGGACGCCCTGCCGGCCGTGGGGACGTCATCCTGAGCACATGTGGAGGGCGGCACGTGCCGCGCATTTCGATTTCCATCGACGGACCCACGGCCAGTGGAAAAACCACTCTGGCCACACGTCTTGCCCAGTCCGTCGGACTGGCTTTCCTGGATACCGGACTCACTTATCGAAGCCTGGCCTATGCCCTCTCCCGGGAGCCGGCGGAGAGCCTGCGAACCCGGCTGCACTCCGCTCTGGAGCACCGGCCCGTCGTGTACGACAGGACCGGAGAACCGGTGCAGGACCACGCCATTCTCCTGCACGGCAAGGACATCACCGAGGGGATCTGGGATCAGTCCCTGGACAGCAGACTCAAGACGGTCGCGCAGGATTCCGCCTGGCGCGAGGAGATCCTGCGCATGCATCAGGCCATCGTCGAGAAGCACGGCGATGTCGTCGCCGTCGGCAGAGACGTGGCCATGACTCTCCTGCCGGCGGCGCGTCTGCGGATCTACCTGACCGCCAGTCTGGCCGTGCGCAGGGAACGGCGGCGTGCGCAGTACCGCGACCGGAGCGACCGCTCCACGGCGGTGGGCCCGCCCACGCAGCGCGACGAGGAGAACCGGGCCGCCGTCCGGTCGCTCCCCGACTCCATCGAGATCGACACGACGTATCTTCCCGCTTCGGCGGTGTCCACATGCGCCCTGAACAGGCTGAGGAACACCTCGGCGCCAGTACTCGGAGAAAGGTGCGATGAATCATGACCTCGCAGGAACCGGTCTACTCGGACGAGCCGACACGGGTGAAGCAACTGGTGAGTGAGTTCTTCAGCGGCCAGTCCGGAGCCGATGTGGGACCGGGCGGACTGGACGTGGTCCTGAGCATGGGCGCGGACGTGCGGGACGACTGCGCGGTGTACGACATCGGATCGCCGGTGACCCTGGTCGTGGGATCGGACTACATTCGCGGCCCGAAATTCATTCTCCATGAAATGGGCCTGTTATCGGACTTCGACATCGGCTATTACCTGGCCGCGGCCAATATCAGCGACATCGCCGCCATGGGCGCGACACCCATCGGCCTGCTCAGCGTCGTCCGCTACCCGCACGAGCTGGACGATGCGGGGTTCCGGGAGGTCATGGCCGGAATCCATCAGGCGTGTACCGATTCCGGAACCCTCAATGTGGGCGGCGACATCGGCAACGCCGAGCGCGTCATCCTCTCCGGAACCGCCCTGGGCGTCTGCCGGCCGGGCAAGGTACTCAAACGGAGCGGCGCCAGGCCGGGAGACCTCCTCTGTGTCACGGGCGCCTGCGGCCTGCTCGGAGCCGCGGTCGCGTATTTCCCGAAGCAGGACTCCTTCCTGCCCCGCAGGCTTCCTGCGGACGCGGCGCGGAGGCTCCTGGACAGTTGGCGAAGGCCTCGGGCCCGCGTCGCCGAGGGACGCGTCCTGTCCGAGAAGCCGTTCGCCACGTCGTGCCAGGACACCTCTGACGGGCTCAAGGCCACCATCGAGCAGATCATGCAGGCCAGCGGGGTGGGCTTCCGCGTCACGGAGCGGGACGTTCCCGTCGACCCGGCGGTGCGCATGGTCGCGGACCTCATGCGGGTCGATCCGCTGGCTCTGACGATGAGCGCCTCGTCCGACTTCCAGTTGGTCTTCACCCTTGCCCCGGATGATCTGGAGGCATGCCGCGCGGAGTTCACCGCCATGGGGCTGGAATTCTTCGTGATCGGCGAAGCCACCGACGACGGAGAGGCGTGGGCGGTGAGTGACGAGGGAACGCGCCCGTTGCCCGGGGTGGCGTGGAAGCACCAGAAGTCCGACGTCAGCCTGCTGGCCTCCGGCTCGTCCGACCCGCAGTCCAGATGAGAACGCTGACCGCCAAGTTCCTGGACCGATCGATACTGCTCGGGGCATCCCTGGCGCTGATAGCCCGGCAGTACGACCTGCCGAGCCAGCAGTTCTGGGCCGACGCGATGCTGAACCATCCGTACGTCGTCGTCACGCTCGTCTGCACGGTCGCCCTGTTCGGCGCCCTCACCCCCTTCCAGAGCTACGCGGACCGGCAGCGGGTGGGGCGCCGGGTCGTCGTCCGGCAGCAGGTGCTGGCGCACTTCGGCAAGATGCTGGCCGTGGCGCGAAACGCGCAGCCGCCCGTGGACACGGGTGACCTCGGGCTGCACGTGTGGCAGATCCAGCGGTCGCTTCGTCATCCGCTGCGGGGGTACCTGCGGCGCACCGTCACGTATCGCCTCGGAAGCACCCCGGCCACCAGGTCCTTCGCGCCGACCAAGGGGGTGGGCGTAGTGGGCCTCTGCTGGAAGCGGAACGAGGAGGTTTCCTTCGACGTGCGGGAACTGGCGGACCGGCTGACGGACCGACAGGAGTTCGAGCGGTACCGGGACGCCCGGGGCGCCGACGCGGTGATGGGCCTGACCTGGCCGGAGTTCCGGCGTGTCGCGCACCGCGGGGCGGTCTTCGCGAGCCCGATCAGGAGTCGCGGGGGTGACTTCATCGGATGCGTCAGCGTCGATGCCCGACACGGCCACGCCGCCATGGACGTGGATGACTTCTGGCACGAACTGAACTCGTTGTGCTCCCGTATCGGGCAGGACGACTTCGACGTCCTGTGATCCGGCCGTGGATCTCAGCGTCGGCCGGTATGAGCGTCGGTGAGCTGCCTCAGCCCGGGTTCCTCGTCGGGCTTGGCGGCCCAGAGGTCCGGCTCGCAGTTCGGGACCGCCTGCCGGATTCCGCCACGAGGATCAGCGACATCCCCGAAGCGCCGGGGGATCAGGTGGATGTGCAGGTGGTCGACGGTTCGTCCGGCCGCTCGCCCCTCGTTGACGCCGATGGTGAACCCGTCGAGGTCGCCGTGTTCCTCCGTGAGGCGTTCCCGCGTGGCGAGGATGAGGGCATAGGCGTCCTTGACCTCTCTGGGGGTCAGCTCGAAGAAGGACTCCACGTGGCGTTTGGGAACGACCTCCACATGGCCCGCGGTGGCCGGGAAGTTGTCATAGCGGACGTAGAACGTCTTGTTCTGCTGCAAGATTCTGTTCAGATCGGGTTGGTTCCGCCGGCAGAAAATGCATGCGGAATCTGTCTCCGCCGAACTGCGTCGAATCCAGTGGCTTAACCTTCTGAAGAGCGAGGGCAAAATTCCTTCGGTGTCCGACCGTTTCTGGTCCATCGCTCGCTCCATTCTCTCTGAGGTCGACTCCGTGTAGCCGCGCACGCACCATGATGTCGCGGCAGACGGGCTTGTGGGGTGTTGTTGGGAACTCTCGTCGCACAGCCCCGGGCGCCCCGTCCACAGTCATGCACTTCATCAAAAATCGGGCGATGGTGATGAGTTTGGGTGGACTGATGGTTAGCACCTCGAACGGTAGCGAAATCCTCGGCGGTACGCTAGCCGTCCTCCACGCCTGACACGGTGAGGCGTGGGTGCGAGCAGGCCGCACGCTCAGAAAGTCCTACCGGTGCGTTTCGGGGACCGGGAGCCGAGCCGGCGATCGCTGCGGTGCGGACCGGCTGGTTGCGGAGGCGACGGTATCGCACGAAAAGGGGTGGGATGGCCCGAGGAAGGGAACGTGCGGCGCCAGTTCACTCACAGGAGGCAACCGGTGCCGTTCGACGCCTGTTTGACGTGCGTCGGGCCTGCTCTGCGGCTACGGTTCCCTCTCCGGCCGGCAGGCATCCGATGTCATCATGGCGCGCACCGTGCCGGACGTGGCCGGTCCGCGACGGCTCGCGGAGAGCGGCGAGGCGACCGGACGGGAAGGGCGGGACGAACTCCGGCTCCGCGCGCAGGCCGGCCGGCGGGTGGCCGGCGTGCTGGAACCGGCGCTTGCCGAAGATGGCGGTCAGACAGGCGAAGGCTCGTCCGGGGATGGCCTCACGCCCAGGCAGGCAACCAGAGTCTCCATCGCAGGATCGGTGAAGATCTGGAAGTAGTAGCCGCCGTTCGGCCGGTCGTCGACGTATCCCGTCAGCAGGATTCCTCCCGGGTATGCGCGGAGGTTCTCGACAGCCGCGGCAAATCCAATGGAAGGCTGGCCGGTCTTCTGGAGCGTCCGCTCTCTGCGGGCGTAGAGGGAGACCAGGCGCATTTTCGGCGACTGGTCCGGCCACAGTTCGAATTCTGCGCCCTGCGTCAGGGCATCGGCGCACTGCTGCGCAACTTGGCCGCCCGTTCGGAGCAGGCGCTGCAAAGTCTTACGTTCCATGTGAACTCGCTGTCGGTGTTTCCGTCGTCGCGGCGTCCGGGGCCGGACAGCGACGAAGGCAGCGGTCAGGCATCATGCCCATCAGCTGAGAACGCCCGCCCCCTGGCCTTCAGGGCGTGCCAGGAAATTCCATCACGCATTCCCTGACCAGGTCGCAGAAATTCGAGAGATCCTGCTGGTCGGCCCCACGCTTCACGGCCCGTTCGATCTGCCACTCGGTGAACAGGGGAGCAAACCAGAGGAGCCTGACGAAATCCTGGTGCAGAGGCTCGCCTTCCGGGACCTCGATGGATTTCAGCAGATCGATGTACCGCTGGGCGAGCTCTGCGTCGAAGTCTCCTGCCCTGAGCTTCCCCAGCGGCCCTTGATCAGGATCCCATGCGAGGCCGAGCGCCTCCAGTACCTGGGGGTCGGAATGTTTCACTCCCGGACTCCAATGATCGCTTGTGAGGCAGTGACGGCACAGTGTCTCGTCGCCGACGGGCCGGAACGGCCCGGAACCCCGCGTCCGGCGTGCGCACCGCCCCTGCTGCTCCTGTCACCTCATACCCGGTCCTCCTCGCCGGCTTGGGCAAGGATCCGCCGCAGGACCGGCAGGTCGGCCGCCTCGTCGCGCCGCAGCCGCCCGCGTCCGTCCGCGTCGAGGTCGGCGGGCCGGACCACGACCAGCCGCAGCCCGTGGGCGGGTATCTCGGTCTCACGGCGCGCGTCGTACAGGGCGCGCTGCTCGCCCCGGTGGACACCGCTCACGGTGAGCCGGTCCGGCTTGTCGAAGTGCGGTACCGGCCGGTCGTGCTGGAGTTCCCGGTACTCGACCACCAGCCGGTGACCGGGCCAGTACGCGTCGACCGGCAGCCTGACCCGCCTGCCTCCGGCTCCCGGGTCCCCGAGCAGCCAGTCGAACCGGTGCTGTGTCAGGGCCGTTTCGCCGAGGACCCGGTTGCACAGGCCGATGACGTACGCCTCGTCGCTGTCGTCTCTCGCTCCCATGACGCGCATCCTGCCAGGGGCCTCTGACAACGGGGAGTCACGCGGGGACCGGGGGCAGCGGTGCGGGCAGTGCGCGTCGACTACGTTCGGCCGAAGGGGTGTTGAGGCAGTGACGGCACAGTGTCTCGTCACCTACCGGCCGGAACAGCGTCGGTTGCAGGTGGTCGCCGGCGCACTCACGGGTGCCCGTCAGGCGGGCGGAAAGGCGCGGGGACGGATGGGGGCCACGCTGTCCGGCGTCGGGGGTGTGCGGGGGTGACGCGACGGCTGCCGGTGCCGGTGCGGGCGGTGCCGGGGGCGGTACGTCGCGCAGGAGGTGCCGCAGCAGGCCGCCGGGACGGTGGACGGGGGTGCCGTCGTCGGGCAGGCCGCGCAGGATGTGCAGGCGGACGGCGGCGGGCGGGTGGCCGGCGGCCAGCCAGCGGGCGGTGAGATCCGTCAGCTCGGCGTGCATCGCGCGCGGGATGTGCCGCAGGTCGGGGGAGAGGGCGGGAAAGGCGTCGACCAGGGCGCGGGCCTCGTCGAGGTGGGGGAGCGGGGGATCGGGCTGGTGGTGGTCGTGGTCGTGGCCGTGGTCTACCGCCTCCTGGGCTTGCGGGGAGTCCGCGGCTTGCGGGGCTGGCGAGGGGTGCGGGGCTTCGGGGGCTTGGGCGGCATCGGGTGCGTCCTCGGGGGGTTCGGGGGGTTGGTGGGAGGTGTTCCCACGGGTGTTGCGGTAGGGAAGACCGTCGGTGAGCCGACCAGTCCGCTCACCGGCGATCGGGTTCGGGGCACTCGGTGCGACCTGCGGCGCTACGGGCATGCGGGCGAGGAGCTTGGCGGCTTCCCCGGGGCTCAACGGTACGTTGGAGACGAGCTGTTGGGTGACCCAGTGACCGCCGGGCCCCTGGACGCGCCGCTCGTGCACGAAGCCTTCGTCCTTGAGCTGGCGCTTGGCCCGGGTGAAGGCGCAGCCTCCGATGCGGGCGCGTTCGGCGGTCCGGGAGAGTGATTCGCGGGCGCCCTCGGGGAGGGAGAGCTGCCAGGTCAGGAGGCGGACGGCGTCGGAGGACAGCCGAGGGTGCCGGATGAGGTCGTGGGAGAACTGCGTGAAGGCGCGCGGGGGCGCGATAAAGTGCCGGTAAATCACGGTGGAGTCCACTTCCACTGGTGGTTCAGGCCCTCGCGGACGGTTGCAGCCGTCGCGGGGGCCGTTTTGTGTGGTGCGCTGAGGCGACCGTAGCGCACGCAAAGTGTTCGCGTGAGCGCTATCCGTGAAGAACGGTTCCTGCGGGGGCCTGTCACTCGTACGAGCCAACTTGTCCCTGTTCGGGCGCCCTTGACGCACGGGTGTTCCTAGCCTGCGGGAAGGGTGGACGGTCGGTCCGGCGGCGGGAGGCGAGGGACGTGGACGTGGGTGCGGACTCGGGCATGGGCGGCGCGGAGCCTGACTCCAGCGGGGATTTCCTGCGCTGCTTCGGCCGCCAGATGAAGCTGCTGCGGGAGGCGGCCGGGCTGACGCAGGCGCAGTTGGGCGAGCGGGTCGGGTACGGCGAGGCGCAGATCGCGGCGGTGGAGCAGGGGCGGCGCATTCCGAAGCCGGAGCTGATCGACGCGGTGGACCGGGCGGTGGGGGCGCGGGGTGTGCTGGCGGCGATGAAGGAGGAGGTGGCGAAGGCTCGGTATCCGTCGTTCTTCCGGCGGTACGTGCAACTGGAGGCGGAGGCGGTTGAGCTGCATGCCTACATGAACCATGTGGTCAAGGGGCTCTTGCAGATCGAGGATTACGCGCGGGCCGTCTTCCAGATGTGGCGTCCGTTGCTGAGCGAAGAGGCGATTGAGCAGGGCGTCGCCACGCGGATGGAACGACAGAGGTTCTTCGCGCGTCGGCCCGCGCCGCTCCTAAGCTTCGTCATTGACGAGCACGTGCTCAGGAGGCCCCTTGGCGGGCGAGAGGTTCAACGAGGCCAGTTAGAACAGCTCTTGCTCTACGGACACGAGCGCAACGTCGAGATGCAGGTCATGCCGCTGGACCGGGAAGAGCATGCCGGGCTGGCCGGACCGTTCACGTTGATCCACCTGGAGAATCAGCGCAGGATGGCGTACGTGGAAGTGCAGGGGCTGAGTTCCTTGCACACGGATCCGAAGAAGGTCAGTTCGCTGGAAGCGACGTACGGCGTTCTCCGAGCGCAGGCGTTGACCCCCCGTGAGTCACTGGCCTTCATCGAGAAGCTGTTGGGAGAGCTATGAAGGCAAGCAGCCCCGAGCCTGCCATCCAGCAACTGAGCTGGTTCAAGAGCAGCTACAGCGCGGGTGATGGCGGCGACTGCGTCGAGGTCGCGGACGTCGGCACTGCCGTACTGATCAGGGACTCCAAGCGGCCGGAGAAGGCGATTCTCTCCGTCAGCGTCGATGAGTGGACCGCGTTCGTGCGGATGGCCGCGCGCGGCTGATGTGTGGTGAGGGAGGGGCGGCCGGTTGGTACAGCCGCCCCTCCCTCATGTCACTCGCTCTTCTTCCGGCCCCGGGTCTTCTTCTCGGGGCGCCAGTTGGTCAGGTCGGAGTCGGACAGACCCCGGTCCGTGCGGCCGGAGTCGAGGGCGGCCTGGAACTCCTCGGCGGGGTTGCCTTCCCACTCCTCGTCGTACTCGCCGTACCACTGGTGTACCCAGGGCATGACCTCGCGCAGCCCGGCGAGCAGCGGGACGAATCGGGGGTCGTCCTTGGCCCAACCGCCGCTCTCGACGCGGTTGGTGAGGAGTCCGACGAGGGCTTCGGCCTGCTCGCGGTGGTTCCAGCCGGCCCAGCCGAGGAGGAGGGAGGGGTCGGAGTCGAGGGAGGCCCCGGGGTAGGAGATGAAGCGCTCCTTGGGCACGTCGAGCTTGCCGCGGTTCGACCAGTAGGAGTGCTTGAGGAAGTCCGCGCCGGTGTACTTGGGCGGCACGTTGATGTCGAGCCGCTTACCGGTCCGGTCCTCCTCGCGCTGCTTCTCCCAGACCTGCTCCCACTGGGCGCGCTTGCGCAGACCGGAATCCTTGTAGCGGAGGGCGGCCAGGTATGGCACGTGCTCGGGCTCGATGACGGCGGCCAGAACGGTGGCGAGGGAGGCGTCGCGCTTGCCGAGATGGTCGGTGGCGTAGAGCTGGGCGACTGCCTGCACGTCCGGGTCGTGGCGGATGGCGTCGGCGAGTTGGTTGACGGTGAGCGGACGCGGCACGGTGAACCCGTCCTGCTCCTCGAACCACAACTCCTCGCGCTCGGCGGCGTCGAGCAGCCAGTTCCGCAGAGCGACGGCCTCGCGCTTCTCCCAGGGCTCGGTGGACCAACGGCGCTTGTACTCGGGGCGCTCAATAAGCCGGATGTCCTTGTTCGCCTCGATGAGGTCGATCCGCGCCTGGACAACCTTGCGGTAGGCTTCGGGCCAGTGGGCCGGAATCTCCGTGGCGGGCGTGGAGCCGTGCCGCACGAACCACGCGGTCTCGGCCTCCCCGGCGGCAACCTTCCGCGCGAGCACGATCTCGAACGCCCGCTGTCCGAGGGCGACTTCGGGCGCTTCGGTGGTGGTTGTTCGCGTGACCTCTTCGGCCGTGAGTAGCCCGTAGGCCCCGTAGACGGTCCAGTCCAGCTCCTCTTGTAGCGCAATCATGCGGCCACGGATCTGCTCCTGCGCTTGGCGGGCTTCGTTGAGGGCTTCGCGGGTGGGGATGGCGGCGTGGGCGAGGACAGATAGCTCATGTCTGGCTGACTCCTGGGCCAGGGTATCGAGCTCGCGGGCAAGGGGAACGGGGAGCTGCTGCGGCAACGGGAATTTCTGGAGCTTCGTTGAGCTGAATTGATAAAAGCGCTCCCAATCCTCACTCGTGAATCCGCCGCCCTCGCCCCGAATTCCTTTGTCGTGACTCACCTGTTTCATCCAGAAGCAAGCAGCCGAGGAATTCAACAGTCCCAAGAGCTCCAGATGCTGTTCCTCGGTGGCCTCCTTCGGCAACTTGATGACCGGTGCGGTCTGCTTGAAGACCTTCCCGCCCCGATCCAGCACGAAGTGATTATGCGTGGCCACTTCACCGTAGGTGATTGATAGTTGCGTTTTGTATCGCTCGCCAACCCATCGGTACCAAGTCCACCACGGCTCATCCGACTCGGCGCGCGTCTGGCCGCCAAAGCCTGTTGTCGATCCGAGAACGGTGCGCATGGTCCACAAGTGGCGTCCCCAGGCGGAGTCGGAGTCATAGGGTACTGGCTCTTGTGATGCGCTATAAGGCACGAGAGCCGGTACTTCTGCAGCGATGCCCCAGTCGCGTACCACGTCTCCAGTGATCAGTCGTCGCCCAAGCGGAGTGGCGTCCGGCCGCTGCCTGAACCACGGTTCGGACAGGAAGAACACCTCATCCTGACCAGGGAAACTGGCAAATCCGATAGGGCGGTCAAGCGGATCGCCAAGGGTCCTTTGGTTCTTTCCAAGAATGGCCATGACATCCGAGGCTCCCCCGCCAGAAAGACTCCACGGGAACTCGGCGAACGCCGACCGGGATGCGTCCGTGACGCTCACCCACTCAGACTCGCTCCCCGGCCGACCAAGCTGCTCGGTGATCGCCGTCCACACCAGCCCCTTCGCCGCGTCCTCCGGCTGGCTGGGCTCACCCCGAACGCCGAGCACCGCGCGGATCCGATCAGCCTGCCGCGACTGGTGGTTGCGCCCGGCCAGTATCACCGTCGGCGTCCCGTGTCCTGGAATGAATGCGCCCGAGGTGTCGATCACGTGGGTGAGGGTGACCCCCTGGAAATCCCTCTTCTGGCCCGACTTGGGGTCCTTGTACAGCCGTCCCCCATGGAAGTACGCCTCAATGAGGACCTTGCCGAACTCCCGCTTCATGAACGAGTTCGAGGTGATCTGCCCGGTGAAGCCACCGTCCCGTTGGTCACCCTCCGCGCGGATCGCCAGTTCGAAGATCCGCTGGGCGAAGGGCACCGACAGCGCGTACTTTCCGGCGCAGGAGAAGTAGGCGTACCGGTAGTTCTGGTTCTCCTGGCTGTCCTTGACGGTGATGTACGGCGGATTTCCCACCACCACGTGGTACGACCCCCGCCCGAGCAGGTCCACCTCCCGGGCGTACAGGTCCACGTCCTCCGTGCGGTAGTAGAAGGGCTCGTTCTCCGCGAACAGGGTGTCCAGCGCCTCCGTCACCGTCTCCGCGCCCCGCCCGTGCAGCAGTGAGTCCGCGACCGCCACCCGGATCGGCAGTTCGGGCGCCGCGCTCAACTCCCGTACGCCGCACGCCTCCAGCGCGGCCACCAGAAGCCGGAAGCGGGCGATGGCCACCGCGAACGGGTTCTTGTCGGCGCCGTGGACGGACTCCAGGGCGCGCCGGACGAGTACCCACTGCTCGGTGCCGGGCTCGGCGTCCCGCCACTTGGCCAGCAGGCGCCGGAAGAGGCCCAGCAGGAAGTGCCCGGAGCCGCACGCCGGGTCGATGGAGCGCAGCCCCCGCACGACCTCCGTGCCGTCCGGGCCGTCCGCCCACAGCTCGCCGCCCCAGCCGTCGGGCCGGTGCTTCCAGGCGGGGGTGAGGCCGAACTCCTCCACGGCCGGTTCCAGCGTCAGGTCGAGGATGAACTCCTCGACGAACACCGGGGTCTGGAGCAGCGCGTAGGTCTTCCGGGCGTGCTCGGACAGGTCCTGGTAGAGGTCGCCCAGGAACCGGGTGTCCAGCGCGGGGTCGGTGAAGTCGTGGACGATCTCGCCGTCGGCGCCGCGCTGCCGCCAGAACGCCAGCAGGGCGGACGCGGCCTCGTAGGAGGGCTCCACCTCGTACAGCGGATTGTGCGCGCGGTCGAACAGGCCGGCGGCCGTCGGGTGCGCGGCGGCGAGCGCGTCGAAGGCCTCGAAGAGCCAGTCGCGGTCGTTCTTCTGCGGGTGGCGGCGGAAGAAGTCGTCGTGCCGGTCCTGCGCCTCCGCCAGCCGCTCGCCGGGACCGGCCAGCCACGGGTCGGGGATCAGGCCGTTGTCCTCGGCGAAGCGCACGAACACACACGCCAGCACCCACGCGGCGGCGATCTGCACGACCCGCTCGTCCCGCCACGTCTCGTACATCGCGGCCGTACGCTCCGCGGCGAGGGCCCGGTCGTACTCGGCGCGCAGCGCGGCCCGGAACTCCGGCTCGCTGTCGGTGCGCTCCCGCAGGTCGTCCTCCAGCAGGCGGGCCTGCGCCTGGAGGTCCTTCAGCAGCCGCACCCGGTCCAGTGCGGCCCCCGGCCCCCGCGTCCCCTCCGCCGTCACCGCCACAGCCGTACCTCTCATCCTGCTCGCCGGCCCCGCGACCACCGCGGACGCGCACCGATTCACCTGCGAACCCCCCGGGCCCACCGCCCCATCCTGCCAGGCGGGACCGCGCCGCCTCACCGATCGCTTCCGCCGCATCCGCTCACGATGCGTTCACCTGCGGTCACGCCTGCCGGACGATCACCCGGCATCACCCGTCCCGGCGGTGCGGTGCCCTGGCCGGACAGGCGTGGGTCATGCGACGAGCACCGGCGACTTCCGCGCTGCGGTGGAGTTGTCCGGTTCGCTCCCGGCCGGCCGGGGAATGGCCCTAGCGTGTGGGTGGGGTCCGGACGGATGACAGGGGTGGGGGAGCGCGATGGAGCCGATTTCGATGGTCCTGCTGGCGGCGCTGGCCGGCGGTGCGGGGGGCGAGGCGGGCAAGCAGGCGTGGTCCGGGCTGAGAGAGCTGGTGCGCCGCCCGTTCCACCGTGCCGACGACGCGCCCGCGGCCTCGTCCGGAGAAGCGGAACTGGCGGCGCTGGAAGAGGCACCCGGACCGGAGCCGGCGAACGCGCTCAGCACCGCCCTGGCGGTCCGGGCGGCCCTGGACGCGCAGTTCCGCACCGCCCTCCAGCAGTGGCACGAGCAGGGCAAGCTGGTCCGGATCGGCGACAGCGAGGAGAACAACATCATCAGCGGCGGCACCTTCCATGCCCCGGTGCTGCAGGCCCGGCACATCTCCGGGACCTCCTTCACCACCGCACCGCCCCCGCCGCCGCCCTCCACCCCGCCCGGTACGGCGGCCCCGCAGGACTGACCGTCACGCTCCCGGACGCCGGCGGAACCGCCCGAAACGCCGCCACCGGCTGCCGGTCCCGGCCGGGGCATGTGGTGGGGTGCCGGGCGGCGGCAGGGCCCGCGCGCCGTGCGCCGGGGCCATCCGGGCCGCCTCCTCCGTCAGGCCGAGGGCCGTGTACGCCGTGACCAGGTTGTCGACGACCTCGGCCCGGAGGCCGTCGTCCCCCACCTCCTCGGCCAGGCCGACGGCCTCACGCAGGACCTCGACGGCCCGGTCCCGGTAGCCGAGGCTCCACGTCGCGCAACCGTAGACGTTCAGTGTCGAGGCCAGCCGCACCAGGTTCTCGTGCTTGCGGAAGTGCTCGCTCGCCCGGTTGAGATGGACCAGGGCCATCGCCGGGTCGCCGAGAGCGAACAGGGCCGAGCCCTGGCACAGCAGCGCCTCCGCCTCGGAGATCTCGTCCCTGAGCGGAATCCAGAAGCATCTCGCGGCCTCCGCGCTGAACTTCGCGGCCTCCTCGAACCGCCCCAGCCGCAGCAGAACGTCACCGAGGTCCTTCAGGGCGTGCGCCCTGCTGGTCATTGCCCCGCCGCCCTCCTCCTCCAGCCGGTCCACGGCGCTGCGGAGGATCTCGACGGCTTCCGTGTACCGGCCCTGGCGGGCGAGTGCCGTGCCGAGGTGGCTGAGCGCGGCGTTCTCGCGGAACCTCTCACGCACCTTCCGGAAGCACTTCACCGCGCGGCGCGCCGCGTCGGCCGCTTCCTCCAGGCGGCCCTCCTCCTGGAGGGCGAGGCCGAGGAGGTCCCAGGCCATGCCCGTCAGCTCCACCTCGCCGAGGCCCTTCCCGGCCACCACCGCCCTCTCCAGAAGAGCGGTCCACTGGCTAAGGACACGGCGCAGTCGCAGGTAGCCGCCCAGTACGACGGGCAGCGTGACCGAGAGCCCGTAGTGTCCGTCCGCCTGGGCCCGGGCCGTCGCGGCCAGCAGGTTGGCGTACTCGTCGTCCAGCCACTTGATGCCGGCGCTCGTGTTCCCCAGGAAGCGGGTCAGCGGGCCGTCGTTGCTCATCGCGACGAGGTCGTTGAGGTTGAGTGCGGCGGCAGCGGCCGTCTCCACGTAGTAGGCGTTCAGCCGCTGCTCCGCCTCGGCGAGTTCCCCGGCCGCGTCGGCCGCCGCCCGCTCCTCGGCGAACAGGCGGACCAGGTCGTGGAAGCCCCAGCGGCCCCACCGCGGAGCCTCGATCAGGTGCGCCCGGGCCAGCGACTCGAGCAGCCGGTCGGCCACCACGTCCGCCAGCCGGCCGGCTGCCTCGGTGGAGATGTCCGGACCCGGGTTGAGCGCCAACAACCGGAACAGCCGAGCCTGTTCGGGAGGCAGCCGCTGGTAGGAGAGGTCGAAGGCGGCCCGGACGGTGCGCTCGTCCCGCGACAGGGCGTCGAGGCGGCGATGCGCCTCGGCCAGTTCGGCGGCGAACTCGGACAGCGGCTTGACGGGGAGGTCGGCCAGCAGGGCCGCCGAGATCCTCAGCGCGAGCGGCAGGTGGCCGCACAGGTCGGCCGTCCGCTCGGCGGAGGCGCGGTCGCCGTCCACCCTCCCGTCGTCCCGGCCGAGCACCCGCCGCACGAGCTCGACCGCCGAGTCCGTGTCGAGGGGACGCAGCACCATCCTGGCCTCGCCGAGCACCAGTTTGTGGCGCGAGGTCACCAGCGCGGCGTGGTAGTCGTCGGCGGGCAGCAGCGGTTCGGCCTGCTCCTCGCCCGACGTGTCGTCCACCACGACGAGCAGACGCCGTTCCTGCTCGGCGTAGGCCGCCAGCACCGAGCGGTAGAGCCTGGTCAGCTCCTGCTCGTCGTTCGGGATGTGCTCGGGCGGTATCGCCAGCGCGCGCAGCACCTGGGCGAGGGCCTGCTGGGGCGAGAGCCGGTTGCGCTCGTCGTAACTGTGCAGCTCGACGAAGAGCACTCCACCGGGGAACCGGCCCTCGTCCTTCCACGCCCGCCAGGCGGCCTCCACGGCCAGCGCGGTCTTGCCGACTCCGGGCATCCCGACGACCGTCACCACCGGGGACCGCTCCAGGTCTCCGACGACCGTGGCGAGTTCGTCGCCCCGGCCGGAGAACACCCGGCCGCGCCTGGGCAGCCCGCTCAGCGCGGGGGTGATCTCCCGCGGGAGGGTGATCTCCACCCGCTGCCCCATCACGACCGCGCCGAAGAATATTCCGCCGCTGATGTGGTTCCCCACTCGGATCCCCCCTGTCCCCCAGCCACGCTAGGGCAGCGTGAGGGCAGCGCACGACCGTTTCGGCGAGGGCCGCGGGCGGTCGGCACAGCGGCAGGACGCGGCAGCGCGATGAGCGCGCGAGGCCGGTCCGCCGAGTCTCGCTGAAACCTCCCCGAACCGGTCGGCAGAGACATACGCTGACCTGGGGATTCCGCCGGCCTGGCTGAGGCTTGGATCTGTACGGCGGAACGGAGGGGAACAGCGGGCCGGGGGACAGCCCGTCCGTGCGAGGCCGGGGAGCGGGCAGAAGCCGCCCGTCGGCACGCCGGACGCGCCGTGCGGCCCGGGACCGGGAGGGGCATGAACCGCTGGGTCGGCATCGTGTCGCTGCGGGACACCGCGGCGCCGACGCCCGTACACCGGATCGCGCTGGCCATCGAGGCCGCGCGGAAACGCACGTCGTACAGCCTCGGCGGCCGGCAGGTGCCGTACGAGCGGATGCGCGCCGCGCTGCGGCGGGTCGGCCAGCGCTACGCGGCCGACTCGCAGTGGGACAGGTGGTCGTACTGCATCGACCTGGCCGGCGACTTCTTCGACGGTGGCGGGCACGTCGGCGAACTGCCCCGCTGGCTGACCGGCGAACTGCGGGCCGTACTCGACGCCGACGACGTACCGGCCGGCAGACGCGCCCGGCAGCACAAGCCAGAGGCCACGCGGGCCGGGAGTCGCAGATCCGGGTCGTCACGGCCGCCCAAGAAGGCCAAGCCCGCCGCACCCGCCCGCACGGCGCCCGCCCGCCCCGACCGCACGGGGCACCGGCCGGCGCCGGAGCCGCCGCCGCGGCCGTACATCCGCGTCCAGCGGCCGCGCGCCGTACGGGATGTCGTCCCCGCACCGCTGACGCAGCCGCCCGCAGCTCTGGTGGGCACGTTCGGGGACGTGGTGTGTGCCGCGATCAGGGACGCCGCAGGGGAGTGGGACGCCGGGCCGGAGACGGTGGCCTGGCTCGGGCTGGCGGCATCGCACCGCAGCCACCTCTACGAGAGCGGGCTGGCCGAGACCGCCGTGACACAGCACGTCCTGGCCATGCTGGACAAGCTCGGCCGGAGCACCCTCGACGTGATCCTCGTCGACGCCTACGTCGCGGATCACGAACCGGAGAAGGTCGGTGTCCAGTCGAGCGAGCACCACCGGCGCTCGGCGGCCGCCCGGAGGGCCCTCGGCACATGGGCGGCCGGGCGCGGCCTCGTCCGCATGGGGGCCGGCGAGGCCCAGCAGCCGGCACCCTCCGTCGCGGAAAGCATCGCCAAGCAGATCCTCGGCGTGCTCAGCCTCACCGGCGCACACGACACCGCCCGGCGGCTGGTCGATACCGTCTGCGCCGGTATCGACAGCGCTCCAGGCGACGTCGGCGGCGCGGACCCCACCACCGCCGCACAGACCCTCTTCGACCGGGACGGGCTCACCTACGACTACACCGAGCAGGGACCCGACCACAACAAGACGTTCGTCGCCACCGCCCGGCTCCGCGACGGCCGCACCGCACACGGCAGCGGGCCGTCGAAGAAGGCCGCGCGGGCCGCGGCCGCCCGCGCCCTCCTGCGCGGCCATCCGCAGGCGGCAGCGCCCCGCGGCGGGCAGGCCGCCACCCCACGGATCGCCGTGCCGCCGCAGCCTTACCGCAACGCCCCGCTGAGGTACCGGGACGCCTTCGCCGACCTGACGGCCATGTTCGAACTCGACGGCCGGCGCGCCGCGGGACTGCTCGCCCAGGCCCTCACCCACGCGTCGTACGTCTACGAGAACCAGGAGGAGGTCGCCGCCCACCGGCAGCGCGACAACCACCTGCTCGCCCACCACGGCTCCGTGGTCCTCAACCACCTGGCCCGGCACACCAGGACACGCCAGGTCCTGGCCCGGGGACTCGTGCCCGACGAGGACGAGGCCCGCATCCACACCCCCGCCAACGAGGACACCACCCGGCTCGGCACCGCCCTCGTTCTGAGCGAGGCCGTACTCACCGGCCGTGGGGAGACCGGGCAGCGACCCGGCACCGTCGCCGACGCCGCCCAGGCCGTCGTCGCCACCGCCTGGCGGATCCACGGACCACGACTGCTGCACCGCAGACCCGCCCTGCTCGACGACTGGCTCGCCGGGCTCCAGCACCAGCACGACCCGGTCACGGCCCTCAACCAGCTCATGGTCGCCTTCGGGATGACGTACGTCTTCGAACACGAACTCACCGGCCCGGACCACCTGCAGACCTTCACCTCCACCCTCGTACTGCACGACGCACGGGGCCGCGTCCACCGGTGGACCGCCCAGCCGGACAGACCCTGCTCCAAGTCGGACGCGGACAAGGTGACCGCCCGCGACGTCCTCGACATCCTCTCCGCGCCGGCCGAGGACCTCGTCGACACGCTTCTCCCGGCCGAACGGGACCTGCTGCGCTACCTGCTGCGCGCCCAGTTCGACGGACTCGGGCCGACGAACGCCCGCCAGCGCGCCCGGATGGCCGGCGGCGGCCTGCTCGGCACCGACCTGCTCGCGACCGGAGACCTCGACGCCTTCCGCGCCTGGGCCGCACGCGTCGGCTCTCTGCTCGGCCCCGCGGACACCGCCGTACCCGACACGCTGCGCGAGCTGTACCGGCAGATCGTCCACGACACGCGCTCCGGTCCCAGCTCCCTCCTGCGCCGCATGGCAGCCGACCAGGGAACCGACCACACGGCGACGGTCCGTCGCAACGCGGCCGAGACGGTACGACGTGCCGCCCGCACCCGCCCGTGGGGTGCCTCCGTCCGGGACGTCGTTCAGGACTGGTGGCGTGACCAGGCGCCACGGACCGGGGTCACGGTCCGGGACGACATGCGTCAGGAGAGCTTCCTGCCCCTCGCGGCCCAACTCGCCGCGCTGCGCGAAACACTGGGCTGGTGCGGTGAGGCGGCCGAGGCGGCGAACACTCCGATCGACGTCGAACTGACCATCCAGGACGGCACCCTGCACACCTGGATCGGTCTGCACGGCGTGGACGCCAGGACGACCTGCGACGACTTCGCCCGCCTCCTGTCCCGCACCCTGCCCTGCACCGACTGCCTCGTCGACGACGACCACGTGCTGCTGAGGCTGCACGGCAGGCCCGACACGGAGTCCCTGCCACCGCTCGCGGAAGCCGGCGTGGACGCCTACCTGAGCGGGGGCGAAACCCGCCGGCCACCCGCCACGGCGCTTCGGGAAGAACCAGAGGAAGAGGCCACGTGACCGGCCTCCGCAACGGTGTTCCCTTGTCGAAGACGGTGTGGCACAGCGGGCCGGGCAGATCGTTGCGGCCGTTGTAGCAGAGGGCGACCATTCCGGCGGTTGTCGAGTACGCAACGGTGCGGTGGATCATCACACCGTTGATTGGCCCCAGGGACCCACGAGGTTGGGGTGCGCGTCTTCCACGACCGCATCTCCTCTACCTCAAGACCCGCCCCCTTCAAGGTAGTCAATGCGGCAGAAGCGGTCAGCGGGGTTGCCATGGAAGGTTCCTCATTCTCCCCCGCGCCGTGCGCATAAGACTACGGCGCCGCCCTGTTCCCAAATTAAGGAAATTAATCCCCATAACCCCACCTAGGCCGCTACGATGCTCTGTTGAGCGTCCTGCTTGTTTAGCAGTCAAGCGCTGTCCGCGCTTACTTGGTCATCAAGCAACCGGTGTGACCACAGGATCGACGGAGGGCATGTGAAGAACTGGATGAAGAGGTACTGGACGAAAGCACTCCTCTTGCTGTTTTCCAGCTTCCTTGGTGCCGCCGTATTTGCCACATCGGTAAAGGCGGGAGAAGACGACTATGACAATAAAGAACTTATGTTGCAACTCGGCAGTGTCGCCGCCTTTGTTGTCGTCCTTGTCACAGCCGCCGACGCGGCACTCAACGAGCGAGAGAAAGAGAAAGCTCGCCAACAAGTAGCTCGCGCCGCGCGCACGCTGGGCGTCACCTACAACAACACCCTCCTTCCTCTATCAACGGCTCTGGGGGAATTGGCGCAACAATATTCTGCTGCCTTCTCCAGCTCGGGAGCGCCAATACCCCCAGCGCTGGCAATGACTCAAGCTGCCCAATGGACGACGGTACGAACAGCTGTTCTGACTGGTGCAGCAGTGCTTACGGCTGACCCAGATTCTAGCTCTGGCCTTCCCAGGGCTCGCTGCTCGTATTACCGGCTTAAAGACCCGACCAAGCACGAGTTTGAACTGGAGGACTGGGCCGGCGCGTCGCCGGGCCCTCGGACGGATATTGACGGAGCTGCAGGATCCCATCTACTGCACGACATTCTGGAAACGAAAACTCCTTTTCATGTGGGTGCGGCCACCGGGTTGGTAAGTCGAATCGACCCGTTCAGCCCCAAATACAAGTCCGTTATCGCCGTAGCGGTCGCCGCTGGCAGTCGAGAATTTGGCGTACTCATCGTTGATGCCCCCCAGGCCACTGATCTCATTGTGGAACACGTCGTACTGATGCAGTCAGTGGCCGGGCTGCTCGCCGCAACCCTCGCCCTCGCGAAGTGAAGGGATCGCTTAAATGGCTGGTCGCCCCCCAGGCCCGACCCCTCCGGATCCAATCCCGCCAGACCCGGCTCCTCCGGACCCAGTTCCTCCGCCCCGAATGTCTCGCTGGCGACGCCTACGCATTATGGCAGTTGCCATTATTTCGCTTGTGCCGGAATTGCTTCGACAAGTGCGGCGAGCCCGGCAACCACACCCCCCGCCCCGCCCTCGCCATAACCGAGAAATCGTCCTGGCGTTGGAGACTGCGCACCGATACGAGCGGATGGGGCGTGAAGATTTTGAAGCACGCGTAGCGGAGGAAAGCGGAACGTATGGTTGGGAAAACCTGTGCATTTCGGTGATAGCGTTGGGAGGGGTGAGCTCGGCCATCCTGGTGCGCCGCGCTGGGTATATTTCGTACAGTTTCTATCTGTTCGGAATTTCGGTGCTCTGTGTTCTTTGGGTAGCGGTTCGATGGAATATTCGCAGGCGCCGAAACCGCAATCCCTGATAATGCCTTTTGTTGTCCCATCTGTGCGACCGCTGCGGCCACCACAATCTCCACGATCATAGGAGCAATCCGGGCGGTAATTGCTGGGCAGCGCAGAGCGCGAGCTTCGGTGCGCTCCTTCTCTTTCGCTTCGCGGATCTCCTCCAGGTCCTGCTCGACCGCGCGGGGCCGGATCTCGTCTGCGCGCCGGTCGGCGGCGTACGGTCCTTGGTGGCTATCTCCGCCAACCGGGCCGTGAACTCGCGGCAGGATTCGAACCTGCGCACACGGCTCCGGAGGTCACTTGGTAGTCGGGCAACACGGCAGCTCACGGCCCTGCATCTGGCAGACCAGGCGGGACAAGTCGAGGCTGATCCAGGATGCGGGCGGGAAAGGAGCCGCGCGAGACCAGCGGCAACTGCCCGTTCGGTCCGGAGATCTTGAGCTGCCTGCCCTGGTGAGCCGCGACCTTGACGGTCGAGGAGCCGGCGGAGGTGAGCGGGATTAGCTGAGCCAGCTCGTCCCGCGCGATCCCGGTGACCACCTCGTTGCCGCAGACAGAACGGCGACTGCCCTCCCTCTCCGGTCAACAGTGCGTTGATGAATCAATCCTGCCGATGCGCCGGAACGATCTCCCGGACCAGCCGCCACATCCCGCTCGACGGATTCGTCTTGGGCTCCTCGCCCTTCTTCGCGAGCTTCCTCGCCCGCTCGACGGCGTCCCGCCACCCCGCGCGGTAGCGGCGGAAGTCGAACTCGCGGGCCGCCTTGCTGTAACCGGGGTGGTGGGCGATCAGGTGGCGCTCGGCCTGCGGGTATCCGGCGATCTCCGCGAAGTGGTCGCGGTGGTGGAGCAGGAGCCACAGTTCGAAGCAGGGATTGGAGAGGGCCACCTCGACGCCTTCGTCGGCGGCCAGCCGCAGGGCCTCGTCCAGGTGGGCGAACTCGTCGACGTCCAGGACGCACCACGCCTGGTGGTAGTGGTCACCGGCCCGGTCGCGTTCGCCCACGGTGTGCCGCACCACCGACACCGGGTCCTGGTCACAGATCTTGATCTTCACGTCGACGGCGCGGTTGTCCACGGACGCCAACAGGCCGCGTAAGTAAGCCGGTTCCGTGTTCTTCGCGCCGCAGACCACCAGGACCGGCGGCAGTGGGTCCCGGTGTGCGGGCCTGCGCCGGAGTGTGGACTCACGCCTCGGGGTCTTCCGCCCGTCCGGTTTCGGCTGTCTCGCCACCCGCTCCCCCTCGCCCGGCAATCGCCAACGCGAAACTATCGTCGATCACCGGCACCGCGCCGTAACTTCCGCTCAGATAGCGCCGCTCCCGGTTCTCCTCCGAGCGTGGCCGGAAATCGGACAGCGGGTAGAGCGAGGTCTCCCCGAACTCGTTCTTCGACGCGAACCAGATCTGGTCACGCTTGAGGATGTCCTCACCCGCCTTCCGGCCGAGCAGGCTCGCGTCATGGCTGGTGAAAAGAAGCTGAGCCCCGTGCGGATTGCGTTCCGGGTCCTGGAAGAGACCGACGAGGAAGGCGCTCAGCCGGGGGTGCAGACTGCTGTCGAGCTCGTCGACGACGAAGGTACCGCCGCTGCGCGTCACGCGTTCCAGGGCGAGAGCGTATTCCACGATCACTCTTGTGCCGAGGGACTCGGCGGAGAGAGGCAGCTCGAATGACCCGCTCCTGCCCGTGTGCTGTAGCCAGAGCTCGTGATGCCTTACGGAACGAGGTCTGGGCGGTGCGTCGTAGATCGGCTCGCCTGTCTTGATGTCCAGGGAGAGTTGCCAGGATCCCGCATCCGCCAGGACACCCTTGTCCACCACTTCGATCCGGAAGTCCTCGATGCCGAGGTCGGCAGCGCGCAGCAGATCCCGGAGATGCGGAACCTGTCTGCCGATGTTCAACCGCTGGGCCAGATGCCTGGCAAGCCAGTGCGGGTCACGAAAGGCCGTACCAGTCGCGGGGCCGCCAAATACCAAGTCGCGGCGGAACCATTGATACACGGGTTCGACCGCTGTGAGGGCTGCTTTGGCGCGCGCAGCCATGGAAATGAAGAGCGCGTTCGGCGCCGTCACCTCCGCCACGGTGTGCAGTGCCTTGGCGTCGCGTTGCGAGCTGCCGACGCGGAACGCCTCGCCGTCCCGTTCGAACACCACCCGTTTGCGGCCCTCGGGGTAGGCGTACAGCCACTCGCTGCGGACGCTCTCGTCATCGACCTCGAAGCCGTAGGCGTAACGGACTCCGAGCACGTTGAGATCGGCGACGTACCAGGAACACTCCGAGGGCGCCACGGTGTCGAGCAAGAAGGGCTGCCTGCGCATGCCCTCGCCGTCCTCCGCCATGAGTGGAGACCGCCTGACCATGTTCGCCATGTACCGCAGCGCGTCCACCACGTTCGACTTGCCCGCCGCGTTGGACCCGAAGATGCCCGCCACCGGCACCGCCTGCCAGGACGTCCCCGGAGGCCGGTCGCCGTCATACACCGGATGGAGCTGCCATTCCAGCTCGTCCCTGATCGACCTGTGGTTTGACACCCGGAAGTTGAGAAGCATGCGCACCCCCTTCCGAAAGCATCCTGCCAGGCTAGTCTCACCCGATTCTGTGCAAGTGAATCGCCGGTAAAGACACTTGGCAAGCTGAATCGGGCAATCAGGAGGGTGAACCGGCCGGCTGCAGGCTCTTCAGGAAGAGTCCGTCCAGCACCTCCCACTCGCTGGCCCGGTCCACCACCTCCACCGTGCGGCCGTCCAGCGTGGGCGTGGCCCGCGCGTCCTCGGCCGGCAGCAGCAGCCACAGGCCGTGCGGGGTGTCCGCGGGCCGCCGCGCCGACTGCTGCAGAGCCGCCAGCAGTTCCCTGCCGCCCGCCTCCCAGTACCGGGCGATCAGCCCGGCCTCGTGGACCAGCAGGACGGTGCGCGGCCCGGACCGCTCCGCGAGGTCCAGCACCCGCTGGCGGACCCGCTCGGCCGCCAGCCGCGTGTACGAGGCGAGCGCCGCGCCCAGCGTGCCGGTCGCCGCGTACTTGGCGTCCGCCTTCAGCAGCGCCTGCCAGCGCACCGACTGCTCCTCGGCCAGTTCCTTCAAGGCGTCCAGGAACAGCCCGCCCAGCGACACGGCGGTGACCTCGTACCGCTCCGCCAACGCCGGCGCGACCCCTGGCAGCTCCGCCCCCCTCAACGTGAGCGCCAGGAACCCACCCCGCCGCCGCGCGTCCGCCAGCCGGGCGGACAGCACCTCGCGCGGGTCCCGGCCCTCCGCGATGCTGCCCTGCGCGGCGGCGTACAGCGAGCCGGTGCTGGTCAGCACCGAGGAAGACAACGCCGGCTGGCTGGCCGTGCCGTCCTTCGGCCGCTGCGGGACGAAACGCCGCCGCTCCTGATCGTGGACCAGCGGGAACCCGGCCTCGGTCAGCGCCTCGCCCAGCTCGACGTATGTCGTCTCGTCCAGCACGGCCAGGCCCGGGAACCTCGCCCGGACCCGGGACAGCAGGTCCGCGGTGGTGATCCCGGTCTCCGGGCGGACCCCCGCCGGCGCCTGCGAGATGCGCAGGGCACGCGCCAGCGACAGACCGAGCGGGAACAGCTCCAGCCGCGGGGACACCGCGACGTCCTGCGCCATCGAGGCGGCCAGCTCCACCAGCCGGGTGTCGGCGAGCGGAGGCATGCCGTCCGGGGCGGGCACCGCGCGCAGCTCCCGCAGCACCGTCGTCCGGCCGGGCAACGGATCACGCCCGGCCAGTTCGGCCGCCCGCAGGCCCAACTCGGCCGCGTAGTCGGCGAGTTCCGCAGGCGTCGGCTCGTCGGCGCCCGGCTGGTCCTCCAGCGCGACGACGACCCGGCCGACCCGGCGCTGCACGGCAAGGCGGGGCGGCGGCTCCCCTTCCGTGCCGGGCTGCGCTTCGTCGGGACGTTTGCGGATCTCCGTCTCGACGGCCGCCCGCACCACCGCCAGCGCCTTGGCCTGGGCCTCGGCCGGATCCTCGGTTCCGGCGCCGTGCCGGGCCCGCAACTCCGACGCCAGTTCCTCGGCCGTCGAGACCCGGTCCCGGTCGGTCAGGATCGCCACCAGTTCGTCGCGGACCTTGCCCAGCCATGGCAGTCCTGCCCACTGCTCGACCGCGACCTGCACGTTCTGTGACACGGTCGGCTGGCTGATGCCCAGCGTCTGCGCTATCGCACTCTGCGCCGGCCACGGCTCCAGCGCCTCGCCGGTCTCCAGCGCACCCGGGAGCTGAAGCGTCGCACGGACGACGTCGGAGCGGGGCCGCGTACGGCGCTTGCCCTCCGGCGGCGTCAGACGCGCCGCCAAGGTGTCGACGGACTCCAGCACCTCCTCCGGAGCGTCCGGAGCGAGCGTCAGCGGCCTCTGCACGGTCGCGCGCCGGCGCAGCGCCTGCGTCCACTGCCGGTGGCGGCGGTTCAGCTCCTTGCGGATCGCGTTGCCGGCGCCGCGTGCCCGCGCGATGTGGTGCGGCGGAATATTGAGCAACTGCTCGACCGTGTGGGCCTTGAGGCTCTCGGCCACCGCTACGGCCCGCGGGGAAAGGCCCGCGGCTGCGAGCGGAGTCTCCAGGCCCGCGGCCTCGGCGGCCTGCTCCCGTGCTTCCTCCAGATCCTCCGCGCTCATGCCGACCGTCGCGGGAGTGGTGGCCGGGCGCGCCGCGTCCGCGGTGCGGAAGACCTGCCGCCACGCCTCCTGCAACTGCCGCAGGCTGTCGTAGCGTTGCTCCACGTCCCGGTGCAGGGCCCGTTCGAAGAAGCCCTTCAGGCCCTCGCTGAGAGCGGAGGGGAACAGCTCGGCCGACACGTGCAGCTCCGCGTCGGGCACCATGCGCGGATCGCCCTGGCCGTCGCCCCACACCGGCCGCTCCCCGGACGCCATCTCGTGCAGGGTGACGGCGGCGGCGTACCACTCGGCGTGGTCGTCGTACCGCGAGCGGCCGGCGCTGCCGAGGAACGGATCCAGATACGCCCGCGTGCCCGCGTGCAGGTCCTGGTCCGGGGCGTCGGCCAGGGAGAAGTCGAACAGCATGAGCTGCCAGGAGCCGTCGCTGCGCTTGAACAGGCCCAGGTTGTCGGGCTTGACGTCCCGGTGCCGCACCCCGCGCGCCGCCAGCGTGTCCAGGGCGTCGAACAGGTCGTTGCCGAAGCGCTCCAACTGGTCGTAGCCGAGCGGGCCCTGGTCGCGCAGCCGCGAGCCCAGACTGACCGGCTCACGGTCGTCGGCCGCGCGGTAGCCACCCGCGTACTCGATCTCCAGGATGGTGTGGCCCGCGAGTTCGCGCGGCTCGGCGAGCAGCTTCACGATGCGCCCGCCGCCCACCTCCTTCAGCGCCTTCGCCTCCGCCAGGAGCCGGGCGTCCTTTTCCTGGTCCAGCGCGACCTTGAAGACACGCAGGGAGTCGTCGCCACCGTCGTCGGCGGTGCGGCGGACCAGCAGGGCGCGGGCCGTCGCACCGGTGCCGAGCACGCGGATCACCGTCCAGGCGCCGTCCAGGGGCTGCCCCGGCTGCACCGTGAGGGGATCGGCCTCCGGCCGGCCGGACGGCTGCGGAGCCGCCGCGTCCGTCTCCGCGGCGGCCAGCAGGTCCAGGAACTCGTCGACCGACGCCGGACGGTCCCGCACGTCGGCGGCCGTGGCCCGGAACACCAGGGCGTCCAGGGCGGCCGACACGGAGTCCGAGACGGCATAAGGGTGCAGCCCTTTGTCGCCCTGCAGCCGCTCCAGGAGGGAACTGCGGCGATCGGCGGGCGGTCGGCCGGTGAGCAGCAGGTAGGTGAGCGCACCCAGACCGAACACGTCCAGGTCGACGGGATCGGCGAACTCCTGGTCGGTCTCCGGCGCCAGGTACACCTGCGCCGTGTCCGCGATGAGACCCGTGTCCAGGGGCGTGTCACCCAGCGAATGGAGAGTGGTCTCGAAGTCACGGGCCGCGGTCTGCCAGTCGGCGATGCGCAGTACCGGGTCACTGCCGTCCTCGCGGGCCGTGACGTAGACCGACCGCGCCGACAGTGCCCGGTGGTAGAGGGACCGGTTGTGCGCGTAGCGCACGGCCTCGGCGAGCTGACGGACCAGATCGAGGCGGACCAGCGGGGTGAGCAGGCCGCCGTACGCGTCGAGGTAGGCGTCCAGTCGCAGGTCGGATTCCCGGTGGCGGAACAGGATGGCCGGTCCGCCCTGGTGCTCGCGGATCTGCACCGCCTGCACGATGCCGCGATGGTTGATGCCCTGCAGCACCTGGTACTCGCGGCGGGCCGCACGGTCCAGCTTCGCCCGTTGTTCGTCCGACGCGGCGGCACCGGCCAGGTATATACGGACACGGCCGCTCTCCTGAACCAGACCGTCGTCCCGCACGGCCAGCCGGTCCTCCCAGCCGGGACCAGCGTCCAGGGCCCGGGGGGCGAGCTTCCAGTCGTCGCCGAAACGCAGGTGGGCCGTCGAGTGGCTGATGCCCATCCGCTGCATGAGCTGTTCCAGGCGCTGGCTGATCACCGGTGTGATCCGCCAGCTCTCCCGCTCCGGCGGACGGCCCAGCAGGTCGTCCCAGACCTTCGGCAGACCGCTCGCCCCGTCGTTGCGGCCGTAGACGGAGGTGCGCTGGAACTCGTCCAGTTCGCTCACCAGCGCCGGGTCGTGAAGGAAGACGGCGGGCTTGATGAAGGGGACCTGCCGCGGATCCATGCCGAGCGCGCGGGCCGCCCGTTCGAGCTGACCCTTCAGCTCCTTGGCCTTCAGGTCGGTCAGGTGCAGCGGATTGCGGAGGGTGCGTACCCGGTCGCCGTGGAACTGCCAGGTGTCACCGTGATTGACGACGCGGCCGGGATGCCCCTTCAGTTCCAGCAGGTACAGCCCACCGGGAACGGCGATCAGGACGTCGCACTCGTTGATGCGCCCGGAAGCCCCCGTGAACTGGAAGGTCGCCCACGCACGATACGGCTCTGTCTTCGGCATCAGCGCCCGGAGGTGATCCAGGCCCTCCTGCTCCCACCGGAAGCCCGATCGCCGTGGTTGGAACCAGCGCTCTCGCGGAGCAGGAGCCGTCGGCTTGGGGACAGCGTGCACCGAGCACCTCCGGACGGAAACGGCACTGAACAGCAAGGGGGCCCCGGCCAGAGACACACGGGGCCGACTCCATTGGGACAGACCGAGAATCCTAGTCGGCGCCTCCGACAATCCGACCATGCCGGCCGTGGACGGAGGCCTGCGGCACCCGACCGGAGCGGGCACAGGATGTCGGGTGCGGCAGGGTCGGTCCTTCCTAACGTCGGTGATCGAAAGGGAAGGAGGCCGGAGTTGCTGGATCGGCTGAACCAGGCGATGGAGTACGTCGAGGATCACCTCGACGGGCCCATAGAGGCGTCCGTGTTGGCCCGGATCACGGTCACGTCCGAGTACCACTTCAGGCGGCTGTTCTCGTCGTTGGCGGGGATGCCGCTGTCGGAGTACGTCCGACGCCGGCGGCTCACCGTCGCGGGGGCGGAGGTGCTGGCCGGGGAACCGACCTTGCTGGAGATCGCCGTCCGCTACGGCTACAGCTCGGGGGAGGCATTCGCCCGGGCGTTCCGCGCCGTGCACGGCGTCGGTCCGGGCGAGGCCAGGCGTACCGGCGCGGCCCTGAACTCGCAGCCCCGGCTGTCCTTCCGCCTCACCGTCGAAGGGAACAGCACCATGCGATACCGCATCGTGGAGAAGGAAGCATTCCGGGTCGTCGGCAAGAAGGCCCGGGTCCCGTTGATCTACCACGGCGCCAACCCGCACATCGCCGAGCACATCCGGAGCATCCCGCCGGAGACGATGCAGCGGATCGCCGGTCTCTCGGACCAGGACCCGGAAGGCGTGGTATCGGCGACCGTGCGCCTGTCGGACGGCTTCGAGGAGGGCAGCGAACTCGACTACTACCACGCCGTGGTGACGACGGCAGCCGAGCTGCCCGAGGACCTCGACGTGCTGGACTGCCCCGCTGGCACCTGGGCCGTGTTCGAGAACACCGGGCCGTTCCCGCAGGCGCTGCAGCAGATGTGGGGTGACGTCGCCGCCCAGTGGATGCCGTCCAACCCGTACGAGTACCGTCCGGGACCGGAGATCCTGCGCGCCCGCCCGACTCGGCACGACCCGGAGCAGTCCGACGCGCAGCTGTGGATCCCGGTGACCCGCACCACGGTCAAGCCGACGATCAGCTGATCGGAAAGAAACGGCCTGGTCGGCGCCGAAACCGACCGACCGCCTCTGTCGGCCCGGGACCGGATGACGCCCCCGCTCCGGCTGCAGCAATGCACCGGGCGGGGGCGTCCCCCTTCGCGGGCTACTCCCCGAGTACCCCCAACTGCTCCAGCAGTCCCGCACGGTCGTAACTCCACCAGCTCTCGCGGATCCGTCCGTCCCGGAACCGGTGCCACGTCGTGCCGGTCATGGCGACCTGCTGACCGGTGGCCGTGATCCCCAGGAACTCGCCCTGGTGGGTGCCGTGCCAGGACCAGCGCGTGCACACCCGGTCGCCCTGCGCGATCTGGTCCTCGACCGTGAAGGAGAACTCGAAGGCCCGGCGCCACCCGGCGTACTCCTCGCGCGCCGCCCCCAGCCCGGTCTCCCGCGGGTTCGCGGGATCGTGGCCGGCGTAGTCGTCCGTGAACCGCCCGAACAACGTCTCCGCGTCGGCCCGCCCGGCCTCGGCGAAGAACCGCCGCGCCGTCGCGAGGTCGAGTTGCTCGTCCCGGACGACGTCCAGGCCGGTGAACGTCGGCACGTCCTCGCAGAGGGCGACCATCTCCCGGAAGATCCGGCCGGTCTCCGGGAGCCCCGAGCTCCGCATCGCCTCCTCGTACGACGGGAACTCCACGATCTCGACGAAGTGCGACGCGTCCGACCGGTCCTTGCCGATCAGCGCGTGCGTCGCGGTCCGCTCGCCCCCGGTCTTCTCGACCCAGGCGTCCATCAGCCGGTTCATCTCGTCGAACCGGCTGGTCCGGCAGTCGATGAGCTGTACGAAGGTCATGGTGCCGCCTCCGGCCCCCTGGGTCCGGCCCGGTCGGACAGCACCATTCTTCCCACCGGTCGCCGTGGTCGCTACCGGACGGTCGCTACTGGGGGCCGTACCCGCGCCCGGTCACTGGGGGCCGTACTTCCGACCGGTCTTGGAGGAGATTCCGCCCAGCAGCGCCCGGGGCGTCACCTTCACCAGGCCCATCAGTGCCTTGTAACGCGGATCGGGGATCGACAGCGACTTCCCGTGCGCCAGGTCCGCCAGCGCCGCCGCGACGAGTTTGTCCGCGTCCAGCCACATCCAGTTCGGGATGTTGTCCGTGCCCATCCCGGCCCGCTGGTGGAACTCCGTGCGCACGAACCCGGGGCACAGCGCCATCAGCCGTACGCCGCTGCCCGCCAGGTCCTTCGCCGCACCCTGCGTGAACTGCACGACCCACGCCTTCGACGCCCCGTACGTCCCGCGCGGCACGAAGGCGGCCACCGAGGCGACGTTGACCACGCCGCCGCGCCCCCGCTCCCGCATCGCCTCCGCCGCCGCCGACGTCAGCCGCAGCACCGCCTCGCAGTGCACCTTCAGCATCCTCAGCTCGTCCGCCATCGACACGTCGAGATAGCGGCCCTTGTTGCCGAAGCCGGCGTTGTTGACCAGCAGGTCGACGGGGTTCTTGCGGTCGGACAGCCGGGCGGCCACCGCCTCGATGCCGTCGTCCGTGGCGAGGTCCGCGGTCAGGACCTCCGCCTCGATGCCGTGCCGGTCGTGCAGTTCGGTCGCCTGCTCGCGCAGCCGCTCGGTGTCGCGCGCCACGAGCACCAGGTCGTGCCCGTCGGCCGCCAGCCGACGTGCGAACGCGGCGCCGATGCCCGCGGTCGCTCCAGTGATCAGAGCCGTTGTCATGGCCCAAGCGTAGTTACCCGGACCGCGCGAGTCCGCTGTCTGCACAGGTCCCGGCGGTGGTGAAGCACCCGCGAAGAGGGCGATCACTGATGGCTCGTCAGGTCTGCTGCCGCGCGGTGTACGCCCGCGCCGCCTCCACCGACTCCGGGTGCAGCGCGTCCGCGGCCGCCAACAGCCTTGGCAGCAGAGCCCGTTCCGTCGTCACCGCGCGGAACTGCAGGGCCACCGTCACGTCGTGTCCGGGCCGGTGCGCGATCTCGACCGGGTCGCCGGCGCGGATCTCGCCGGGCTGTATCACCCGCAGATACGCCCCCGGCGCACCCTTGAGTGTGAACCGCTTCACCCACCCCTTCTCACCCAAATGGCCCTGAAAGGTGCGGCACGGTATCCGCCCGCAGGTCACCTCCAGCACCACCTCCGGTCCGACCTGCCAGCGCTCGCCGATCAGCGCGCCGGACACGTCGAGCCCCAGCGTGGTGAGGTTCTCGCCGAACGCGCCGTTCGCCAGCGGCCGCCCCAGCTCGCGCTCCCAGTCGTCGAGGTCCTCGCGCGCCACCGCGTACACCGCCTGGTGGTCGCCGCCGTGGTGGCGCGTGTCGCACACCGCGTCCCCGGCGAGCCCGCTCGCCCCCACGCCCTTGGGTCCCGGCGCGGCCACCCGCACCGGCCCCTCCGCGGGCCGCTTGTCGATGCCGGTCAGCCCCTGCGGCTGGTCGGTGTAGGGCACGGGCCGCGCCCGGCCGACGTTGACGGACAGAAGCTCCATGACCGCACGGTAGGCGAAGCGGGGCCAAAGCGGCGACGCATTATTCGGCGCCCGGCCAAAGGACCGCTTATCCTCGGCGGTGTGCTCGAGGCTCGTCATCTGCGTGTACTGCGCGCCGTCGCCACCACCGGCTCCTTCTCCGCCGCGGGGCGCGCGCTGGGCTGCACCCAGCCCGCCGTCAGCCAGCAGATCAAGGCCCTGGAGGCGTCGGTCGGCACCCCGCTGCTCGTCCGCAGCGGGCGCGAGATGCGGCTGACCGAGGCCGGAGAGGCGCTCGTCCGGCACGCGGGCGGCATCCTCGCCGGGCTCACCGCCGCCGAGGAGGAGGTCGCCGCGATCGCCGGGCTGCGCGCCGGGCGCGTGCGGCTGGTGTCCTTCCCCAGCGGCAGCTCCACCCTCGTCCCGACGGCGCTCGCCGCCCTGCGCGCCGCGCATCCCGGCACCCGGGTCTTCCTGGAGGAGGCCGAGCCGCCGAAGTCGGTCGAACTGCTGCGCCAGGGCGACTGCGACATCGCGCTCGCCTTCCGGTACGAGGGTGCGCCGGGCGCGGAGGAGTGGGACGACCTCGTCGTACGGCCGCTGCTGACCGACCGGCTCGTCGGCCTGGTGCCGGAGCGGCACCGGCTCGCGGGCGCGGAGTCCGTCGGCATCGGCGAGCTCGCCGCGGAGCCGTGGATCGCCGGCTGTCCGCGCTGCCGCGGGCAGCTGGTCGAGGTGTGCGAGAGCGCAGGATTCACCCCGCGCATCGACTTCGCCACCGACGACTATCCGGCGGTCGTCGGCCTGGTCGGCGCCGGCCTCGGCGTGGCCGTGCTGCCGCAGCTCGCGCTGGAGGCCGTACGGCCCCGGCACGCGCGCGTGCTGACGCTGGAGCCGGCGGTGCGGCGGGAGATCGTCGCGCTGACGCTGCCGGACCTGGCACAGGTGCCGGCGGTGGCGGCCACGCTGGACCAGCTCGCGCACGCGGCCGTCCGGTAGCCGGGGTCCGGTGGGCGGGGTCCGGTGGGCGGGTTCCGGTGGCCGGGTTCCGGTGGCCGGGGCGAGCCACCGGGGGACAAAAGGATGGGCACGCGTACGCGTACCCATCGTGCCTTCCTTGCAGAAACGTTCCTTCAGTTGTTCGAGACGCTGTCCCCGCCGGTCGCCGACGCCGATACCAGCCGGTTGCGCGCCCTTCCCATGAGTTCTTCGCGCTCGTCCTCGGTCAGGCCGCCCCACACGCCGTACGGCTCGCGCACGGCAAGCGCGTGCGCCGCGCACTGCGCGCGGACCGGGCACCTCATACAGACCTCCTTGGCCGAGTTCTCACGAGCGCTCCGGGCCGCACCGCGCTCACCCTCAGGGTGAAAGAAGAGCGAGCTGTCCACTCCGCGGCAGGCGGCCAGGAGCTGCCAGTCCCACAGGTCCGCGTTCGGTCCGGGAAGGCGGGAGAAATCTGCCATTACATGACCCCTTGTAGCCGTTCTGAGCGGATACGGTGGCGATGACCGCACAACTACGATCTAAGGAGATGAAAATATGACTCATTGCGAATCTAGTCGCAGACACCTGGAGATGGGAAGAAAAGGGTCCGAATGGGGCATGGTGCGCGGCGAAACGTGGTGAGTCCCTCGCGCATGTCTCCAACGTGTCCGGCCCCTCACGTAGAGTGCCGAAGATGGCACACGGCCCCGTAACTCTTTCGAGTGACCGTCGTTGAGAAGGCGGAGGCGGTTGGCACCGCAAGTGCTCGGGCAGGCGTCCGAGCCGGTCGACCGCACAGGTGACGATTCGTACCAGCCTGGAGGCTCAAGGTGACGTGCATCAGCTGCGGAGGGCGGCCATGACATCCGTCCTCGTCTGCGACGACTCCCCGCTCGCCCGAGAGGCGCTCCGCCGCGCGGTCGCGACCGTGCCCGGCGTCGAGCGCGTGACGACCGCGGCCAACGGCGAGGAAGTCCTCCGCCGCTGGGGCGCCGACCGCTCGGACCTGATCCTGATGGACGTGCGCATGCCCGGACTGGGCGGCGTCGAGACCGTGCGCCGGCTGCTGTCCGCCGACCCCGGCGCGCGCATCATCATGCTCACCGTGGCCGAGGACCTGGACGGCGTGGCCCTCGCGGTCGCCGCCGGCGCCCGGGGCTACCTGCACAAGGACGCCTCGCGTGCGGAGCTGCGCGCGACCGTCACGCAGGCCCTCGCCGACCCGACCTGGCGTCTGGCCCCCCGCCGCCTGCGCTCCGCCGAGATGGGCGCCGCGCCCACGCTCACCGCGCGTGAGATCCAGGTGCTGGAAGGCATGAGCCACGGCCGGTCCAACGCGGAGATCGGCCGAGAGCTGTTCCTCTCCGAGGACACCGTCAAGACGCACGCGCGCCGGCTGTTCAAGAAGCTCGGCGCCTCGGACCGGGCACACGCCGTGGCGCTCGGCTTCCGGTGGGGTCTGGTCCGCTAGGACACCCCGTGCACAGCAGTCCGTCAGGACAGGCCGTGCACAGCAGTCCGTCAGGACACCCCGTGCACAGCAGCGGGGGCACGGACACCCCCGCCTGCCGCCGGGTGGGCGATGCGGGGCGACTCGAGGGAGTCCGGACGCGCGGCACGCGTCCGCACCTCCTCGAATCCGCTGCGCGGAGGGGGGCTGCCGGGTGCCCGCTGCTCGTTTCGGCGCGGATGCCGCATCCTTGAGATGTGGAGTCTTCCGGGGACGAGTCGGTCGAGCGGAAGGGGAGGGCGCAGGGGATGAGTGCCGGCGCACCTGCTCATAACGCTTCGGTGCACAACATCGGGCGCGGTGCCGCGGACCGCGCGGCCGCAAGGCACCATGGACCGATGCGCGAGGACGAGGCGGCGGGCGCCGCGGGGGCGATCGGTGCGCTCGTCCACCGTGCCGTCGACGGGGACGAGCAGGCCACGCACGACCTGCTCGCCCATGTCCACCCCCTCGCCCTGCGCTACTGCCGCACCCGGCTGTCCCGCCTGCCCGGCGACGCGCGCCACTTCGTCGAGGACCTGGCGCAGGAGGTCTGCGTCGCCGTCCTCCTCGCCCTGCCGCGCTACAAGGACACCGGGCGCCCCTTCGAGGCGTTCGTCTTCGCCATCGCCGCCCACAAGGTCGCCGACCTGCAGCGCGCGGCCATGCGGCACCCCGGTTCGACGGCCGTCCCGTCCGACGAGATGCCGGAGCGCCCGGACGACTCGCTGGGCCCCGAGGAGCGCGCGCTGCTCAGCAGCGACGCCGAGTGGGCCAAGAAACTGCTGGCCAACCTGCCCGAGAACCAGCGGGAACTGCTGCTGCTGCGCATCGCGGTGGGCCTCACGGCCGAGGAGACCGGCCAGATGTTGGGAATGTCACCCGGAGCCGTGCGCGTCGCGCAGCACCGGGCGCTGAGCCGGCTGCGCGCCCTCGCCGAGCAGTAGGCGCCTCTCAGTTGAACAGGCGGTGCGCCACTTCCGTAGGAAAAGACGAGCCGCTCCCGTAGGAACATACGAACATACGAAGCCCATGCGGGCCTCAAACCGTGGAATGGGACAGCCGAGCTTCCCGTTAGCATGGACATCCGCACCGAGCAAGGCCATTTGGGGAAGGTGTCATGACTGCCAACGTCGACGGAGTGCCCGGAAAATTCGCGACACTCGGGCTGACCTACGACGACGTGCTGCTGCTGCCGGGCGCGTCGGACATGGCACCCGACGAGATCGACACCGCCTCGTACGTCTCCAAGAACGTGCGGGTGAACATCCCGCTCCTGTCCGCCGCCATGGACAAGGTCACCGAGTCGCGCATGGCGATCGCGATGGCCCGCCAGGGCGGTGTCGGCGTTCTGCACCGCAACCTCTCCATCGAGGACCAGGCCAACCAGGTCGACCTGGTGAAGCGCTCGGAGTCCGGCATGGTGGCCGACCCGATCACGGTGCACCCGGACGCCACCCTCGCCGAGGCCGACGCGCTGTGCGCCAAGTTCCGCATCAGCGGCGTACCGGTCACCGACGGCAACAAGAAGCTGCTCGGCATCGTCACCAACCGCGACATGGCCTTCGAGACCGACCGTTCGCGCCAGGTCCGCGAGGTCATGACGCCGATGCCGCTGGTCACCGGCAAGGTCGGCATCTCCGGCGTCGAGGCCGTGGAGCTGCTGCGCAAGCACAAGATCGAGAAGCTGCCGCTGGTCGACGACGAGGGCGTCCTCAAGGGCCTGATCACGGTCAAGGACTTCGTCAAGGCGGAGAAGTACCCGAACGCCGCCAAGGACGCCGAGGGCCGTCTGCTGGTCGGCGCGGCGGTCGGTGTGGCCGGCGACGCCTTCGAGCGCGCCCAGGCGCTGATCGAGGCGGGCGTCGACTTCATCGTCGTCGACACCGCGCACGGTCACTCCCGGCTGGTCGGCGACATGATCGCCAAGATCAAGTCGAACTCCTCCGTCGACGTCATCGGCGGCAACGTCGCCACCCGCGACGGCGCCCAGGCGCTCGTCGACGCGGGCGCCGACGCCATCAAGGTCGGCGTCGGACCCGGCTCCATCTGCACGACCCGCGTCGTCGCCGGCATCGGCGTCCCGCAGGTCACCGCCATCTACGAGGCCGCGCAGGCCGCGAAGGACGCCGGCGTGCCGGTCATCGGCGACGGCGGCCTGCAGTACTCCGGCGACATCGCGAAGGCCCTGGTCGCGGGCGCCGACACGGTGATGCTGGGCTCGCTCCTGGCCGGCTGCGAGGAGTCGCCGGGCGAGCTGCTGTTCATCAACGGCAAGCAGTTCAAGTCGTACCGCGGCATGGGCTCGCTGGGCGCCATGCAGTCCCGCGGCGACCGCAAGTCGTTCTCCAAGGACCGCTACTTCCAGGAGGGCGTCGCCTCCGACGAGCAGCTGATCCCCGAGGGCATCGAGGGCCAGGTGCCCTACCGCGGCCCGCTCTCCTCGGTCGTCCACCAGCTGGTCGGCGGCCTGCGCCAGTCGATGTTCTACGTCGGCGGCCGGACCGTCCCCGAGCTGCAGGCCAGGGGCAAGTTCGTGCGGATCACGTCGGCGGGGCTGAAGGAGAGCCACCCGCACGACATCCAGATGACGGTCGAGGCGCCGAACTACAGCAGGGCGTGACGCACTGGGCACGCATGCGTGAGGCACTCCGAGGGCGGTCCCGGGACATCCGGGGCCGCCCTTGTCGTGCCCGTCGGCGATACTGGAAGGGCTGCAACGCATCAGGGAAAGGCCACAGACGTGACTGAGATCGAGATCGGGCGCGGCAAGCGCGGCCGCCGGGCGTACGCCTTCGACGACATCGCCGTCGTCCCCAGCCGCCGTACGCGGGACCCGAAGGAGGTCTCGATCGCCTGGCAGATCGACGCCTACCGCTTCGAGCTGCCCTTCCTGGCCGCCCCCATGGACTCGGTCGTCTCCCCGGCCACCGCGATCCGCATCGGCGAGCTCGGCGGTCTCGGTGTGCTCAACCTCGAGGGCCTGTGGACGCGGTACGAGGACCCGCAGCCGCTGCTCGACGAGATCGCCGGGCTGGACGCCGACGTGGCGACCCGCCGCCTCCAGGAGATCTACGCCGCCCCCATCAAGGAGGAGCTGATCGGCGCGCGGATCAAGGAGGTGCGCGACTCGGGCGTGGTCACCGCGGCCGCGCTCTCCCCGCAGCGCACCGCGCAGTTCTCCAAGGCGGTCGTCGACGCGGGCGTGGACATCTTCGTCATCCGCGGCACCACGGTCTCGGCGGAGCACGTCTCCAGCGCGGCCGAGCCGCTGAACCTGAAGCAGTTCATCTACGAACTCGACGTGCCGGTGATCGTCGGCGGCTGCGCCACGTACACGGCGGCCCTGCACCTGATGCGCTCGGGCGCCGCGGGTGTGCTGGTCGGCTTCGGCGGCGGAGCCGCGCACACCACGCGCAACGTGCTGGGCATCCAGGTCCCGATGGCGACGGCGGTGGCGGACGTGGCCGCCGCCCGCCGCGACTACATGGACGAGTCCGGCGGGCGGTACGTGCACGTGATCGCGGACGGCGGCGTCGGCTGGTCCGGCGACCTGCCCAAGGCCATCGCCTGCGGCGCCGACGCGGTGATGATGGGCTCCCCGCTGGCCCGCGCGACGGACGCGCCCGGCAAGGGCCACCACTGGGGCATGGAGGCGGTCAACGAGGAGCTGCCGCGCGGCAAGAAGGTCGACCTGGGCACGGTCGGCACCATCGAGGAGGTCCTGACGGGCCCGTCGCACACCCCCGACGGCTCCATGAACTTCTTCGGCGCGCTGCGCCGGGCCATGGCCACGACCGGCTACAGCGAGCTGAAGGAATTCCAGCGCGTCGAGGTGACGGTGGCGGACTCCCAGCACAGGCGGTAGCACGCACGGCGGGGGGGGGGGGGGGGGGGGGGGGGGGGGGGGGGGGGGGTTGGTGGGGGGGGGGGGGGGGGGGGGGGGGGGGGGGGGGGGGGGGGTGGGGGGGGGGGGG
>NZ_JBVIIE010000065.1:0-50716 GCF_055569945.1 Streptomyces sp. NPDC031340
CTCCCCCCCCCCCCCCCCCCCCCCCCCCCCCCCCCCCCCCCCCCCCCCCCCCCCCCCCTCCCCCCCCCCCCCCGCCCGCGGAGAACAAGGAGGAGCCCATGCAGTGAACGGGCCGGTCCCCGCAAGTAGCGGATGCGACGGGCTGGCCCGGCTCTCGCAACCCGGGCGTACCGTCCGCGTGCCACACGGCCGGAGGACGTCGGTGGCGGCACACCGGCGTCCGGGACGAGCCCGGGGCACCGCGTGGCCCACTGATGGGACAACGCCTGGATCCGTGTCCCCGGCGTCTTTGGCCAGGAGCCGCGCTTCCCCGTCCAGTTGATCTCACGTCGTGGCGCGGGAACGTGGGCCGGTCTGCACGGACGAACGCCCGCCCCCGCCGACAGCCGGTCGGCCGGTGCCGCGCCGGACGCCTTCCGGCGCCGGCAGCCCCCTGGACCGGGACGCACCCCGTCGCGACGGCTTCCTCGTGCAAAGACGTCCGCCGCAGGCACTGATCTGCATCTGTGAACCTATGGAAAGGCAAACACTGCCATGAAAGCAGCCTCTCACACACGTCGTCGGGTCTGGCGTTCGCGTACGGGCATCGCGGCCGCCGTGGCCCTCGCAGCGGGGGCGCTGATGGTCGGAAGTTTCGCCCACGGGGCCAGTTCTGTCCGGTTGCCGCCGCAGAACGCGAACTTCGACTAGCAGATCGGCGGTAGCTACACTCCACCCAACGGGGTCCAGGTGGTCAGTCGGGACCACGAGGACCGCCCCGCCGCAGGCCTGTACAACATCTGCTACATCAACGCCTTCCAGGCGCAGACGGGCGCCGACGGCCAGTGGTCCGATCTGCTGCTCCGTGACTCCCACGGCAAGGTGGTGAAGGACGGCAACTGGAACGAGGCCCTGCTCGACACGTCGACCGCGGCCAAACGCGACGGCATCATGCGGAAGCTGGGACCCTGGATCGACCAGTGCGCCCAGCACGGCTTCGACGCCATCGAGCCGGACAACTACGACTCCTACTCGCGTTCCCGCAAGCTGCTGAAGCCCGCGGACAACGAGGCCCTCATGTCCGCACTGGCCCAGCGCGCACACGCCGACAACCTTGCCATCGCGCAGAAGAACACCAGCGAACTGGCGCCTCATGCCGCCTCCCTCGGCATCGACTTCGCCATCGCGGAGGAGTGTGGCGCCTACGAGGACAACGAGGGTGACGGCAACCGCGAGTGCGTCGACTTCCAGAAGTACTTCGGCAACAACGTCATCGACATCGAATACGCCGACAAGGGCATAAAGGCGGCCTGCAAGGGGTGGTCGAAGAAGTTCAGCATCGTTCAACGCGACGTGGAGGTCCGCACACCCGGGGCCCGCGGGTACGTACGCAAGACATGCGCGAACGTGCAGTGAGCCTTCCTCGGTCGGGGGCACGGATGGAACCGGTGGCGTCGCGGCTGGAGCGGTGCCGTCCAGGACGGCGGCAAGCACCCGGCAGACCGCGGCAGACCGCTGAGAGCTACGACGCCGCCGCCCGGCGGTAGGCGGTCGTCTCGGACGACGCCGAACGCACGAGGCCCCCGCGCCGGTGACTCACCTGTCACCGGTGCGGGGCCTCGTCGCCATCCGCCCCGCCTGTGACACGGACGTCGCAGTTCCTGAGCGCTCTCCGGCCCGTCTTCCCCGCATCGGGAACGAGGAACCGCGCTCTCGCCACTCGTTCACGAGGGCATTCACCGTGACCGTCGAGCTGTGCCGGCGCAGCCGCTCCCGCGGAAAGACGCGAAGCCTTCCGGAGGTCTGCGGCATACCTATTGACGGCCCGCGACTGCACCCATAAATTCCGTTCACATCCATCTCTTTGAAACGTTTCAGCCAGTTCCGGCGCGTCGTCCACACGTGCTCCGACCGCGCCTCCGCTTCCGCCACCGCCCGAGCCCGCACTGGCCGCTACGGGTCCCGCGTCCACCGTTCAGTCGAACGGTCCCGTTTCGGCCGCCCGTTGAAGGAGAGCCCAGTTGATGCCGCCCGGCATCAGATGGCGATACGTGCGATAGGCCTCCTCGATCGACTTGTGACCCATTCACTCCGCCACGTCAGTGACCGGTATGCCGTGGCCGAGCGCGTTCGAGGCGAAATTCCTTCCGACCAGGGCGCCGGGCGGAGCGGCAGATCCCTGCCGCGGATGCAGGTCGGCAAGCCGGACACCGTCCGACCCGATGCTGACCGTTTGCTGACCTGAAGGCGCCGATCAGGGCCCTGACCTGCGAAAACACCCAAACGCTAGATCTTGGACTTGAACAGAGTACGCAGCACTTTGGACTCCTGGAAGACGGCTCCCTGCCGGCTTTCTGCAGGTCAAGGGCGGTATCACTCTACAACTGGCACGCGCCTGAGTCGAAGATTGTGAGGAACATCGCTTCACTTCGGTGAGCAGGCTCCTGCCTGGGCTTCAGCGCGAACACGGCTGTTGTGGCTCGTCGAAGGTGCACCTACTCGAACGCTCTTCGCGGAACTTGCCAGGATCGATGCTGACGAAACGCTGACTTACCTGACGGCATATCAGGAGATTTGGGGGTGCCATCGGGTCACTGCTCAAGGGGCCGCGCCCTTCGTTCCTCGACGAGCCGCGCCGCCCGGACGAGACGGACTTCTGCACCGCCGGTGCAGAGGACCGCTACCCGAATGCGTTCGGGCTGCTACCCATGACCGGCGGCTCCGCCCGCCTCACGGAGCGGCCCGCCGCCCTCCCGTACCAGATCCTCGCCCTCGGCCTCGGCCTCGGCCACGATACGAACACCAACGCCCTCCTGGAGAAGACTGCCTTCAACCTCCTCGCCTGAGACGGGTCGTGGCACCGAACCGCGCGACGTCGTGCCCGCCTGTACTGTCGGTGGCGCGTCCTATGATGCGGAGATGGTGGGGCGCGACGCAGCAGAGCAGGTGGCCAGCCCGTACGCGACCGGCGGCGGTGGCACGGTCTTGGAGCACGACTTCGGTGCCGTCCTGCTGGCGCACCTCCTCCTCGGCGATCCCGTACCGGCACTGGGTGATGACGTGACGCCGGTGTCCGTACGCTTCCAGGACAGCAGTTTCAGCCCCGTGGACGACCTGATCGTCGTTGGGGACACGGCCGACGGAGCACAGCGGCGGTTGTCGATCGGTGTGCGCCGGGCCCCGGCATTCACGACCAGCGACGACTCCACGGCGGACCTACTCGTGTCCTACCTGCGGATCGTCACGGATCACTGGGCCGAGGCCGGCGCGGGGCATTGGCGGCTGGCGCTCGCTGTGGCCAGCACCAGTCCTGCCGTACGGCAGGTGCATGAGCTGGCCGTGATCGCACGGGGGCAGCCCGACGAGGAGTCGTTCCGCGCGGTAGTGAAGCAGCCGGGACGCACGACTGAAGCGATTCGCAGGCGGCTGAGCCATCTGGACGCGTTGATCGCTCAGGCAGCCAGCAGTCCGAAGGTGAGTACTGAAAGGCCTGCCGCCGAACTGACCTGGCGATTCCTGCACGTGCTCTGGTTGCGGCAACTGAGGCTGGAGGGGGCCGACGAGTCCGACCGTACGGCGGCTGTGGCCCGCCTGCGGAGTGTCGTCCCCGATGCCTCTGTGGAGGGTTCCGCCACCCTGTTCGAAGCTCTGGGGAGACTGTCTCGGAGTTACGCCCCGACAGCGGCCACCGTCACCGAGAGCATGCTCCGAAGGCAGCTCTCTGGGGCTGCGGTCGTTGACCGCTCCCCGTCCTACGCCCCGGCGTGGCGTGCCCTCGACGCCCTGTCGGAGACGGCCGAGAACCTCGTCCGGTTCCGGTTGACCGGTGCCGGCGAGAACCTCGAGTTGGAGCGCGCCGAAGCCGGAAATGCTCTGGCCGCCGAAGCGAGGGCGGTCGCCTCGCGGGCGACCGCGCTGGTCGTCCACGGGGAGCCCGACGCCGGCAAGTCGGCTTTGGCCCTGCGTACCGCTGGGCGGCTGCGAGCCGATGGAGTCGCGGTCACCGTGCTGAACCTGCGGGAGATCCCCGCAACGCTTGCGGAATTCGAGGCGCTGCTCGGCGCCCGCCTCGCCGCGGTGCTGGGTGCCTCTGCGGTGGGTAAGGGGCGTCTGCTGGTCGTCGACGGCGCGGAGTCGGTGCTGGAAGGACGTGCCCAGCTGCTCTCGGACCTCGCGCGGGCGGCCATGGCCGCCGGACTCGGCGTGGTGGCGGTCACCCGTGCCGACGGTTCGGGAGCCGCACGTGACGTGCTCGTTCAGGCTGCGGAGAGCGTGGCGCAGGACGGCGGAATCGTCGAGGATCTCGTCCGCGAGCACGAGGTCCCCCAGCTGACTACAGCCGAGACCACGCGGCTCGTCGAGGTCTTTCCGCAGCTGCGGCAGTGGGCCGGTGACGAGCGGACGCGGTGGTTGCTGGGCAGACCTGGTCTGGTGGACATGCTGTTGCGCGCGGGCCCGGGCGTGGCGGCCCCTCAGGGAGCGGCGTCGGAGGCCGACCTGTTCGCCGCCGTCTGGCGCAACCTTGTACGCCGCGGAGAGATGATGACGGCGGGAGGCCCCTCCCCCGACGCTCGCGACCAGTCTCTCCAGGCACTGGCCAGACGCCAACTACTTACCCGCGAAACCGCCGTGCCACCGGACCCGGCCGCCTTGCCCTCCCTGCGCTCCGACGGTCTGCTGGCACCGCTCGGCGCGACCAGCGCCTGGAGCCCGTCTGATCGGTTCGCCAGCGATCTCGTGCGAGACATGGCGGTGGTGCGGCTGCTCGTCACGGACGGCTTCGCTCTCCTCTCAACCGCCGACGCGCCGCGCTGGGCGCTGCGTGCCGCACGCATCGCGTGCCAGGCCCATCTACTCGGCGCCGATGACGTCGAACGGTCGCTCGCCCACCTGCGCACCGTCTTCGACGGGATCGCGTCCGACCACGGCGAGCGGTGGTCGGACGTGCCGTGGGAGGCAGTGCTCACCCTCGGTGCCGCCGGAAAGGTACTCGACCGTGTATGGCCCGCGCTGCAGATGGACCAGCAAGCCGGCTTGCGCACGGTAATCCGGCTGGCCATGCAGCGTTACGCGCCCCATGGCGTCGGCGACCCGCTGATACTCGCGCCCCTGGTCGAGCTGGCCTTCTGCCACCCACACGACACCGGCTCCGACAGCGACTCACGGACCGCCCACGACGTGGGCCGCAGAGTCCGCGAACTGGTGCTGGCGTGGCTGTATGGACTAGTGCAGGCCGAGACAAGCGAGCCAGTCCCGATCCGGCAGGCGCTGCGGGACCGCGTGCTCGCATCCGATACGGAGCACTCGGACGAATTCGCAGTGGAAGCCCTGGCGATGCTCGGCACCGACCTCGACAGGCGCGCCGAGGCGTTCCTCAGGGGAATCGCCGACGACGACGGTGCGCGTCTCGAGCCCGCCGTGGAGAGCTTCTGGGCCGCGACGGAGATGGCCAGGCATCAGCCGGATCTGCTGCTGGCCCTGGCCGAGTCCTACTACATCGAACAGCACGACCCTGAGGAGGACAGATACGGCTGGTCCCACTCGTACCCGTTCGACGACGGCATCCGACATCACCTCGCCCGCGGAAGCATCACCGAACAGATGGCGGGGTGGTATCGGGGGCCCTTCTGGCCGCTCCTGAAGGCGCACACCCTCCCTGCACTGGCTCTGATCAACCGGATGCTCGACCACGCTGCGGCCGTCCGGGTCGGGGTGCACGGCGACGATGTCCGAGCACCCGCTGACGAGCCGACCGGAGCAGAACTGGATCTGCCGGGAGTGGGAGTTCGGCACTGCGTCGGGGATGAACACGTCTGGGCCTGGTACCGGGGAGGGTCGATCGGCCCGTACCCGTGCGTGAGCGCGCTGCTCGCGGTCGAGCGCCTCGCGGACCAACTCGTGGCCGTCGTCGGCATCTCTCCCGCCCAGGTCGTGGAGCTTTTGTTGCGCGACTGCAACAACTTGGCCATGCCCGGTCTGGCCGTCGGGTTCCTGGTGCGCCATCTGGAGCAGGCCGGCGATCTGTTGATCCCCTGGATGCGGGATCCGAACGTGTGGCAGCTGGAGTTCGTGCGAGTCGCCGGTGAAGGAGTACTGCACGTACAAGGCCCGGACGAGACCGATCTCGTGGGGCGGTCCCGTCGCCGAAGCAGCCCGCGCGATGTCGCCGCCGAACTCACTATGCGCGCGGTCCTCTCGGGGGACCAGGGCCGGGTGGACGAGCTCGCGGCCACCGGAGAGGAACTCGTCCGCCGCGCGGAGGAAATGGTCGCCGACTCCCAGGACGACTCGGAGGCCGACCACTTCCTCGCCTCGGTGCAGGTGTGGGCAGCGACGTTCAGGCCTGAGAACTTCCGCCTGGAAACCGCCGGATCCGGCAACTTGACCGTGCAGTACCAGCATCCCGAGCCGCTGGCGACTCGCATGCGGCCCGACACCGAGATGCTCGACCGGGCTGGCCGGGCCCTGCGCCTGCAGAACACCTACGCCGGATCCGACGGTCGCACCGCCCCTCCCGACACGCTTCTGGCCGACATAGCCGAGGCGCGGTCCTTGGGCGACGACACACCCGGTCTTCCTGTCGACCGGCTTAACCCGATCGCCGCCGTCGCCGCCACCGCTGCCGTCGCACAGGCTCGCGGACGGCTCCGGGTTCCGGTCGACGACCTGCGATGGGCGACGACCGTCCTGATCGAGGCGATCACCGAACCGAGCCGTACCGGGTACGCCGCCTCCTCCTACTACTCGATGGGGGCCGACCGGTCCGCAGCGACCGGCCTGGCGGCACTCCTAGCGGTGACCTCCGACGACGCCGTCCTCGACCGGCAGGCGATCATCGACGTCTTGACCCG
Source organism: Streptomyces sp. NPDC031340 (assembly GCF_055569945.1). Classification (NCBI taxonomy): domain Bacteria; kingdom Bacillati; phylum Actinomycetota; class Actinomycetes; order Kitasatosporales; family Streptomycetaceae; genus Streptomyces; species Streptomyces sp. NPDC031340. Next base: position 6,831 of record NZ_JBVIIE010000065.1, read on the forward strand.
CTGCAGCACGAACCACTTCGACGAGGTGCGCATGGCGTTCGCCCGGGCTCTCGAATGCGTCTGGGCCGCGCCATGCGACACCGACCGACAGCCGGGCCCGTGCCGCCACCAGGTGGCGCTAGACGCCGTGGAGGCGGGACTGCGGGACTGTCGACTGGGCGACTGGGACCCGAAGACTGGCACACGGGAGCGTCCCCGGCTCGACGGCCCCTACGAGCGAACGCTGCCCGAGGTCGATACGGAACAGCTGTACCTGATCTCGCTGATCCCCCCGCTCGTGGCCGCCGGCGCGGCATCCCTCAGCGACAGTTGCGTGGCGGATCGGGCGAACAGACTCACCGAAACCCTGCTCGCCGCCCACGCCCGCGCCACCGACCACTGGGCCAAGGAGGGGTACGAGAACCGGCACAGCAAGCGAAGCGCGCGCGTCATTGTCGACCTAGCGGTCAGTGGCAACACCGAGCCGCTCAAAGCACACGCACAGCACTTCGCCGCTAACAGCCGCGCCCTGCACCAGTTCCTCCGCGACCTCGCCGTACTCTTCACCTACGACGACGGCCTGCGCCCGTCCCTCCCTGCCGTCTGGCCCGTCGTCATGGAGGCCGCCCTCGACGCCATCGGCGACGGCACCGGGCTACGCACCAGCCACCACTGGGACGGCCTCGCGCTGGGGTCGCTCCTGCCCGCGCCCGAAATCGACATAAGTGACACCGACATCGACGCGACCCTGGCTCGCGCCCGGCAGGACTGGCTCCATCCCGACATCCTCACCAGCCTCCTGGACCGCTGGACAGTACTCGCCCGTCAGGAACCGAAGGCCCTCGATACACTCGCACAACTCGGCAAGTGCGCCCCGCTCACATGGCAGAGGGACACGGGACTCCGCCTGGCGGAGCGACTGATGGACGGCAACCATCGCATCGCCGCGAACAGGTGCTGGTACCTCCCCGACTGGCTCCGGACGCTTCACTCACGTGATGCCATGACACCGGACCAGACCGCACGGTGGCGACGCCTCGTCGACGGGTTGGCGTCCGCGGGTGACCACCGGGCGGCCGACCTGCAGCGTATGGAGGAATGACCCCGCCGCGGGGCCCCCGGGGTGCGGGGGCAGCCGGCCTTGTGTTCGCCCAGGACCGGCTCCGGCGCCAGGGAGCACGTTCCGGCGAGGTGATGGGGCTCTTTGAAATTGGCCACCCCATACTCGGCCCACCCCACACATGCTCAGTGGATCTCCCCACCTGTAGCCGCACCCAAGACTTGAAACCTGCACCTAGGTACAGGTTTACCGTTGAAGGTGCCCCCGCCCTCGGGGGCGTGATGACGGGAGTGAGTGCGATGAGTGATCTGGCATGGGTGCCCCAGTCCTGCACGCTGCCCACCGAGGAGCGGCCCTTGCGGGTCGCGGAGTGGGATGCGCTGTTGTCCCAGCGGCTGACGTCGCTGTCCCGGCCGCAGCCGCTCCGGCTGCGCCTGGACCTGGGGCGTTGAGGAGCGGGTCCGTGCCCTGGCGGAGCGTGAGAGCGGCCGCTGCTCGTTCTTCACCTTGACCGCCACCCCGGGCGAGGACTTGATCTCTCTGGACATTTCAGTGGACCCGGCGCGCGAGGCGGTCCTGGACGCCCTGGCGGCGCGGACCGCTGCCTCGCAGGAGTCTCCCTGAGCTCGGGCCTGCGCAGCGGGCAGGTCGCCGAGGCGGCCGGGGTGAACGTGCAGACGCTGCGCTACTACGAGCGGCGCGGCCTGCTGGCCGAGCCGGAACGAAGCATGGCGGTCACCGCCTGTGCGGCGAGGAGGCGGTGACCGCGCTGGGGGTGATCAAGGCGGCCCAGCGGCTCGGGTTCACGCTGGAGGAGGTCGCCGAGCTGCTGGAGGCCGGCCGCCACCGCCACGGCTGCCCCGTGGCGGGCCTCCAGGAACGTGCTGCGGCCAAGCTCGCCGAGGTCGACGCGAAGATCGCCGACCTGGCCACCATCCGCACCGCCCTGGTCGCCGCCGTCGCGGCGGGCCGCGACGACCTGACCGTGTGCGCGTTCAGCGCCTGCTATTCCATCCCCTTCACCGAGTTCGCCGAGGAGAACTGCCATGCCGGACCTTGCTGCTGCCCACCGCCCCCACCGCGCCCCGAAGGCGCTCGGGGGCCTGGCCGCCTTCGCGTGTGTGGCGCCATGACTTCAGCGGTCCACAGATCTTGACTATTGCTCCGACCGTCCACACAGCGCACAGGCCACGGCAGTCTCCACGCAGGTCTTCCCGGCGCGGAAGTCACTGGCAACGAACATCTCCGGAGAGCCCGGCACGCAGTCATAGAACTTGCTCATGAACGCGTGCGCCTGCTGCTCGGCGCTTTTGGCCGTGGCCTTGTCGGGCAGAGCGTCGGAGAAATGGGCCTGGATCAGCGTGTGTTGCCAGCGATTGGCTTCCCCGATGTGCCAGGTGAGGCGTTCCCATGGAGCGCTGCTGTACCCGATCTTGATGCGGGGTGTGTGTCCTGCGATCTCCAGGACGTAGAGCCGGTGTTCACGGTACCCGTGCTCGCGAAGGAAGTCATTGGCGGTGGCGCGGGCGCGGTGCTGGATGCGCAGGGCAAGAACGGGCATCGGCCCGCTGCCGGCCTCCTGCATGAGCCGTCGGGCCAGGCTGCGGGGCTTCTTGATGATGACGCTCCGCTGCGACGGTGGAGGAGGGGGGATCGGTGCCAGCATGCAGAGCTTGTCGCCCAACGACCCTGCGCTGTAGGCGGGTTCGCCGGAACTGCATGCAAAAGAACCTACTCGTCACCTGTAGACGCCCGCCTAGTCGTCGTTCGGCAGGTACCACCCGTGCTCGCGATGCCTGGGCTCTGGTGGGTTCGGGTTCTCGCGGGCATAGGCCTCGTTTGCACGGCGAATCATCTCTGCGTCGTAGCGGTGCAGCTCGTCGTACAGTTTATCCGCTTCGTTGACATCCCCAGCGGATACGTAACGCTCTCGCAGCGCCTCGCGTTCGTCTGCGAGTTCCGCGTCGGACAGCGGGCGGAGGCTACCGAGGCCACGCGCGATGGAGTTGAAGATGCCCATGCGTTGATGTTGTCACGCTGGGGGTTACCGCCGCACTGTTGTCCGCCAATACCGCCTCGAAGGTGCGCGAAAACGCCCGGCTCGCGGCTGCTGAGATCACCCCGTCGAAAGGTCCCATCCACAGCTCTTGACTGTTGCTTCGCGAGCACCAGGGCTGGATCTGGATCGGCGCTGGCGTCATCGCGCTGGGCTTGTATGGGGTGGCGGCCACTTTCCAGTCCGACGACAACTCTGGGCGTATCCTCGCCGTGTACGGCGGGATCTTCGTGGCCGGGTCGATCGCCTGGGGGCATAGTCACCGATGGCTACCGGCCCGACCGCTGGGACGTGATCGGCGCCCTGGTGTGCCTCGCGGGGATGGCCGTGATCATGCACGCGCCCCGTAGCCACTGACCGACCTCGTCCACCGTTTGCCAGCACCCAGCAGGGATGAACTGATCTCCGCTCTGGTGTTCCTCAGTGTCGGGCTCTCCATGCTCGTTGCCACTCCCCACTCTGTTGACCCCCTGACCGAGCGGGGCGACGAGCAGCCCTGGCCGTCTTCAAGAATTCCCATCAGAGGTGCTGATCCGCCTCTATCTCCCACACGGGGCACCTTCAAGTTCGCGGCTTCATCCCGGTGCCAAAGGTTGGCATGGCTGGAGGCCACAGTCGGCCTCCGGTCACCGAATCGGGACTCGGACGCCGCCGTCATCAATAGAGGATGCGGTAGCGCACGATCCGCGAGGCTGCGACTTCGCAGGACATCAGCCGCAACAATGTCGCCCAGCACCTCGTACGACCGCAGGGGCCTCCAAGCCCGGAAAGAGCGCTGTCGGCTCCTGAAGGCTTGCTCGACCTCACGCCCATGGGACGGGCTCGGTCTCACCGACCCACCTGTTGGTCCTGGAGAGGTCCTGGTAGGAGCCTCGGTAGCCGATCGAGCGGAGCACCAGCAGCGCGAGGTAGTGGCGAGTCAGGAGCCAGGTGTCGGTGACCAGTCCTTTGACCCCGTAGACGGGCTCTTGTGTCTCCTTGGGATGCACGAGACGGTTACGGACTCGGGTGACGACGTCGGCGCCGTCCGCCGGCCGAGTGCTGTCTACCCGCTGTCTGGCCGCATAAGCAGCGGCTGCTGGCAGACGGTCTGCGCGCACCCTCAGATTGACCCCGGACTCCGTCAGGACCATACGCAGTTTGTCATGAGCCGGCCGTGCGCGGGATGTGTACTCGGCTTCCGTGAGCCGCCCGCTGAGCACGAGTTCCTGCCACATCACATGCTCCAGTCCCGCAGCTCCGCTCATGATCCGCTGCTCGACGAACCCTCGATCGACTATGGCAGTGATCGCGTACTGCATCTGCAGGCGAAGCGCCTGCCCCTTGCCGGGATCGCGGAAGGTGGGCAGGAGGCAGGCCAGCAGATCTGCCAAGGACTTCTGGTCTTCGGGGTACCACCAGCCGGAGCTGATGCGGCGTGCTGGGTCGCAGAGCATCGGGCCCCACTGGCCCCACACCGTATGCTCCTGGTCGTTCAGGCCGACGGGCAGGGCGGGGGCGACCCACCGGCCGAGCGCGAAGGACAGTCCGACGTGCAACGCACTGAGAACCGGGGTGACCTCGGCGGCCGTGAACGTGGCTCCGTCCAGCCGACGGATCTCCATCACGTGAGTCATGACGTAGACGTCGGCCTGGCGCACATCAGAGAAGACGGCCTTGTGATCGGGGCGGACGTCGAGCGTGATCCTCCACCCGTCCGCCTCATACACACTGCGTCCGGCCGACACCAGTCGCGGCGTCCCATCAGCAGCATGAGCCTCGAGGTGGGCTGATCCACGCCATCGGGGCAGATTGAACCAGTGGGCAACAACACGGTCGAGCGGGGCGGTGGGGTCTCCGTAGGAAGTGCCGTTGGACCAGCCGCTCACAGCGTCTCTGGCGGACACCGGCAGTTCGATGCCAGGGTTGAGCAGACTCAGCTCAGTCCTGTCCATAGAGGTGGGGTCATAGTCTTCGGTACGCAACCGCCAAGAGATCCCGGGCTTCGGGGAGCAGTCGTACTGGACAACCCCGGGCACCTCAGCCCCGGCCGGTCCAATGGGTCCGTCGTAGAGGGTGATCGGCTCCCCTGGCGCATTGAAGGGGTACACCGGCGCCAGGGGCTCCTCAGCCTTGAGCTCAGTTGACGAGGCAGACATGTGCCGCACTCTAGACGTTGCCACCGACATTGGCCGCGCAGTGCCGCCGGGCGCTGCGCGGCTCCCCCCTGCAAGCTCAGCTCTCCACAACGCGTGCTCGGACGACAACCCGAGAAGGGCCCTAAAGGAGGGCGGTGCAAGGACCTGAATCGCTACGCAACGACCCCACTCTCTGCACGGGCCCCTCAGAAGCGAACCCCTCACCGTCCAACTACAGTGCGTCAATCTAGCCTATACAGCGTGTGGATCACGCCATTCTCCCGGACCGCGTTGTCGTGCCTCCTCAGCCACCCGATTCTGGAACGTTCGTCACCAGCTGAGGGGAGACAGATGAAGGTGAACCGCCCCGGGTTCGGTAGAGACTTCAGATTGTGGTTGTGAGCTGGGGTTTTGTGAGTTCTGTGTAGTAGTTGGTCTCGTACTCGACGGGTGGGACATGGCCTATCTCACCGTGGAGTCGGCGGTGGTTGTACCAGTCGACGTACTCGGCGGTGGCCAGCTCGACCTGGGAGAGGGTCTTCCAGGGCCGCCGCGGCTTGATCAACTCGGTCTTGAACAGGCCGATCGTGCTCTTTATCAGGGCGTTGTCGTACGCATCTCCGACAGAGCCGATCGAGGCCGCGATGCCGGCCGCGTCCAGGTGTTCGGCCAGCTTGAAACTGGTGTACTGGCTGCCCGCGTTGCTGTGATGTATCAACTCGCCCCGAACATAAGGATATTCATCGCGGTCGCGCTGCCACAGTGCCATCTCCAGAGCGTCCAGGACGAGCTGGGTCTCCTTCGACGTCGCGGCGGACCAGCCGACGATCCGGCGGGAGAAGGTGTCCACGACGAAGGCGACGTAGACCACCCCGGCCCAGGTCGCCACGTGCGTGAAATCCGCGACCCAGCAGCGGTTCGGTGCGCCGGCGACGAAGTCGCGGTCCACCCGGTCCGGCGCCCGCTCGGCCTGCTGGTCCGGGATCGTGGTGATGACCCTCTTGCTGCGGACGGCGCCGGCGATGCCCAGCTCGCGCATCAGCCGTTCGACGGTGCAGCGGGCCACCGTGTGACCCTGCCAGCTCAGCTCCCGCCAGATCTTCCGGGCCCCGTAGACGCGGTAGTTGTCGGTGTGGACCTGGCGGATCAACTCCTTGAGTTCCGCGTCCCGCACGGCACGGGCAGAAGGGGCAGCCAGGCGTTTCTTGTGGGCGTAATAGGTGGAAGGGGCGATCTTGCAGTCGTGCTCGGTGAGGGTCCTGCAGATCGGCTCGACGCCGCCGAAGCGGTCCCGGTGCTCGTCGATGAACGCTACGAGCGTGTGTGTGGCCGGTCGAGCTCGGCCGCGAAGAAACTCGCCGCGGCCTTCAGGATCTCGTTGGCCCGCTTCAGCTCGGCGTTCTCCTTCTTCAACGCCCTGAGCTGGGCGGACTCCTCCGTCGTCGTCCCCGGACGCGTCCCCGCGTCGATCTCCTGCTGCTTCACCCAGTTCCGCAGCGTCTCGCGAGAGCCGATGCCGAGCTTCTCGGTCACCGCCTGCAAAGCGGCCGTCTCGTTCGGATAGTCGTCGCGCACCTCGGCGACCATGCGCACCGCACGACGGCGGAGCTCAAGTGGGTAACGGGAAGGTCGTGCCATGACTCGATCCTTTCATGAAATCGAGTCTCCATCCGAACCGGGGCGGTTCACTCCTCAGGTTCCAGGAAAGCCACCAAATGCTTTGCCTTGGGATGCTGATAACCGCAGCAGATCAGGCGCGTACAGACGGTCCGCGAAGTCCTCAGTTTCGGCGTCCGCCAAGGATAGTGGGGGTAGCCTCGCAGCTCGGCCTTGCAGCGATCGAGGATCTCGAACCACTCTGCCTTGTTCCGGTGCTTCTCACTGCCGTAGTGCAGTTGGAACCTTTCGCGCCGGTCCATGTCGGCTCTCTCTCGCTGCACACGCTCCACACGTCTTGTGATGCCGGCGTACACCCTGGGAGGCATACCTCGAGTTGCGAAGCCTGCCTCCGGATACCTGCGATGGAGATCCATGTCGGCCACCCATCGCCGCGCGGTACGGCCCCTCTTCCAGCGATTGCAGTCTTCGCAGGCTGGAACGAAGTTCCACCAGACGTCTGCTCCGGTATCAATGATGGGCTTCTCGTGGTCAATCGTGGTGGCCGCAGAACGACCGCAGTAGACACACAGGCCTCGATGCGCCGTCAGGACCATGAGCCACTGCCAGGTCTTCTGCTTGCCTCGCTCGCCGCGACGGATCTCGGCCATCACACCCCCTCCGTTGCTGCAGGCTGATCAGCGGCGATCGTAGGAGGCGGCACTGACAATCGGAGGGGCGCGCCGGACGTCGCGGTGGACGTCCCCGCTCCTCCGTCTCCGAGGCGGCAGCGGGCAACTTTTCAGATCCAACCTCGGCACCGCCCCGACTCGATACCGTGTCGCTCCAGTCGGCTGGAGGAGGCTCAGATGAAGTACGGAGATGCGGACTACATGGCTGCCCGGGACGCCATGGTGACGATTCTGAAGGGGTGGGCCCGAGAGGGCCGGACCAACACCTACAAGGCACTGAGCGAGGCCGTGGCACCGGAGCACCGGGTGCACTACCACGGCCGGATGATGTCGCTTCTACTGGCAGACGTCTGCCGCCGGGACAGCACCGGTCCCGAGCCGATGCTGTCAGCGCTGGTAGTCAATGGATCCAGCCGGAAGCCTTCCGACCAATTCTTCGAGCTGGCTGTTACCGAGTTCCACCGTCGGGACCCGGACTGGACCTGGGAGTGGGAGCGGGATGCAGTGTTTGACCGTTACCGCACCCCGGTTTCGCCGCGATGACCGCCTCTCAGGCGTTCTCGTCATGGATCCGCGCACCCAGATCCTCCGCCCACTCCAGCGCCCACGCCTTGAGTTCTTCGATCTGCCGGGGGGTGAGCCCGTACGCGGTGTAGTCCTCATCCTCGTACCAGTCCGCGCCGATGAGCCGGTCCCGGAGGTCTTCGAGGCTGAACTCGTCGTGGGCGCGACGGCGGCCCAGGGATTCGAGGTCGGCGGTGGAGCGGTGGCGGGAGGCAGCCTGGACGTCGATGAGGTCGCGGACGGTGCCGCGGTCGGCGAGGGCACGGACCTTGGTGCCGATCACGTCGTCGAGGGAAAGAACGGGGCCGTAGGGGGTCTGGGCGGGCGGAGCCCAGAACGCCTCCTTGAGGACGTCGACCTCGCACTCCTCGCCGGTGTCCGGATCGGTGACGAGGAACCGGCCGCTGAGCGGATCGGTCTGGACGTGCGTGGTACGCCATCCGCGCGCGCTGAGGCCCGCTGTGAGTGAGGCGATGATCTCCTGCATCGGAGCGGGGTTCTCGGTGGCGACGTCGAGGTCACGGCTGAAGCGTTCGACCAGGCCGTGGGCCTGCACGGCATATCCGCCGGTGAGGACCAGGGGGTAGGGGGAGCCGAGGTCGAGGATGTCGGCGAGGAGACGCTCGTGGAGCGGAGTGAGCTTCACGCGGCGGCCGTGTCGGCCGGAGCGGTGCGGAGCAGCTCGGGGAAGGCGTCCTCCCAGACCTCGCGGATGTAGGGACTGATCAAGCGCCGCAGCACGGGCCACTGATCCGCGAGCAGCCGGTGGTGCAGGAGGGCCACCAGGTCCTCACTCAGTCCTTCGGCGAGGACGGTCCGGTAGAGCGTCATGCGGGACTTCGGACGGTCCAGGCTGTAGCTCGTCCGCCCGGACCAGACGATGTGGAGCGGCAGGTCCACGTTGCCCTCGACGGGGCCGGCCAGCTCATGCAAGCGCTCGGGCAGTCGGCTGCGGTAGCGGTCCCGCAGTACCTCGGCGCGGGGGGCGGTGATCGTCGAGTCCATGCATCCAGTATCGCTGCTGGGAGGCGGCGGCATGGCGGAAACGGAGCTCCCCTGCCGTATGTACGGGTCGGGCGCCGCCCGCCCCTCCCTCGGACGCTCATCATGGCCTACCCGTACAACCCCAGGTGGCGTAGCAACCAGCTGCCCTGCCGACCTAGGACCAGCACCGCTCGCGGGCGCGGGTGATCGTGGCACAGCAGGTCACGCGGAGGACCGCCGCGATGGAGTCGGCTGCGGCTTCCGTCTCGGCGTAGGGAATGACGACGGTCCCGAGGAGGCCCATGGCGCCGGCGCAGTGGACGAGAGGGCACCCGGCGGGCGACGGTCAGGGCATCCCGCGGGTAGCGGGACCGGTCTGCCGCCCGCGCCGACGGCCTGATGCCCTGCTCGCAGACCGCGGCTGCGACCATGACAAGTACCGCCGCCTGGTGCGGGCTCTCGGCATCACACCGGTGATCGCCGAGCGTGGCGAGGACCACGGCAGTGGCCTGGACGTCATCCGGTGGGTGGTCGAGCGCACGATCGCCTCCCTTTTCGGCACGACTTCCAGATAATCCGTTTCTCCGGTCCTCCCTGCCGCGCATGTCGCGTTCCCCTGTCGGAGAAGGAAACGGGAAACAGCATCGATCGTCTTGTCCGCCCCGGCCAGACTGCCGCACGCTACGTGCAGCGCCGACTCGGCCGATGGCGGGAGGGGTTGGAGGTTTCCGTGCCACAGCCGTCCACCGGGTTCGGCGAGGAGTTGAGGAAGCGGCGTCTGGAAGCAGGGCTCAGCCTCACCGCCCTGTCCGGCTCCGTGCACTACAGCAAGGCGCAGTTGAGCAAGGTGGAACGGGGCCTGAAGGCCCCCAGCCGTGATCTCGCCCGCCTGTGTGACGCCGCCCTCGGGGCCGGCGGGGCCCTGCTGTCCCTGCTCGCACCAGAGACCACCGACCCGCCCGTCGATCCGGCGCCGGGCTTTGTCCACGAGGAGGACTGGATCATGCAGTTGTCGCCGGACGGCCCGAACACCTTCCAGCCCTTAAGTCGACGGGATGCCATAGGCGCGGGTGCCGCTTCGCTGATGGCGTGGCGGTCCGACAGCGCGGGCCCGGCCTCGCCAGTCGCGGGCGCGGACATGGTGGAAGCCTCCCGCTCGCTGTTCACCCACTACCGCAGACTCGGCCAGACGGTGGCGCCCGGTCTACTCCTGCCCGTTCTGATCGCACAGACCCATACCCTGCGGGAACTGTCCGCCCACTGTGACAGCGGCACCCGTCGCCACCTGCTGGCCCTTGGGTCCCGGTACGCCGAATACGTCGGCTGGCTGGTGCAGGAGACCGGGGACGAGCGGGCGGCTCTGTGGTGGACGCAGCGCGCGGTCGATCTGGCGGCCGCCGGCGGCGACCGGGCACTGGCGGGTTACGCGCTGGTCCGCCGGGCCCTGATCACGCTGTACCGGGACGACGCCGAGCAGACAGTCGCTCTGGCCCGTCGCGCACAGAGCAGGGCCCTGCCCCCGCGGATACGCGGGCTCGCTGCACAGCGCGAAGCCCAGGGCCACGCCCTGGCGGGTGACCGCCGGGCTTGTCTCGACGCGCTGGACCGCGCGCGTGCGCTTCTTTCTCTCCAGGACGAAGGGACCGACGAGCCGGTGATCGGCACCATGCACCTTCCCGATCCGGTCGGCATGGTCACCGGCTGGTGCCTGGTCGATCTCGGACAGCCGCGGGAGGCGAGCGAGGAACTGGACCGACAACTCGCCCTGGTCGGCGAGGACGCGGTTCGTACCCAGGTCAGGTACGGCGTCCGCCGCGCACTCGCCTACGCGTCGGCCGGCGAGATCGACCACGCCTGCGACCTGGCGGCGCCCCTGCTCGACGGAGTGGAGGCCGTGGGTTCCGCCACGGTCACGACCGACCTGAGACGGCTCGCCCGCGCCCTGGCGCGCCACGCGAACCATTCCTCCGTACGCCGGCTGGGACCGCGACTCGGCACGTTGTCGCGCCCCTCCACCATCTGAAGGAGTCACTGGCATGCCCCACGTGTTCATCAACTACCGCACCGGCGACGGCGAGCGGACCGCGGCCCTCCTCGACCAGGAGCTGTCACGTCGCTTCGGCCAGGACTGCGTCTTCCGCGCGTCCAGGTCCATCACCCCAGGGGAGGCCTACCCCGAGGTTCTCCTGACCGCGTTACGCCACAGCTGCGTGCTGCTGGCCGTCATAGGACCGGACTGGGCGAACTTCCGCAGTCGGTTGCACGATCCCGACGACTGGGTGCGCAAGGAGATCGAGGCCGCTTTCGAGTGCGGGCTCATCGTCGTTCCCGTGCTGGACGGCCGCAAGACCGACCGGCTGAACAAAGCGGCCATGCCCCCTGAGCTGGCGCGGCTCGCCGATCTGCAGTCCGTACCGTTCGACAGCACCCACGACACCGAGGCCGGCATCCGGCGTATCGGCGATCTGGTCGCCGAGCTGGTGCCCGAGCTGCGGGACCTGATCGAGCCCGGCGAGCCGTCGCCGACGTCGACCAGCGTGCACAACTCGATCGGGGACGTGAGTGGAACGTCCGTCCAAGCGGGCGACTTCAGCGGTGACGTCGGCGGCACGATCGTGAAGAACTCCCACGGCACGGTCCACACGGGCAGCGGCAGCATCTACAACAACTCACGCCATGTGTCGGGCGACCGCTACATCTCGGGCACCGGGACGACGTACACCGAGGGCGACCACCACGGGGACGTCCACCAGCGGTTCGGGGAGCCGGAGCGGCCCCAGGGCGAACGACGGTGAGCACAGAACACACCACCCGGGTCGAGAGCACGCGGGGCGTCACGCACACGGGCGACGGCCACATCTACGTCAACCTCGGCTCCGCTGCCCACGAACCCCGAAAGCCGGTCTTCCGGCAGCTTCCCGATGACCAACTGCGCTGGACCCGGGGGGTGTTAGTCGCTCCGGTCAACATGGGAAGGGCACGCGACACGCTCGAGGAGAGGGGCACCGTCATCCTCGACGGTGCTCCCGGCAGCGGCCGCTCGGCCACGGCTCGCGTACTGTTGCGCGAACACCACCGTCCCGGCGGTGCCTTCCGCGAACTCCTGCCCGCCGAGCGGGACGAGCTGCCGCTGTACGACCCGGCTTTCGTCGACCCGGGCGACCGGCTGCTGCTCGACCTGTCCACCGCGGAGGCCGGTCTGTGGCATGCGGCCCGGGGCGGCCTTCCCGCCCTGCGCCAGACGGTGCGCGAGCGGCGGGCCCATCTCGTCGTCGTCATGCCGCACGAAGGGGCTCTCGATCCCGACCTGCAGCACTTCCGTGTCGAGATCGAACCGCCAGCTTTCCCCATGGAGGTTCTCAGACGACACCTGCGCGCCCACGGCGTGCCGTGCGAGCAGTTTCTCCGGAACGACGTCACTGTCGACGAGTTCCTGAGCGAACGCAAACCCATGCGGGAGATCGCCGACTTCGCCGACCGCATACGCCGTGCCCGCGAAACGGCCGGGCCCGGCGAGGGATTCCCCGAGTGGTGCGCGGCCGCGAAACGTGCGCGCGCCGGGCGCCGCGCCGAAGTCGCCGACCGCGTCGCCGGTTTGCACGATGCCTCCCAACGCGCCCTGATGGTCGCCGTGTCCATGCTCCACGGCGCGCACGCCGACGTCGTCCACCGGGCATCCGCACTTCTGCTGAGCACGGTCGGGGCCCCCGAGGAGGAGACTCCGCTCCTCCAGCGCAAGGACCTCGCCCAGCGGCTGTCGGAAATCTCGGCCCGCCCCGGGCCGGACGGTCGCGTGCGGTTCACCGAGTTGGACTACGACTCCGCCGTCCGCGCCCACTTCTGGGACCACATGCCCGACCTGCGGCCGCACCTCGGCGCGTGGGCCGCGCGGGTCGTCGAGTCGAGCGACCCGTATCTCGTGCCGGACGTCCGCGACGGCCTGGTGGCCCGGCTGGCGGGTGAGTATCTGCGAACCGGGCGGCCCGACGCGCTCGCCGCGCTCGCCGAACGGTGGAGCGCACAGGGAGCGGGCAGAGCCCGGTCGGAGGCCGCGGTCCAGGCGCTCACCTGCGGTCTCGCGGACCCCGCCCATGGCAGGGACTTCCGCGAGCGGATCTACCAGTGGTGCGCGTACCGCCGGCTGACCGGTGAGTTCGCCCAGGTGCTGGTCCAGGTCTGCGCCGACGTCCTCGCGCTGGGCCATCCGGATCACGCCCTGATCCGGCTGCACCATCTCGCCCGGCGTGAGCGCGGCACGGCCCATGCGCTGCAGGCCCTGTGCCACCTGGTGGCCGGCAGCCGACGGCTACGCCGAAGGCTGCTCGACCGGCTGGCACGCGGCGACCTCGCACCGACCGACCCGGCCATCTTTCTGCGCGTCAGCGATCCGGAGCCGCTCACGGACCGCTCCGTCACCACTCGCGCCCTGGTCGACGAGGACGGGGTACGACGCTCGCTGATCACGTGCTGGCGTGCCGTGCTGACCCACGCGGTGTCGCGGCCGGAAGGCCGACGCGTGGCACCACGGGCAGAGATACAGAGCTGGCTGCACTGGGCGGCCGAGGGCGCCGGTGACCGGGGGGAGGTCCTCCTCGACCTGCTGGTCGCTGCCGCCGACCGATGCGGGGAGGACCGGGGCGCGGCGTTCGCCGCGTTGTACGCGTCCGCACGCCAGGCGGAGTTCACTTCTCCGGGCGCCGGCGCCCACTCCACCGAGACGACCGATCTGTTGCTCCACAAAATCGGCGTGGCACAGAACCTCGGTCCTGCCGCCCCGTCTGCATCGGCCAGAAGGGGGCGATCATGACGACCGCACGCAAGACGACGACCGTGTTCCTCACTGTTATGTGCGGCCTGCTGCTGACCATCGTCGGCCTGGTGCAGCGGTGGCCCGGCTGGACCTGGCCGGCGCTGGCCGCGCTTCTTCTCGTGCTGCCCGCGGTGACCTTCCGGGTGGCCTCGCAGCGCCGCGGCCCGGTGCCGGTCAGCTTCGAGGAGCAGCTCACGGCTGCCCCGGTGGAGCGAACCGAGTACCGCGTCAACCGAGTCGCGCTCCCGAGCCTCTGGGACGACTACCACTTCGTCTTCTCAGCGACCGTACGGTGGTGCTTCGCCGACGGTCCGGGGCGCGCCACGGTCGTCAACCCGGCCGGCCTCGCCGTCGACGCGGTCCTCAGCCGGGCCCGCGCGATTACCGAGAAGCGGGAACCCGGCCACGCCTCGCTCCTTCAGCACGAACTCGGTGGCGCCCTCAGCCGCATGTGCCCGGATTCCACGGGCCACCTCCGGGCGATGGCGGAGGACATCAACCTCACGTTGCCCGACGAGGACCAGGAGCGTCTGGATCGGCTCGCCGGCGTGCGCAAGGACGAGGCGGTCTGGGAGCACCAGCGCAAGTACGAGCAGAGCAAGCGCCGGTATCTGGGCGAGGACGCCCTCAAGGACACCGGCAGCGCCGTCGTGTGGTGGCTCACCAGGAACGACGAGCACGTGGCCAAGACCGTGGCCGACCTCCCCTTGCTGGCGCAGCTGACCTCCGCTGCCAACGACGCCGACATCCCCGAGCGCCTGCTCGAGATGCTGCCGAACCGGCCAGGAGGACCCTGGACGCCGGACATCGGCACGGAGTCTGCCGATCTCCCAGCCCGTGAGCCCTCGGCTGCAGACCACCTGTCGGGGTTCTTCGAAGCTATGGGCTTCACGGAGGACGACGACCGGCGGGCGATGCTGGCCCGACAGTTCTCGCAGCTCGTCGAGCAGCACAACCGCCACGAGACAGCGGAGGACCTCCTACGCCGATTCGATCCGCCGAGACCTCTCGCTCCCGAGACCGGAGCGGAACCGGCGTCCGACCCCGGGCCGTCGACCGACACGGTCTGACCGTCGACCTGAAGATTTCATCCCTGCGCATCCAGGAGGACGCGATGGACGCAGAACTGGCCGCGATGGCGGCATCGGGGGCCACCACCCTGGTCTCCCTCATGGTCACCGATTCCTGGACTCACGCCCGCGCACTGATGAGCCGGTTCCTGGCACGTGCGGGCGCGGACACCGTCGCGATCACCGGCCTGGACGACGCGCGTGCGCGGCTGCTCCTCACGGGCACCGCGGCGGACGGGCGCGCCGCGTCCGGCATCGCGGCCGAGTGGCAGACTCGTCTCTGCGGGCTGGTGGAAGCCGGGGCGCTCACCGGCAAGGAACTGAGTGCTCTCGGGGCGTCGCTGCGCCGACTGGCGGCCGCAGCGGACCGCCCAGCAACGGTGCACAACACCGTCTCCGGCGGCACCCAGCACGGCCCGATCGTCCAGGCCGGCAACGTCACCGGCCTGGCCTTCCCGCCGAATCCGTCCCCGCGCCGGGAATAGTCGCAGGGCAGGGCAGCAGGCCCCCTGCCGCGGTGCAGGTCAGCAAGCCGGACACCGTCCGGCCTGATGCTGACCTTTTGCTGACCTGGAGGCGGCAATCAGGGCTCTGAACTGCGGAAACACCCAAACGCTAGATCTTGGACTTGAACATGGTGCGCAGCATGTTGAACTCCTGGAAGACGGCTCCCTGCCTGCTTGCTGCAGGTCAAGGGCGTTCATCACTGTACAGCGCCGCCCGTCGGACTCGCCGACGACCGTCTCGGACCGGCGGGACTCATGCTGATCGGAACGTCGAACCGCCGAAGGTGTGCCGAAACTTCCGGAAAGGAACGACGGGAAATGCCGTCCGTGCGGTGGTGGGGACCCGTCCAGGGGTACCCGGGGACCCATCGTAAAAAGGCGATCCCGATGAACTTCGGAAGCAATCTTCGTGTGGCGGCAGGAGCGGAAGAACTCTTCCCCTGGTTCGCCGTCATGTTTGGGATTCTGGCCGTGGCCGTCGTGGTCATGCTGCTGAGAACCAGGCACCGTTGATGCCTCATCGTCGGCACCGGTGAAGAAGATCCTCAGCATGTGGACGCCGATGGCCGCCACGAAGATGAAGCGCCGCCCGGTGGTGCCCTGCAAGGGCTCGTAGGAGCCGGTGTAGGCGCCTTGGCGAGGCTGGGATCGAAGTAGAGCGTCAGGTAGGTTCCCGTCAGCACAAGGACGAGGCGACTGTAGAGCGCGATCCCCCCAGCAGGAACGACCAGTGATCGGGGAAGGCTTTGCGCAGCAGCCGGCCGGCCAGTTCCGACGCCGGCGACCGCCGGTCGGTCGCGACGTACGTCCGGAAGGCCGCCTGCCGTGCCTGCCCTTCCCCTCATCTTCTCCCTGCGCCGCCGTAGTAGCACGCCCGCACCACTCCTCTTCCGCCCGGCCCTTCGTGCACGCCGCACGGCCCGACGGCTCGCGCGACGGCGCCCGGATACCCGAAGGCCGCATTCCTCAACCAGTCGCGCCCCCTACGGAATGAAAAGACGGTGTGGCGGGCATCCAGGGCCGGCAGCTGCCGGTGACCGCCGGCGCCTCACCTTCAGGGAGCTCGAGTGGGGAGTGACAGCGGCATCGACATCCTCGGGCAGCTCGCGGCGGACCACCGCGGGATCCAGAGCCTTCTCGACCGGGTGCGGTCCGCTCCACCCGGAAGCGACGAGCGCACGTCACTGGTGGAACAGGCCAGTACCCGCCTGGTGAGCCATCTGGTGGCGGAGAAGGAGCGCCTGTACCCGCTCGTGGACCGTTACGTCGTGGACGGGGGCGAGGGGGTGAGCGAGCTGCTTGCCGCTGACGAAGACATCCAGCGGACGCTGAAGTCCCTCGAGGGCGTGCCGTCAAGCAGCGAACGGCATGTCCATCTCCTGCTGTGCCTCGTCTCGGGCGTCACCGAGCACGTGGTAGGGCTGGAGCAGCGGTTGTTCCCCCGTCTGCAGGCCATGAGCCCCGTTGCCGTCCTGCGCGACGCGGGGGCCTGACCATCCGCTTCGAACCCATCACGGCGTGACCGGCCGACTCACCCACACGTCATTTTCGTGTCAGTGGCCGTCTTGGTTGTTGCCGACGGCGAGGTGATGGCCTGCATCGCCTTCGGCACACCGGTCAGCCTCCTGAGCGTGCCCCGTCGACGGGTACAGCCGAGGCGGGCTTCGTGAGGATGTCTCCGATCCCACGCAGCTGATCGTCGAGTTCTGCGGGCGAGGCGGCCATACCCGGGACCTGCAGGGCAATTTCGGTGACGCCTCGGCCGGCCAGCCTCGATTCCATGGCGGTCAACTGGTCGCGCACCTCGTCGGGCGAGCCCGAGAGCGCCAGCTCGTCAAGCAGGCCGTCCGGGACGAGTCCTGATACCTCACTCCAGTCCGAATGGTGGCCGGCCGCAGCGGCGGCCCGGATGCGCTCGCCCGCCGATTCCCAGCGGTGACCGACGAGCAGTCGGGCGAAACCCGGGTTCGCGAGGTAGAGCGCCAGCCGGGCCCGGGCACGCTCCCGGGCGGCGGCGCGGTCATGGTCGACCGATGTGACGCACCAGGCGTACAGTTCCGGGGTGTTGGAGCCCTGTCCGGCGGCCACGGCGGGCAGCACCACATCGTCCAGGTAGGGCTGCAGCAGGGCGAGCGGGTGCAGGGCGATGCCGTCGGCGGTCCGCGCGACTGCTTTGAGGGCGGCGGGATTGAGTCCCGAGGCGATCACCTTCGGCGGCTCGCCGATCGTTCCCAGACGCAGCTCGGGAAGCGAGACGTTGTAGAAGCGACCGGCGAATTCGAGGCCGTCGCGGGCCGTCAGCGCGGCCTTGACCAGCGCTACGTACTCGGCGAGCCGCACGCCGGGGTGATCGAACTCAGCCCCGATCGCCTGCCGGATGGGCGTCGCCCCGGTGCCGATGCCGAGGGTGAACCGCCCCCCTGTCGCCAGGTTCGCCTCGTGGGCCGAAGAGGCAGCGAGCACCGGGTGGCGGGTCGGTGCGTATGCGATGCCGGTGCCGAGGCGCACCGTGCTCGTCGCGGCGCCGATGTGCACGGCCCGCAGAACGGCGTCGCGGCCGGGAAGCTCGGTGGTCCAGACCCGGTAGGCGCCGCGCCGCTCCAGGTCCTGGGCCACACGGGTGAGGACGTCGAACGGGTCGACCGCCAGTACGACGGAGTGCCTGAAGGCCGACGGTTGATCATTTGCCATTGATTCTTCCTCGGGTACGAAGACGCCACCAGCATCATTCACCGGCGAGAGGGTGCCGACACGCTGTCACCGGCCAAAAGTGGACGCTAGTGTCGACACATTGAGGTGTCAAGAGAAACGATTGAGTGAGACTGCCGCATCGCGTGGCCGGGCTTACGACGCCACCTCTCATCTAACCAAGGAGCACTGAGGTGTCAGCCGTCGAGCAGGTGAGCTTCTTCGGCGGGCGGCCCGTTGCCTTGATGGACGACCTTCAGTCGAGAAACTGTCGACACCAGTCGCGCGACCAGAGAATCGACCGAGGACACCGACTGTCGCTCTCCTGCCTGAACAACATCGTCGGTACTGGACGGCTCTCCGTAGCTCCTCGACGACTGCACACCAGCGAGCATCCTGGACCGGACCGGGCCGCGGCCGCATGAACGGGGCCCGGGATCAGTCGGCGGAAAGCTTCTGTTCGGCCCAGATGGTCTTTCCGTGAGGGGTGTGTCGGGTGCCCCAGCGTTGGGTCAACTGGGCGACCAGGAGCAGGCCGCGGCCACCCTCGTCGAGAACGCGGGCCCGACGTAGGTGCGGTGCCGTGCTGCTGCCGTCGGAGACTTCGCAAATCAGGCTGCGGTCGTGAATCAGCCGCAGTTGGATGGGGGGCTCGCCATAGCGGATGGCGTTCGTGACCAGTTCGCTGACGACCAGTTCGGTGGTGAACGCGCCCTCCTCGAGCCCCCAGGCGGTCAGCTGGGCGGAGGCGTTACGCCGGGTCAGGGCGACGCACGAGGGATCAGAGGGGAGGTCCCAGGTGGCGACATGACCGGCTCCCAGGGCGCGGGTGCGGGCGAGGAGAAGCGCGATGTCGTCGTCGGGGCGGGCGGGGAGCAGCGCTTTGAGTACAGTGTCGCAGATGGCGTCCAGGGATGGGGCAGGCTGCCGGAGAGCGTGGCACAGCGTGGAAAGTCCTTCATCGACGTCGCAGCGGCGGGTCTCGATCAGGCCGTCGGTGTAGAAGGCGAGGAGGCTGCCTTCGGGCAGTTCGACCTCAGCCGATTCGAAGGGCAGGCCGCCCAGGCCGAGCGGCGGACCGGCGGGGAGGTCGAGGATGTCGGCTGCGCCGTCCGGCGTGATCACGGCGGGCGGGGGGTGGCCGGCGCGGGCAAACGTACAACGGCGGGAGACCGGGTCGTAGACCGCGTACAGGCAGGTGGCGCCGATGTCCCCGGCGGTTTCGGTGACTGTTTCGGCGGACAGGCGGATGACGAGGTCGTCGAGATGGGTGAGCAGCTCGTCGGGCGGGAGGTCGATGTCGGCCAGGGTGTGTACCGCGCGGTACGCAGCCGACCCATGGTGGCGGAGGCCTGGATGCCGTGGCCGACGACATCGCCGACGACGAGGGCGACGCGTGCGCCGGACAGCGGGATCACGTCGAACCAGTCCCCACCCACACCGGCCTCGGCACCGGCGGGCAGGTAGCGGAAGACGAACTCGACTGCCGCCTGGTCGGGGAACGTCTGCGGCAGCAGGCTGCGTTGCAGTGTCGTGGCGGTGGTGCGCTCGCGGGTGTAGCGTCGGGCGTTGTCGATACAGACGGCGGCTCGTGCCGTGATCTCCTCGGCCAGCAACAGGTCGTCCTGATCGAAGGGCTCCGGGCGCCGGTGCCGGGAGAAGAGTGCAACACCGAGGGTGACGCCACGGGCGCGCAGCGGCACCACCATTGCCGAGTGGGCCCCTATGGATCGCATCTTCGCCGCCCGGGGAGGGTCGAAGGCCGCCCACTTGGCGATGGCGGAGTCGGTCATCTCGTAGATCGCCGGCCGGTCCGCGGCCAGGCATTCGGCGGGCGGAGAGAACTCGGGATAGGTGGCAACGCTCCCGACGGCGACCAGCGACTCGGGTATGCCCTCGAGCACGGACTGCTGGGCGGCGCGGCGCATGGTGACCTGCCCGGTCAGCGGGCCGGAGGGAGGCTCATCACCGCGGTCGAGGAAGGTGAGCAGGTCGACGCTGCTGAAATCCGCGAGCTGAGGGACTGCCACGTCCACTAGTTCCTGCGCGGTACGCGCGATGTCCAGGGTGCTGCCGATGCGGGTGCTGGCCTCGCTGACCAGCAGCAACCGCTGCCGGGCCCAGTACTGCTCAGTGATGTCGCGCGCCGCGAGGCACACGCCGCGCAACGAGCCGGTCGGATCTCTCAGCGGAGCGAGGCTGATCGACCAGGCGTGCTGGCGGCTCTCGCCCGGCAGGCGCAGATAGTTCTCCAGGAATTGCCGCTCGCCGGTCTCCAGTACCTGGCGCATCGCCCATTCGTTCCTCTCGGCGTCCGGATGCGCCAGGATCTCCGACAGGCGCAATCCGCGCATCCTGTCGTCCGGCATGGCGAGCGCACGCTCCATGTCCGCGTTCGCCTGCACGGACCGAAGATCCGTGTCGTAGATCGCCAGGAGGCACGGGGACTGAGCGAAGCCCCACCGCACCAGAGCGTCCTTCTCAGGCGGTCGCCGCCCCGGTGCAACGGCGAACACCAGGAACCACTCGCCCGCCCCGCCGTGCGCCACTCCGCGGTGCACGAACAGACGCGCCTCCACCCGGTGGCCGTCCCGGTGCCGCAACGCCGCACTTCCGGTCCACCGACCCCGGCCTGTCAAGGCCGGCCAAGCCGCCTGGCCGGCATCCTGCACAAAAAGGTCGGCGGCGGGCCGCCCCACGATCTCCTCGGGCAGGTAGCCGAGCACCTGCCGGGCCCCCTCACCCCACTCCGTGACGACACCCCGCTCATCGGCAGTGGCGGTAGCCGTGTACACCGCCTCGACTGGATCATCCGGGCGGTCGCCACGAGAGTTCGGTACGGCTGCATCGCTACACATGTCGTCCCCGATGAGATCGTTCCCGCTCTCTTCATTCTGAAAGCGTGGGCGAGATATCGCCCGATGGAGCGGCTTCCAGGCTTGAGGCCCGGACACCAGGGAGGTCTTACGTGCGCACCGCTTGGTTTCTCACCGGCGGGGCCCCATGCCTCGGGATCTCCGGCCGGCCGCGTCCGGAACCACATCGTCCCGCGGTCTCGACGTCATCGTGCCGTCGCTGATGGTCCAGTGCGGTACCGACGAGGTCCTCCGAATCCGTCACCGTGCTCACCGGTGCGGGCGCCACCGAGCTCACCCTCTTCGACGGCCCCGGCGCGAAGTAGGAGGGTGAGGCGCACGGGTCACTCCACGCCCGAGGCCGGCTTGACGCCTTCGTACGCATCCATACCGATGAAGAACGCCGAGAAACGCCAGCACCCGTCCTGCTCGCGCCGCAGCCGGGCATCGTAGACGACGCTGGCGCCCAGGCGGAGACCGTCGGCGGCCACGGTCACCGCGCCGTAGGCGATGGCCGCGGCGGTCCCCGTCGCCAGGTCGAGCTCGTCAACGATGATGTTGGTCATCAGATGCCGTCGCTGGTCGCCCTGCTCGGCGATGATCCGGGCCAGCCGGTCTCCTACCTCGACGCGCCCGTCGAACCGGGTGAACGGCTCGGCCCGCCCCTCGGCCACCTCGAAGACCACATCTTCGGTGAAACAGCTGGCGATCACGTCGATCTGCGCCTCGTCGTACGCGATGCCGAAACGGTGGAACGCGTCCGCGATGCGGGCCCGCGCCGCGAGTGCCTTCGGGCCGAAGTCGGCTCGCTGCAGCCCACGCATCGCGAGCCGGCCCTGGCGATGGGCCCAGCCCTGCGGGGGAAGAGAGATCATCAGCACTCCGGGGAGATTATTGTCGACAGTGTCACCTTTCTGATTTGAATTCTAATCGACATGAAGCATTTCTGTCGACACTTCTTGTCGTCCCCGCCTCACTGGCCGTTCGCGGCACCAGCGCGGTCCGCGCGCCTCGCGGCGGGTCGCACCACCAACACCGACGAGGGGACGTCTGATCAACGCGGATCCGCTGATCGATGACAGACGCAGCCGAGCGGGACCGTTGCCGGGACGTCCGAGCGCGCCCGGCTCCAGGTGCCCTCGATGACGCGGCCGTGAGCCGAGTCATGCTGAGGCCGGGGGCCGCCTTCCGGCTTCGGTGGGTTTTTCAGAGTGTCGCCCACACGGACATGAACCGGTCCCCGGATGTGACCGCATCCCGGGACCGGAGCCATCGCCCGCACGACGGGTGTCGACAGCCGGTATTCCAGCACGGCGGAGAAGCCGCATGACATACGATAGTGTCGACAAGAGGTGGGACTGAGGCGGTACGGAAACAGGGGGCGCGGCACATGTCGGATCAGGACACGCACCTGGTGCTGGATCGGCTGCTGCGGCTTCGGGACCGCCGGGAGCCACTGGTCGCGCAGATCGCGGAGTGGGTGGGGTCCGGCATCATCGAGGGCCGGCTGGGGCCCGGCCAGGACCTCAACAGCGTCGACCTCTCCCGCAGATTCGACACCAGCCGCACGCCGGTGCGGGAAGCCCTGATGCTCCTCGAGCAGGAGGGCCTGGTCGAGATGAAGGCGCGCCGCCGCCCCCGGGTCGCCGCCCCCTCCCTCGCCGACATCCGGGACATCTACCAGGTACGCAGGCAACTGCTGTCCATGCTCGCGGGACTACTGGTCGAACGAGCCACCGACGACCAGCTGTCCGAACTGCGCACCCGGGTGGAGGCGATGCGTGAACTCGCGGACGCCGGGGACGTGGACGCGTACTTCTGGAGCCACGTGCTGCTCCAGGAGCGGATGACAGAGATCGTCGGGAACGCCACCCTGAAGCAGATACTCGACTCGCTCGCCCTGCGCACCCTCATGCTGCGGCACCTGAGCCTGACCCGCCCGGGGCGGCTGGCCTACAGCATCGACGACCAGGAACGGCTGATCCAGGCCTGCGAGGAACGGGACGGTGAGCTCGCCTCCGCCCTGATCGCGGGGGCCACCGTGCGGGCACTGCGTGCCGTGGAGGACCAGATCGAACAGGACACCGCGGACGGCCGCAAGACGGCGCGCAAGCGCCGCTCCACGAGCTGACCCGCACCGGTTCCCGCTCTGCAGATCCGCTTGGCGAGGACTCCGCCGTCCACTGGCAGCTTGCCGCCCGGAACGCGCGCCGACGGCTGGACCGCAGGCAGCAGGTGCACCGGGCGATGGGCCGGGTGGCCCACCCTCCCCGCCGGGATTGCGCACGAGCAGCGCACACCCCTGGCCCGTGCCGGCGCCGACGGCGGCGGGTTCGTGTACGACGCACAGGGCGAGCCTGCGCCGGACAGGACGGGCCGTCCGCTCAGTCGAGCGGCACGACCGGGTCCGCGTCGAGCAGCCTGCAGTCGATCGCGCCCAGGAGACCGCCGTCCAGCCGGACGCGGTCACCGGGCTTGAGCCACGGGTACTGCTCCTGGCCGAACCGCGCGGACAGGTCCGCGATGCAACCGGTCCCCACCGTGCCGCTGCCGATGATGTCCCCGGGACGGACTTCCGTACCGCGGGAGGCGTAACTGATCATCTGTCCGAAGGTCCAGTAGACGTCGCGGAGGTGGCCCTCGCTGTAGGGCCGTCCGTTGACGGCCGCGGTCAGCGTGATGTCCGGCGTCCGCGCCCCCGGTGCGACCGGCAGTTCGTCCGCCGTGACGAAGAACGGACCGAACGAGGTGGCCCAGTCCTTGCCCTTGACCGGGCCCAACCCGACCGGGCGTTCCCTGCGCTGCAGGTCGCGCGCGCTCCAGTCGCACATGAGCAGGTAACCGGCGATCGCCGCCTGGCCCTGCTCCGGGGTGAGGTTGCGGCCTGGGCGGCCGATCACGGCGGCGAGCTCGAGTTCGTAGTCGAGCTGGACTGCGCCCGGCGCCGCCCGGACGTCGGTGTTCGGCCCCGTGACCGCGGCTGGATTGGTGAAGTAGAACGCCGGGATCTCGTACCACGCCGGGTCGATCGCCCCACCGCGCGCGGCCAGGATCGGCTTGAGGTGCTCCTCGAACGCCATGAAGTCACGGATGGACGGCGGTACCGGGATGGGGGCCTGGAGCGTCAGGTCTGTCAGCCGCCACCGCCGGCCGACGGACATGGCCTCGTCGGCCGCCGCCGTGAGGCGGGAGCCGTCGGCGTCAAGGAGGTCGAGCAGGCGACGGGAGGACGGGCATTCGGCGATCCGGTCTCCGTCGAGAACGCCGATACGTGGCGTTGCGTCCGTCGGGGAGGTGTAAGCGGTCCAGCGCATGCGGGTTCCTTCAGTTGTCAGGGGCGGTGGAGGTCAGCAGAGAGGACCGGCTGCCCAGCAGCTGCCGCGCATTGCCGGTGCGGATGGCTTCGCGGTCCGATTCGTCGAGTCCCTGGACTTCGGCGAGGAACCTCTCCGGTTCGTCGACCCCCATGTCGAAGGGGTAGTCGGTTCCGACGACAAGACGGCCGGCCCCGACGGAGTCGATGAGGGCGCGAGCACCGGCCGGCGAGTGGATCACGGTGTCGAACCACATGCGGCGCAGGTACCAGCCCGGCGGGTGCGCCATGGAGTGACTGTCCGGCCGCACCCGGTACGCGTGCTCGCCGCGGCCCGGACAGGTGGGCAGGTAGCCGCCGCCGTGCGCCGCACAGATACGCAGACGCGGATGACGGTCGAGGACGCCGGTGAAGATGAGGTGCGCAAGGGCGATCGTGGTCTCGACCGGCTGTCCGATGATGTTGTTCAGATACGAGGGAGCGAGCCGGTCGGTCAGTTCCGGACAGCCCAGCGGGTGCAGGAAGATCACCGCTTCGTGCCGCTCCGCGACCTGCCAGAAGTCGTCGAGGCGTCGGTCCGACAGGTCCATCCCGGTCGCCTGGGTGGAGATCTGCGCGCCGACGAAACCCGGTCGGCGCATCAGGCCGTCGAGTTGCCCCGCCGCGAGTTCCGGGTGCTGCAGCGACACATGGCCCAGAGCCGCCAGCCGGTCCGGCCGGCGGGAGATCAGCTGCGCCAGGTCGTCGTTGGTGGCGGCGACCAGCGCCTCGGCCTCTGCGGGGTCGGCCCAGTGGTGGTACTGGCCCGGGTTGACGGACACCAGCTGTGCCGTCACCCCGGCGCGGTCCATGTCGGCCAGGCGGGCGGGAAGATCGCTCAGCTTGTGCGCCCAGACATGCTCGATCCCGCGCATGTGCGCGGCGGTCTTCGGGTCGCGGTACCGGCGGGCCAGACCGGCCAGGTGCGCCTGGTATCCCGGCATGTCTTGCGCCAGCCGCCCGGCGGTCGGCGCGTGCGCGTGGGCGTGGACGTCGATGCTCCCGGTGCTCACTGGCGGGCCGGGTTCTCGTCGACCACGGGCGTCTCCTGCACGCCGAGACCGGTGATCGCTCCGGTCATCACGTCGCCGTCACGGAGGAACCGCCCGTGGTGCACGCCGTTGCCCGCCGGAGATCCGGTCAGCAGCACATCACCCGGCCGCAGTTCGGCGAACCGTGAAGTGTGTTCGATGAGCCGCGGGATGTCGAAGATCATGTCGGCGGCGCTCTCGTGCTGCATGGTCGTGCCGTTGAGCTCCAGCGTGATCGTCAGCTCGCTGGGATCCGGGACGAACCGGGCCGGCACGACGAACGGACCCGACGGGAGGAACGTCGGCGCGCCCTTGCAGGCCAGCCAGTCGGCACCGCGACCGCTGTCCCCGGTCGGGTACAGCCAGTCGCGCATCGACACGTCGTTGACGATCGTGTAGCCGGCCACGTACGACATCGCGTCGGCGGCCGACACGTAACGCGCCGGTCGCCCGATGACGACGGCCAGTTCCAGCTCCCAGTCGCACTGGGCGGTGATCCGGGGGATGACGACGTCGGAGTACGGCCCTGTCACGCTGGTGGGCATACCGGCGAACACGGTGGGAGTACCGGAGGCCGCGCGCTGATCCATCAGCGCCGTCGCGATCTCGCGGCGTCGTGCCTCGTTCTCGTGCACGTGCTCCGGCCGCGGCGAGGCGACCATCAGATCGATCACGTGCTTGCGGTAGTTCGCGGCCGCCTGGAAGATCTGCAGCGGCTCGACCGGCGGCAGCAGATCGGTGCGACGCAGGCCGAGCGGCGTGACGCCGGTCTGCCGTCCGGCCCGGATCCACCTCTGCAGGGCGTCGAGGATGTCGTCCCATCCGCCGAGCAGAGCCTGCAGTGCCGCCACCGGGCCATCGACGATCCCGGTGGCGGACAGGGGATAGGCCTCACCGTCGGTCACCAGCGCGATGTCAGGTCCGTCCGCACCGAGATAGCGGGCGAAGCCGAATCCGCCCGTCGGAAGGTTGTGCCAGATCGGCTCGGTCACTTCGGGCTCCTTCCGGCCGGTTCGGCCTCGGCGAACGCGGGGCGGGATCCGGCCTGACCGGTCCAGAAGTCGGCGTAGCGCCGGAGCAGCTGCTCAAGGGTGGCGCGTTCCTCCGCGGTGAACGACTGCAGTGACCCACGCTCGAGCCGGAGCACGCGTTCCCGAACCGAGGCGGCGATCTCCCGGCCGCTGTCGGTGAGGCTGCTCGGGCGCTGCCGCGCCGAGACGTCGGGCTGGGGGCGGCTCACGAGCCCGCGCCGTTCGAGGGCGTTGAGCGGCGCGCTCAGCGCCTGACGGGTGATCAGGCAGCGACGTCCGAGTTCCGCGGCGCTCGTGGGCCCGCTTTCCAGGAGCGTCTCGAGGATCAACGCCTGTGTTCCCGTCAGCTCCAGGTCGGAGAGGGCGGAAGCGACGGCGTCGGCGGTGTGTACGCGAATCCGGTTGAGCAGGTACATGAGCCGCTCGGTCGTCTCGATCTGCTGGTCCTCGTGGGGCATGGCACCACTCCCTTCGGTTGGCGGAAGTCTTTCGCGTCAACTGCTTAACGTCAACTGATTGACATAAGAGGATCGCTCGGAGACAGTCGTCACTCAGTCGTCACACACTTCAGCCGTTCAGGAGAGACATATGGTCCAGACCAGGCCGCACGGCGGCGGTGGCGGAGCCGTCGTCGACGTCGAGCCGCCCGAGTTCGTCCGGCGGTCACTTCCGCCGTTCGCATCCCAGGGGGCTGAACCAGCCTCGGTGACCGCGGCGCGGTCGGCCTTGGCGGGCCTGCGCCATGTAGGCCTGGGCGTCCCGGACCTGGCGAAGGCGACCGCCTTCTACGAAGGCATCTGGGGGCTCTACAGGGTGGCTGAGGACACCGGAGTCGTGTTCCTCGGCTCCGTCGGCTCCGCCGAGCCGTACATCATCCGGCTTCGCCAGGCCGAATCGCAGCGTGTGGACGTCATCTCGTTCGCCGCGAAGAGCGCCGCCGCCGTCGACGCGCTGTGCGAGGGCCTCGGCCGGGCCGGCGTGCGCATCGTCCGCGAGCCGGGAGTCCAGGACAGTCCCGGTGGCGGCTACGGCATGCGCTTCTTCGACATCGACGGCCGGCTCGTCGAAGTCTCCGCCGACGTGCGTCCGAAACCGTTCCGGGCACTGGAACCGGGTGAGTCGGTGCCGAGGAAGCTGAGCCATGTCGTCCTCAACAGCACCGACGTACAGGCCACTGTCGAGTGGTACCGCACTCACCTCGCCTTCCGGCTCTCGGACTGGCTCTCCGACCGGATGGCGTTCCTCCGCTGCTCGGAGGAACACCACTGCCTCGCCATCGCCCAGCGGACCAAGGTCTCGTTGAACCACGTCTCCTTCGAGATGCGCGGGCTCGACGAGTACCTCCGCGGCACCGGCCGGCTCGTCCGGCACGGTCACAAGCCGCTGTGGGGCCCCGGTCGCCACAGCGCCGGCGACAACACCTTTTCCTACTTCGCCGACCCGCACGGCAACGTCGTGGAGTACACGACCGAACTCGAACGCATCGTCGACGAGGACGCCTGGCAACCGCGGATCTGGCCCGCGACGCCCGACTGGTACGACCAGTGGGGCACCGCGGGGGGTCTCGAGGACCTGTTCGCACTCGACTCCGTGACCCAGCAGGACAGCGGGCTCTGGGTCCCCGCCCCGATCTGATGCCGACGCGTGAAGAGACCACCATGACCACCAGGATCGAAGACGCCACCCTCCACGAAGTCGCACCCGCGGTCTTCGCGTACGTCCAGCCCGACGGCGGCTGGTTCATCAACAACACCGGATTCGTCGTCGGTGACGAGCATGTGCTCGTGGTCGACACCACGGCGACCGAAGCGCGTACGCTCGCCTTCCGCGACACGGTCAACGCCACGTCCGGGCTGCCGGTCATGGGGCTGGTCAACACCCACTGGCACACGGACCACACCAACGGCAACTACCTGTTCCCGGACGCGGCGGTCATCACGCACTCCCGAGCACGGGAGCCCATGCTCGAGCACGTGCCGACGGTCCCCGACCCCACGGGCCCCTTTCCCCATGTCGTCTGGGGCGACCTGCGGCCGACCCGTCCGACCATCACCGTCGACGGGCACGTGACCTGGTGGGCGAACGGTCTCGGCGTCGAGATCCGTGCGATGCCCACTCCCGCGCACACCACCGGCGACCTCGTGGTGTGGATCGAGGAGCAGGGTGTGCTGTTCGCCGGCGACCTGGCCTTCAACGGCAGCACGCCGCTCGTCTCGGCGGGGTCGATCAGCGGCTCCCTCGAAGTGCTGAGCACCCTCATCGGCTGGCAACCGGAGGTCGTCGTGCCCGGTCACGGCGAGCTCTGCGGGCCCGAGGTCTTCGAGGTGGAGATCGCCTACCTCGAGTTCGTCCTGGAGCTCGCCCGGGCCGGCCGCAAACGCGGTCTGACCCCCCTGGACATCGCGCGCGCGAACCCCGGGCATCCGTTCGCGCACCTCACGGACGGCGAACGGCTCGTCGCCAATCTGCACCGCGCCTTCGCCGAACTCGACGGCGCCGCACCAGGACAGGAAATCGACCTCATCGCGACCCGTCGCGACATGATGGTCCTCAACGGCGGGAGGCCGCTGACATGTCACGCGTAGGAAGACCCCCCCGCCGGGCATTGATCGTCGGTGCCGGCATCGGCGGTCTGGCCGCGGGCATCACGCTCGCGTCCACCGGCTGGACGGTCGACGTCGTCGAGGTCAAGGCGGTGAACGCCACCGTCGGTGTCGGGCTGAACCACCCGGCGAACGCACTGCGGGCCCTGCGCGCCCTCGGCGTCTACGACGAGGTGGTGGCTCACGGCTACCAGTACCGCGGAATCCGCCGGTACGACTCCGAGGGGCGGCTGACCGCCGAGTTCACGCCGGTCGACCCGCCGGACGTACCGTTCCAGGTGTCCATGACGCGGGCTGACCTGCACCGGATCCTCACCGAAGCCGCCGAGAAGGCCGGGGCCACCGTGCGCCTCGGCCTCACCTGGGAGAGCCTCGAGGACGACGGCGCCGGCGTGGACGTCACCTTCACCGACGGGACGACGGCCCGGTACGACCTCGTGGTCGGTGCCGACGGCATCCGTTCCCCGCTGCGGAACCTGATGTTCGGCAGCGGCCACGACCCCGTGCCCACCGGATACGCGTGCTGGCGGGTGGCGGTCGACCGGCGCCCGGACATGGTGCTGAGCGAGTACCGGAACGGAAGCCTCGTCAAGGCGTCGGTGCTGCACCTCAACGAGAAGATCATGTACCTGCTCGTCGTGGAGGAGGGCGACTGGGGCGCCGTTCCCGACCCGGCCACCATGATCCCGACGCTCAAGGACAAGCTCGTCGGCTTCGGCGGACTCGTCGGCCACGCACGCGACGTGATCACCGCCGACAGCGAGGTCCACTGGGCGCCACTGCAGGAGGTGTTCCTGCCGGCACCGTGGCACAAGGGCAACATCATCCTGATCGGCGACGCGGCCCACGCGGTGGCTCCGCACCTGGCACAGGGTGCCGCCATGGCGATGGAGGACGCGATCGTGCTGGCCGACGAACTCCTCGGCCGCGACGTCCAGGACGCGCTCGCCTCGTTCATGCGGCGTCGCTACGAGCGGGTGAAGTACGTCCAGGACCAGGCGCACGCGATCCTGCAGAACGAGATGGAGAGCGACATCGAGCGCAAGGCGGCGTTCGCGGCCGGCCTGGGCGACCGCCAGATGGAGATCACTCGCTTGCTGGCGGACGCCCCGTGAAGCCTCCGATCGTCCTCCCGGCGTAGTCGTTCGCCGCGCTGACCGGTGGACCGACTCGTCAGTCAGAACGATGGGCCCGCACTGGGCCGTCGCGGCCGGAATCCCCGGCTGCGACACCCCGGTGCGGGCTTTCCACGTCACGGCGCGGCATCGGTCCGGCCGGGTCGAGGACGGCATCGCGCATGTGGTCACGCGGCGGCAGGACGCCGGGCGGAGTGCTGCCCCGGAGGACGCCGGGCGAGCTGACGGTCGGCGCCCGGCCCGGCGGAGGCGGCGTGCTGGAGGTCGCGCGGTGCCCGCACCCGGCCGCACACGCGAGCGGCCCGCACGCAGAGCTTCCGTAAGAGGAAGATACGGCGGGCCGTCCTCCATCCGAGCCGTGCAGCGGATGCGCTCCGGCCGGAGCACTCGACGGTGCGTCTCAGAAGCGCAACGGCGCGCCGGTACGCATGGTGACGTCCTCGACGGCCACGCCGGGGGCGGTTTCGACGAGGGTGACGCCGTCCGGGGTGATGTCGAGGACACCGAGGTCGGTGATGACACGGTGCACACACCTCTCACCCGTGAGCGGCAGCGTGCACTTCTCGACGATCTTCGGGGAGCCGTCCTTGGCGGTGTGCTCCATCAGGACGATGACGCGGCGGGCGCCGTGGACGAGATCCATCGCGCCGCCCATCCCCTTGACCATCTTGCCGGGAATCATCCAGTTGGCGAGGTCCCCGTTCTGCGACACCTGCATCGCTCCCAGGACCGCCGTGTCGATGTGCCCACCTCGGATCATCCCGAAGGAGAGCGCGGAGTCGAAGAAGGATGCGCCCGGCAACACCGTGACGGTCTCCTTGCCCGCGTTGATGAGATCCGGGTCGACCTCGTCCTCGGTCGGATACGGACCGGTGCCCAGGATGCCGTTCTCGGAGTGCAGCACGACGTGCACGTCCGGGGGGAGGTGGCCGGGGACCAGGGTGGGCAGGCCGATGCCGAGGTTGACGTAGGAGCCGTCGGTGAGTTCGGCGGCGGCGCGGGCGGCCATCTGGCCGCGGGTCCAGCCCATGGGCGTGTTCATGTGCGGACGGTCCTCTTCTCTATCTGCTTGTCGGCGGCCTGGGCCGGCGTCAGTACGACGATCCGCTGGACGAAGACGCCCGGCAGGTGGACCTCGTCCGGCCGGATCCCGCCCGGTTCGACGAGTTCCTCGACCTCGGCGATCGCGACGCGTCCCGCCATCGCGGCCAGTGGATTGAAGTTGGCGGCGGTCTTGTTGAAGACGAGGTTGCCGTGCCGGTCGGCCTTCGCCGCCCGGATCAGCGCGAAGTCGGTGGTGATGCCGTACTCCAGCACGTAGGTGCGTCCGTCGAAGCGGCGGCTCTCCTTGCGCGGGGAAGCGATCGCCACGTCGCCGTCGGGCGTGTGGCGCCAGGGCAGACCGCCCTCGGCGACCTGGGTGCCGACGCCGGCCGGCGTGTAGAAGGCGGGGATGCCCGCGCCGCCCGCCCGCAGCCGCTCGGCGAGCGTGCCCTGCGGGGTCAGTTCGACCTCCAGTTCGCCGGACAGGTACTGGCGGGCGAACTCCTGGTTCTCGCCGACGTACGAGCCGGTCACGCGGGCGATGCGCCCGGCGGCCAGCAGCACGCCCAGGCCACGGCCGTCGACACCGCAGTTGTTCGACACGACCCGGAGTCCGGTGGCACCCTGCTCGTAGAGGGCTCGGATGAGGACCTCGGGCACGCCGCTGAGGCCGAATCCGCCGACAGCCAGTGACGACCCATCGGCGATGTCGAGGACCGCTTCTGCGGCGGTCACGCAAACCTTGTTCACGGGGCGGGCTCCTTGGCTCGGGGGATGTGGCTCCCCGGTGGTCGCAGATGGTCCGGGCATCAGCCGGCCCGGTGGTCGCGGGCTGCCCGGGACGCCGGGCACGTCCGGCGCGGGGACGGCGACAGGCGCGGTGGCGGGGCGGGGAGGCCGGCGCCGGTGAGTGCCGCGTCGGGGCCGGTGCGGGCGAAGCGCCGGAGCGCGCCCGCGCGGGGCGCCGGTGCTTGTCCGCCGGCAGGAACTGTCCGGTGTGGCCGGAGCGCGCCCGCGCGGGGCGCCGCCGACGGCCTCCGCCTCGGCGTGGTCTACGACTCCTGGCACGATGAGGACGCAGCGACCTGTTCCGCGAGCGCCGCCAGGTCCGGGTCGGTGAGCAGACGGCCTTCGCGGGCCATGACCTCGCGGGCGCGTCGCAGCACCTCGTCGATCTGGGCGTGCGTGAGGTCGGCGCCGAGTGCCGACAGTTTGTCGGTGAGCGTGTAGGGGCCGCTGTCAGGAGTGAACGGGACCTTGCGCTCGTTGCCCACGAACGCGGGTTCCAGGCAGTTGTGCAGCAACGGGTCGACCGCGGTCTCCTGGGTGATGAAGTCCATACCGCCCCAGGAGAAGGAGTGTGTGCCGGTCACCGGGTGGTTCCAGGCGAGGTGGTAGCCGGTCAGCTCCTCCCCGGCGCGGGCCAAAGCGGTCAACTCCCCCGGGCGGATGCCCGTACTCACCCCGTACAGCGCCTCGAAGGCCAGTGCGGTGGCGGCCAGGTCGGCGTTTCCGGGGCCGCCGCAGTAGCCGTTGACGGACAGTTCGACGACGGCGGCGCCGGCCCGGGCGGCGCCGATCGCGCACCCGACCGCCAGGCCGAAGGTGTTGTGCGGGTGCACTCCGACTTCGACCTCGGGTGCCAGTTCCTTCGTGCGGCGGACGAAATACGCGTACGCCTCCGGGCTCATCGCGCCCGGTCCGTCGAACAGGGTGATCTCGGTGGCGCCGGCCCCGGTGAGCGCGGTGACGGACTCTTCCAGAACCTCTTCCGCGACGTAGGAGACCATCAGTATCGGCACGATGACGTCGAGGCCGCGGGAACGGGCGTGCCGGACGAGCGGGATCGCGCCGGCGAGTACGTCGACGTGACTGCGCGGGGTGTGAGCGGTGCGCCAGTCCTCGCCCTTCCACGACCGTTGATAGACGGCCGGCTGGTAGATCAGCGCCGCCTCGCCCAGGAGGTCCACCCAGATCTGCACGCCGTCGTAACCGGCGTCGGCGGCACGGTCGATGTCCTGGATCGTGCGCATCAGGGGGCACACCGCCCGGCAGGCGGTGTCCCCGGTGGCTCCGCTCTTGATGATGGCGACCTCCGCGCGCAGCGCCGCGTCGTCCCGCCCGGTGACCCCCGCGGTGACGATCTCGCCGACACCCGCGTCGACGAGCCGGCGCAGATACGCCTCCTTGGCCTCGACGGAGGCAACGACGCCGGGCAGGGTCTCGACGGACCGGAGCGTGGCGTCGCGCAGACGGACGGACCGCGGCAGCGGGCCGGTCACTTCCGGCCGCCGGTTGAGCGGGCTGACCGACCAGCGGCCGGGCTCGTAGGCGCCGGGGGCGCGCTTCGCGGCGAGTTCGGCCCGGAAGCGGGCGATCTCCTCGGCGGTGAACACTGCCGGCTTGTCCATGAACCCTCCGTAAGTCGTCGGTGGCCCGGGAGGGCCGCTGTCCGGCCGTGACCGGTCCTCTGTCTCCTCTGGCGCGCCGCCGGACATCAGCGGTTCCCTGCTCGCCAAGGATGACCCATCCAAACATTCTGTCGACACTGCTTGCAATACTCCTGCCCATTCCGGGCCGATACGCGGCACGGAGTTTACTTTTTGTCGACACTAGGTGATGCTGTCGACACTTGAACTCAGTTCCGACCGAGGAGAATCATCGTGAGCCAAGACGTCGGCGGAGGCCCCCGGCATGGTCGGCTGGCGGGCCGGATCGCCGTCATCAGCGGGGCCGGCAGTGTCGGCCCGGGCTGGGGCAACGGTCGTGCGACGGCCGTGATCTTCGCCCGGGAGGGTGCCACCGTCTTCCTGACCGACCGGGACAAGGACTCCCTGGAGGTCACCGCCCGGCAGATCCGCGAGGAGGGCGGCACCGTCCACACATCCGTGCTGGACGTCACCGAGCCCGCAGAGGTCCAGGCCTACTTCGAGGAGGCCGAGCGGACGGCGGGCCGGATCGACATCCTCGTCAACAACGTCGGCGGCTCGCGCGCGGGCGGGGCCGTCGAGCTCAGCCTGGAGGACTGGGACAGCCAGCTGCGGACCAATCTCACCAGCTCCTTCCTGGCCTGCAAGCACGTCATCCCGGTGATGCGGCGCGGCGGAGGAGGCTCGATCGTGAACACCGCGTCGGCGTCGGGGCTGCGCTGGACGGGCGCCGCGCAGGTGGGCTACGCGGCAGCCAAGGCCGCGGTCGTCCAGCTCTCCCGGGTGACCGCCGTCGAGTACGCGTCCGACGGCATCCGCGTGAACACCGTGGTCCCCGGACAGCTGCACACCCCCATGGTCGAGGCGCGCCTCGCCGGACAGCGCGCGGGCGGCGACGTGGAGAAGCTGCTGGCGCAGCGGCAGGCCCGGATCCCGCTGGGTTTCATGGGTGACGGCCGCGACACCGCTTACGCCGCGCTGTTCCTCGCCTCCGACGAGGCCCGCTTCGTCACCGGCACGGAGATCGTCGTCGACGGTGGAATGACGGTCCGCTGTGACTGAGTCCGCCGTCACCAGGGCCAGGGCGGCCGCCCCGGCAGTGCCGTCGCCCGGCTGCCCACCCCCGCACCCGGCGCCCCGCAAACCCGCCCTCGTGCTGCCGCCCGGCAGTTGCGACGCCCACTGCCACGTCTTCGGTCCGGCCGAGGTCTTCCCGTACGCCGCCGACCGCACGTTCACTCCGGTCGACGCTCCCAAGGAGCAGCTCGGCGCCCTCCACGACCATCTCGGCCTGTCCCGTGCCGTGATCGTGCAGTCGTCCTGCCAAGGCTCCGACCACCGGATGCTGCTGGATGCCCTCGCGTCCGGCGGCGGGCGGCTGCGCGGGGTCGCGCTGATCGGTGAGAGGACCACCCGGGCGGAGCTCGAGGAGTTGCACCGCGCCGGAGTGCGCGCTTTCCGTCTCAACTTCCTTCCGCATCTGGGCAGCGCACCGACCCGTGAGGAGATCGATTCCGTACTGGAGCGCGTCGACGGTCTCGGCTGGGCCGCCGAGATCCATGTCAGCGGCCGCGAGGTGGCGGACCATGAACGTCTCATCCGGTCGTTGCCGGGCCGGGTGGTCATCGACCACCTCGCCCGCGTGGACATCACGGAAGGACCCGGCAGCGCCTCGCTGCGCAGCCTGCGCGCTCTGCTGGACACGGGCGACGTCTGGCTCAAGGTCAGCGGCGTGGACCGGGTCTCCCGGCAGGGGCCGCCCTACGCCGACGCGGTGGCGCTTGCCGCGTCCCTCGTGGCCTACGCGCCGGAGCGCGTGCTGTGGGGCACCGACTATCCCCACGTGAACATCGTGGGGGCCGCCCCCGACGACGGCCTGCTGGTCGACCTGCTGGCCGGCATCGCACCCGACCCCGAACTGCTGCGCCGGCTGATGGTCGACAACCCGGCGGAACTCTTCGACTTCCCGCCCGTCGCGTAGGCCGTCACTCACGCCTCACCGTTACCGAATAGTGTCGACAGGGAGGTCAAAATAGATGCGATACGCCACTTGACCCGCAATTAGTGTCGACAGTAGCGTCGCGGTATCGCACCGCCCGAGGAGACAAAGTTGTCCAGGTCAGCCGGTCCGAAGCCTGCCGAGGCCCTTGGTGAAGCCATCATCCACCCTGGTGGTGACATCGGCGAGGCTGACGTCATCGCCAGAGACGGGCGGAACGTGACCGGGGCCGTACGGCCCGCCCGGGTCGAAGGGCTCCCGGTCCCCGTCCGTTCCGGGGGACGGAGCCGGGTGGAACTGCATGCACGACCGCTGACTCGACAACGACTTCGCTGACCGCTTCCCGCCATGGCCCCGGCCGCGAGCAGGCCGAACCCCCGGAGAAGGTCCGCGATCGAACGACCCGGTGGTCTCTTCGGGACCTCCACGGTCCCACCGGAGCCCACCATCCGTGCCGCCTCCATCCGCCCACGCGGCCGCACCGGCACACACCCGCCGAGAGTCGTACCCGCACAAAGGAGCACAACCTCATGACGAAGCGTTCGAGAACCACATGGGGACGACTCCCCGTAGCCGTCGTGACGCTCGCCGTCGCCGCGCCGCTCGCCGCCTGCGGCTCGCAGGCGTCGCCGTCCAAGAGCAGTGACGGCACGGCCAGGATCACCGTCCTGCGTTCCACCGGCGCGCTCTTCGAGCCCCTCTACATAGCGCAGGACCAGGGCTACTTCAAGGACGCCGGCCTGGACGTCACCATCAAGCCCGGCGCGCCGGACACCTCGCAGAACGCCCCCTCGGTCCTCAACGGCGAGGCGCAGTTCGCCATGACCGACGCCTCCGGCTTCCTCAAGGGCGCCGCCAAGAAGTTGCCCATCCGCATGGTCAGCGGACTGGTCTCCTCCACGGCGGACGGTGCCCGCACCGAGGGGCTGCTGGTGAAGAAGGGCAGCCACATCAAGCGCTTCTCCGACCTGGAGGGCAAGACCGTGGGCCTGGCGGCCCTGGGCGGCAACATTCACTTCGTCGCCCAGTACCTGGTCGAGAAGGACGGCGGTGACCCCAGCAAGGTAAAGTTCGTGGCGCTGCCCGTCACCTCCCTCAACGACGCCGCCGGCACCGGCAAGACCGACGCCGTCTACAACTTCGGCGCCTTCTACGCGGCCGGCAAGGCGGCAGGCCTGCGCTCCGTGGGCAACGGCATGAACGAGCTGCCGGGCATCCCCCTCGGGGTGCTCTTCTCCAGCCAGAAGTACCTGTCGGCCAACGCCGCCACTGCCAAGAAGTTCACCGACGCCGTCGCCAAGGCCCTGGCGTACGCCGACAAACACCCCGACGCGGTCAAGGCGGTCGACAAGAAGTACACCCAGGTGCCCGCCGACTACATCGACAAGTCGTCGATCGCGCACTATGACAAGAACATCAACGCCACGCTCGTGCGGACCATGATCACCAAGATGAACGAGTACGGCCTCCTCACCAGCGCTCCCAAGGACGACGCTCTGTACTGGAACCAGGCGCCGACCGTCACATCCAGCAGCTGAGGCGGCGAGGAAACGATGGCCACATCCACCGGCCGGGACCTCGCCCCGGCCACATCCACCCGCCGGGACACCGCTCCGGCCCTCCTCTCGCTCACCGGGCGCAGGAGGGCCGCCGCCCGGGCGCGCGGCAGGATCATGCTGCTCCAGCTGTCCGCCGTACTGGTCGTACTCGCCGTGTGGGCGCTGATCGCCGCGGCCGGCCTGGTGAGTTCCATGGCGCTGCCCACCCCGGGGGCGGTGTTCGCGAAGTTCCCCGAACTCGTCGGCAGCGCCGCGTACTGGCAGGCGGTCGCCGACACCCTGCGCGGCGCGGTCACCGGCTATGCCGCGGCCGTCGTGATCGGCGTCCCGCTCGGCCTCGCCACGGGGACCTACGCGGCTGCCGAGCAGTCCTCCCGGTTGCTGGTGGACATCCTGCGGTCGTTCCCGGTCATCGCGCTGCTGCCGGTGTTCCTGCTGGTCATGGGGTCGACGCCGTCGATGAAGGCCACGGTGGTCTTCATCGCCTGTGTCTTCCCCGTCTTCCTGCAGGCCCAGTACGGAGCGCGCGCGGTGACGCCGATGATCGCGGAGACCGTCCAAAGCTACCGCATCCCCCGGCTGCTGAACTTCCGCAAGGTGGTCCTGCCGTGCGCCACCCCGTCGATCATGACCGGGCTGCGGCTGGCCGCGACGACCTCCGTGCTGGTCGCCATCGGAGTCGAGGTGCTCACCACGCTGCCGGGCATCGGCCACCAGGTCGTCCAGGACCAGCAGGGTGGCGCGTCGGCGGAGGCGTACGCCTACATCTTCACCGCGGGGCTGATCGGCTACTCGATCAACCAGCTGTCCCAGCTCGTCGAATCCCGGCTGCTGCGCTGGCGTCCGCCCGCGCACACCGATTGAGGCGGGGAGAAGACCCATGCTCTCGAACCTGTCCAGGACGCTCTGGAAGTCTCTGCTCAAGCAGCTGTGGCTGCCGCTCCTGGTGTTCGCCGTCCTCGTGCTTGCCACCGCGGGCAGCACCAGCTTCTACTTCCCGCCTCTGACGGACGTGCTCACCGTCCTGTGGCGGGAACTCCTCCACGGCGGGCTCGTCGGCGACCTGCTGTTCAGCCTGCGCAACATCGTCCTGGGCCTTGCCGCCGCCACGGTCCTCGGTGTCGGGGCCGGCCTGGTGATCGGAGAGGTCAAGCCGCTGCGCCAGGCGACCGCCCCGCTGCTGGACTTCGCCCGCGCGACACCGACGGTGGCGTTCGTCCCGGTCATCATCCTGACTCTGGGCATCGGATGGGGCCCCAAGATCTTCCTGATCGCTCTGGGTTCCCTGTGGCCGATCCTGCTCAACACCGTCAGCGGAGTCCAGGGCATCAACCCGGCCGTCCACGAGACCGCGCGCAGCTACCGCATTCCCTGGCGGCTGCGGCTGGTCAAGGTAGTGCTGCCGGGCGCCCTGCCGCAGATCTTCGCAGGCATCCGGATCGCCCTGTCCATCGCCGTCGTCCTCATGGTCGTCAGCGAGATCTACGGATCCCCGGTCGGCCTCGGCAACTTCATCCTGGAGAGCGGGTCCAGCTTCGCCGTCCCGGAGACCTGGGCCGGCACCATCCTGATCGGCATCCTCGGCTACGCGCTGAGTGTCCTTCTCCTGGCGGCCGAGTACGCGCTGCTCGGCTGGTACCACCAGCGTCCGCCCCGAACCCGGCGGACCCAGCACCGGAACGAGGTCGTCTCATCATGAAACGCGGATCCAGCCTGATCGTGGAGGACGTCTGCAAGACGTTCGGTCACGGCGCGGACGAGCACCGGGTGATCGACGGATTGTCGCTGCGCGTCGACCCGGGGGAGTTCGTCTGCATCGTCGGCCCGTCCGGTGCCGGCAAGACCACCCTGCTGCGCTGTCTGTCCGGACTGACCCGCCCCTCCTCGGGCACGGTCAGATACGGCGATCAGCCGCTCACCAGGCCGCTGGCGGACATCGCCGTCGTCTTCCAGGACTACCGCGGCTCCCTCATGCCCTGGCTGCGGGTGCGGGACAACGTGGCCTTCCCCCTGGAAGGGATGGGCGTGAAGCGGGCCGAGCGCAGGAAGCGGGCCGACGAGTGCCTGGCCGCGGTCGGTCTTCCGGACGTGGGCGACAAGTACCCCTGGCAGTTGTCCGGCGGCATGCAGCAGCGCGTGGCCATCGCCCGCGGACTCGCCTACGAGGCGCCGGTGCTGCTGATGGACGAGCCGTTCGGATCGGTCGACGCCCAGTCCCGCTTCGACCTGGAGGACCTGACGCTGTCGCTGCGCAGGAGACTCGGCATCACCGTCATCGTCGTCACCCACGACATCGACGAGGCCGTGTACCTGGGCGACCGCGTCATTGTCCTGGGCGGCAGGCCGACGGCCGTCATCGACAACCTCCCCGTCGATCTGGGCGCCGAACGCGACCAGATCGCCACCCGGGCCGACCCACGCTTCGCGGACCTGCGAACCCGTGTCCTCACCCAGATCCGGGACCCACACCCGTCACCGCCCCACCACACGGCGGAGACACCTGCCTCGACGCCCCAGGAACCCGAAAGCATGATGAGCCGACCATGATGCGCTTCGACCACGCGGGCCAGGGCCGCGACCGGCGACGTTGATCATGAAGGACGGCCATCCGCACAAGGCACCGACATGACAGACCCACGCGCACGCACCGCCCCAGGGGGCTGCTCGGGAAACGGGACGGGGCCATGTCTTCCGCGGTTCTTCCGCGGTGTCCCCTTCGCCTCGCAGCCGGCCGGCGACCTGCGCCGACGACCGCCCCGGCCGACCGCCGGCGCGTCCGGTGACTACGGGCCGCTCGATAACGTCGCCGCACTGACCTGGGCACGCGAGAACACCCCCGGAAGGTCGCGCACCACCCACGAATGAGGACCCACATGGCACGAATCCCCGAGACCGACGGCAGCGGCGAGATCGCCGACCGCATCCGCGAGCGGCGCGGCGGAAACCTGCATTCACTCGACCGCATGCTCCTGCACAGTCCGCAGCTGGCCGACGGCTGGAACAGCCTGCTCGGCGCCATCCGCCAGCGCATCGCCCTGCCCGCCGCCATCCGGGAACTGGTGATCCTGCGGATCGCCGTCCTCAACCGGGCGCCGTACGAATGGGCCGCGCACGAGCGCCCGGCCCGTGAAGCGGGATTGGGGGAATCCCAGCTGGCGGCCGTGCGGGAGGAGAGCCCGGCGCTCGACGAGCGCCTACGGCGGGTCATCGCATACACCGACGCGATGACCCGCGACGTTCACGTCCCTGACGTGCTCTTCGACGCCCTGCGGGCCGACTTCTCGGACGCGGAGCTGGTCGAACTGACCGCCACCGTCGCCGCGTACAACATGGTGTCCCGCTTCCTGGTGGCCCTGGACGTCTGAGGGTGCGGAACGTGCGCTCTTGTCCGTTTCGTGGTTGAGGTTGTCCCCCGGTCGAGTTCGCCGATTTGCCGGGTGAGTTTTCGCTTCACCTTTTACTTGCGCGGGCATTTCTAGGCGGGTCATCGGGGCCCGGCATATTGTCCGCCGTTCAGCGATCGGGCTGTGCGACTTTCCCTCCTCAGTTCGAATGCACGAGCACCTTCTCGGCTTGACCACAGATAGCAGCGACTATCAAGAGTAAGGGCATTGTTGCCGAACAATCGATGATTTAGAGTTCGGCCGGCCTGAATCAAAGGACCATAAACGAAAGAGGTCGACATGGGTAAAAGACAGGCAATGCACGGATCAGGGCCCAGCCGCCGTGCGCTGGTAGGGGGCGGCTGGGCAGCGGTCGCCTTGGCGGTCGCCGGCATCGGCACCGGGCGTGCCGTCGCCGACACCGCCGCCGGCCAGGACCGGAAGAGGGACACCCACCAGGGCGCGCCGTGGGAGCCCGTGCCCGTGCCGAAGCAGATGCCGGTGACCGAGCACAGGGTCCCGGTCGTCGGGGGTGGCAATCTGTGGTGCTGGGACACGGGCGGCAGCGGAGAGGCCGTCGTTCTGCTGCACCCCTACTCCGGCAGCGGCGAGAGTTGGCCGTACCAGCAGCCGGTGCTCGCCCGCGCCGGGTTCCGGACGATCGGCTACTCGCGGCGTGGCGCCTACGGCTCGGTGGCCGGAAACCAGGCCGATGCGGATACAGCCTCCGGAGATCTGCACACCCTGGCCGACCATCTCGGCCTTGAGCGTTTCCACGTGGTCGCCTCGGCGGCGGGCGGTGCGATAGCCGTCGACTACGCCCTGTCCCACCCGGATCGGCTGCGTAGCCTCACCGTCTCCAACAGCGTCATGGGCATCTCCGACCCTGACTACACGCAGCTCTCCGCCTCGCTCCGACCTGCCCCGTTCGATGCACTTCCAGTCGAGTTCAGGGAATTGGGCCCCTCCTATCGGGGTGGCAACCCGGACGGCGTGGCGGCCTGGCTGGAGATCCACCGGCGGGCCAAGCAGAACGACGCGTACTCCCAGAGGTCCGCCAACAAGATCACCTGGTCGGCTCTGGAAACCATCGCCCTGCCGGTTCAGCTGATCACCGGCGACGCGGACCTTTGGACCCCGCCCTCCGTCAAGCGGCTCATTGCCCAGCATCTCCAAGACGCCAAGACGCACGTCATCGATGAGGCGGGCCACAACCCTCACTGGGAGCAGCCCGACGCCTGGAACAGCGTCGTGCTCAGCTTCCTGCGCCGTCACTGAGCACCCGCGCCCGATCCTTCGCAGACGCGTCTTCGTATGCACACGCCATCAGCCGAAACCGAGTGTGGAGCTGGGGGTTTCGTGCGTGCGTGCGGTTCAGGTGATTGTGGCCGCACGGGGCATGAGGCAGGGCCTCTCGGTAGCGCAAACGGTGTCTACGCCACTGCTCATCCGGAGGGCCCTGTTGCCGCAGTTGTATCGGTCCGCTGCGAAAGACTCCATTCCGGACACGCGGACGGGCGACTGCTCCGCCCACAAGTACGGCAACGCCGCGGACAATCCTTCCGGCGGCTCCCGAGCATCTGCCCCAGGGCTTCACCTTGTGCGTCAAGCCCTCGCAGTTCGCCGACGACCCCGACGGGGTGGGCGTGTTCTGCCGCGAGGTGATATGCCGCGTGGAGTCCCTGACCGCCTGACTACCGCTACGGACACGCCCCACGGCCCGAGCAGCCCGCTGACCACGAACGGCACGGGCCACGGAAGAACGAACCGAACGAGCCAAGGACCACAGCATGACGAATCCCGACGAAGCCGCCGACACCCGTTCCTCGACTCCCGCTGCAGCCGGCCGAAACGATCCCCATCGCCTCCCTGATGTGTCCGGCCTGGTCGTCGGCATCCTCGGCGGCACCGGCCCACAGGGGCGCGGCCTCGCCTACCGGCTCGCCGGCGCGAGCCAACAGGTCATCATCGGCTCACGGAACGCCGCCAGGGCCGCCTCCACCGCCGCGGCCATCGGCAGGGACGTCCGCGGCGCTGACAACGCCACGACCGCACGGGAGAGCGATCTGGTGATCGTCGCCACTCCCTGGGAGGGACATGCCGAGCTACTGACCACGCTCCGCGAAGAGCTCGCCGGCAAGATCGTGGTCGACTGCGTCAACCCGCTCGGCTTCGACAAGATGGGGGCCTACGCACTCCGGCCCGAGGAGGGCAGCGCCGCCCAGCAGGCTGCCGCACTGCTGCCGGGCTCCCGGGTGACCGCCGCGTTTCACCATCTCTCCGCCGTCACCCTGGAAGACCGGCAGATCGAGAAGATAGACACCGACGTACTCGTCCTGGGCGATGATCGCGTTGCCACCGACACCGTCCAGGCACTGGCCTCACGCCTCCCGGGCGCACGCGGCGTCTACGGCGGACGCCTGCGCAACGCCCACCAAGTGGAGTCGCTGGTAGCCAACCTGATCTCGGTGAACCGCCGCTACAAGGCCCACGCCGGCCTGCGCCTCAGCGACGTCTGAGAAGACCCCTCGTGTCGATGCGGACGGAGCCGGTGATGCGACGAGACCGCTCCGTGCCCTGGGCCGGAGCGGTGCTTGCCGTTGGCTGCTCACCGCTTACGGCGCCCAGGTCGAACTCGTCGCCACGCCCCACCCGGAAGGCGGCTGGCAGGAAAGCCGCCGACAGCGCGTCGAAGAACTCCTCACCGCGCACCCGGGTGCCTGGTGCCCGGACCAGTACAACAACCCCGACAACGTCGCCGCCTACGCGCCGCTGGCCCACGAACAGGAACATGCCCTGCTGGGAGAAGTTGCGGACGCCGAGCACGAGTCCGACGGCCCAGGCGGCGAGCCCGAGCCCGTCGGACAGATGGGCGGCGAGGTAGGGCATGAGCATGTAGAAGGCGAGGTTGATGGCGAACTGGTTGGCCATCATCAGCTACAACACCGTCTCCGGCCTCGGCATCACCCTGGGCAATCTCGGCACCGGCGCGCTGTGGGACTTCGCCCACCGGCACGACGCCCGCTGGCTGCCCTGGACGGTCCTCACCGCGACCGGGCTCGCGTGCGCGGCCTCGGTCGCCGGACTCGCCCGAACCGGCCGCCTCGGCACGGCAGAGCAGCCGCAGCCCGTCGCGGCATAGCCGGAGCCTGACGGGTCCCTTCCGCACCGCGGCCTGCAGAGTCCGTTCGCGGTGCGGCCCCGACGCCCGAGCGGGGGGGGGAGGGGGGGAGGGGGGGGGGGGGTGGGGGGGGGGGGGGGGGGGGGGGGGGGGAGGGCGGGGTCTCCGGGCAGAGACAGACCACGTTCGGGAGGGGGACACAGGGTCGGGGACGCGGACCT
>NZ_JBVIIE010000066.1:0-23330 GCF_055569945.1 Streptomyces sp. NPDC031340
CTCCCCCACCCCTCCCCTTCCCCCCCCCCTCCCCCCCCCCCCCTGTCCCCCCCCCCCCCCCCCCCCCCCCCCCCCCCCCCCCCCCCCCCCCCCCCCCCCCCCCCCCCCCCCCCCCCCCCCCGCCGCGGCCTCCTCGATCTGCGCGTGCAGGCGTGCCATGTCGGCGGGATGGTTCCCGGCCATGATCCCGACGACCGGAACCAGCCGCGGCAGCACGGTGGCGGGCTCCAGCGAGGTGACGAACACGCCGGCGCCGTGGCGGGACTCGAGCACGCCCATGGTGACCAGGGCACTGATCGCCTCGCGCGCCATGCCCCGGGAGACGCCGAGCCGCGTGGCGAGATTCCGTTCGGGAGGCAGCCGGTCACCGGGCCCCAGCGAGCCGCTCTGAATCAGGTCGAGCAGTTGGTGC
The DNA here is from genome assembly GCF_055569945.1 of Streptomyces sp. NPDC031340. Taxonomy (NCBI): domain Bacteria; kingdom Bacillati; phylum Actinomycetota; class Actinomycetes; order Kitasatosporales; family Streptomycetaceae; genus Streptomyces; species Streptomyces sp. NPDC031340. Next base: position 413 of record NZ_JBVIIE010000066.1, read on the forward strand.
AGTGCCCATTCGGAGGCGGAACGACCCGCCGATGCCTGCGTCGGCTCCATGGCGATCACTCTATCGTTCCGGCCGGAAGGCATACCGTCCGGCCAAGTGGTCGAACCACTTTCGCTCCGTGTCGCAAAGTCACTCCTCAAGAAATCTTCCTCCGTGCGTCTAGACACCAGATTATTACGGGGCTTCAATGACCGAAGCTCGGCGGGGCGCGAGCGAACTACAACCGCAGTGGTCCAACCACTTGGCGAAGGTCTGTCGATCACGACAGGCGATGGAGGAACCATGAACGTGAACACACACCACAGGCCGTCGCGGAGCCGTGCGAGAGCCGCGGGCCTGGCGGTGACGGCCGCACTGCTGCTGGCGGGCTGCGGCACCTCCGCGGACGGCGGATCCCCGTCGGACGGCGACACCGCCAAGGTCACCGGCAAGGTCGCGGGCTCCATCAATGTATGGACCTGGGACGGGGCGCCCGGCATTGAGGCCATGAAGAAGCTCGCCGCGGCCTTCGAGAAGAAGACCGGCGTCAAGGTCCACTCCAAGGTCGTCAGCCGCGACAACTACAAGCAGCAGGCCCAGTTGGCGCTGAACGCCGGCGACGGCATCGACGTCCTCGGCGTCCAGCCCGGCCAGTTCGCCGCCGAGGTGCAGCAGAAGCTGCTGCCGGTGTCCGCGTACCAGAGCAAGCTCGCCAAGGGCCTGGACGGGTACCGGCCGGCCACCGTCGCGCAGATCCGCAAGCTGTACAAGGGCGGTGGGGTCTACTCGGTGCCGTTCGGTTCCACCGGCTCCGCCGTCTGCTTCTACAACGCCGGGCTCCTCGACGAGGCCGGCGTGCAGCCGCCCCAGACGTGGAAGGACGTCCGCAAGCTGACCGACGCGCTGCACGCCAAGCACCCCGGCACCCTCACCCTGGTCAAGCCCTCCGGCAAGGACACCTGGTTCGAGGACGAGTTCGTCCTCACCATGGCCGGCCAGAACGACCCCGGCTTCTTCAACTCCGTCCGCTACGACGGCAAGCCGTGGAACAGCGCGGCCTACGTCTCGGCCCTCGAGCGCTACGGCCGGCTGTACAAGGACGGAACGCTCCAGCGCGCCGGCCTCGACATGGGCTACACGGACGCGATGAACGCCTTCGACACCGGCAAGGCGGCCATGGTCTGCAACGGTTCGTGGGAGGCGGCGCTGCTGAAGAAGGAGTACCGCGAGGCCAACGACATCTCCGTGCCGTCCGTCGGGGTGATCCCGGTGCCCGCCGACGACGCCTCGAAGCGGTCGCTGCGCTCCTTCCTCGACATCACCTGGGGCATCCCCAAGGCGGCCAAGAACCCCGCCGCGGCAGCCGCGTTCATCTCCTTCGCCACGCAGGAGAAGGCGGGCGTCGACCTGTGGGCGGGCGACCTGGGCTTCGTCCCCTCGGCGGCCGGCTGGAAGCTCGACCAGGGCGTCCTCGGTGACGACAAGCTCGCCTCCCAGGGCTACGCGACGATCGTCGACCTCATCAACCACGCCGGCTCGGACCGCAACAACATGAGCTCCTTCTCCGACGTCGTCGGCGGATACGTCCTGGAAGTCGCGCGGGGGCGGATGACCGCCCAGCAGGCCGCCGACAAGGGCCAGAAGGACCTCGACAGCGGCCTGTACAACTGACACCGCGTCAAGGAGAGAACGTGACCACCCCGACCGCAGGGCGGGGCAGACCGGGAGGCGGGCGCGCCGCGCTCGCCTTCCTGGCCCCCCTCGTACTGATCTACCTGGTGTTCTTCGGGTACGGATTCTGGTTCCTGATCCGTACCAGCTTCACCCGGGTGAGCCTTTCCTTCACCGACGCGGTGTCCGTCGGCGTGGACAACTACCGGCTGCTGTGGGAGAGCGACACCTTCCGCGGCGCCGTCCTCAACAACCTGCTCTTCGCGGTGATCAGCATCGCGGCGGCGCTGACCCTGGCCTACTTCATCGCCTACGCCATCAGCGCCGGACTGCGGCCCAAGCGGCTGATGTACGTGCTGTTCCTGGTGCCGTCGCTGATGCCGCTGTCCCTGGTGTCGACGGTGTTCGGATCGATGCTCCAGGAGCGTTTCGGCGTCCTCAACGAGACACTGCGCTCGGTCGGGCTCGGATCACTGGCCAGCCCCTGGCTGACCGACCCGGGTCTCGCCTTCGGTGTCGTCGCCGTCCTCTTCTGCTATCTGATCGGACTGCCCGTCATGTACTACACGGCCGACCTGTCGGCCGTTCCCATCGAGGTCGTCGAGGCCGGACTGCTCGACGGCGCGGGAACGTTCCGGATCATGCGGTCCATCGTCTACCCGATGATGACCTCGACCCACATCACGGTCGTCCTGTCCCTGCTGCTCGGCTCGTTCCGCTCGCTCGAGGTGGTGCTGTTCTCCACCGGCGGCGGCCCGGCCGGCCACACCGAGATCGTGGGCACGTTCCTGTACCGCTTCAGCACCGACCCCGGCCCGCGCACCGGATTCGTGGCCGCCGCCGCGGTCGTCGTGCTGCTGATCGCCTTCGTCATCTCCGTCGCGCAGATGCTCATCACCCGCCCCCGACGCGGAGGCCGTCGATGAGCGGCCACGAGACCACCCTGCGCGGAGCCGTCACCACGGCCCGCGACCGGCGGATCATGTACGCGGTGCTCATCGTGCTGGGCCTGCTGTGGGCCTTCCCGATGTACGCCGCCCTGCGCAAATCCCTCGAGGTGCACGGCCTCGACAACTACGTCTCCCTCTTCACCGACCCGGTCGGCGGCATCTCGATCCCGCAGACGTACCTGAACACGTTCGTCGTCGGGCTCCTGCACGCCACGCTGGTGGTGAGCGTGTCCACCGCGGCCGGCTACGCCTTCTCCGTCCTGGTCTGGCGCGGGCGCGAGATCGCCTTCTCGATGGCGCTGCTGTTCCTGGCGATACCGGCGGCCGCCATGATCGTCCCGGCCTACCGCATCAACAACGAACTGGGGCTCTTCGACAGCTATCTGGGCGTCGCCCTGCCCGAGGCCGCCATCACCATCCCCTTCGGCGTGCTGCTGATGCGCAACTTCGGCCGCAACGTGCCCGCCGCGGTGCTGGAGGCCGCCGCGCTCGACGGAGCCGGACACCTGCGGGTCTTCCGCAGCGTCTTCCTGCCGCTGTGCCGTCCGGCCGTCGTCAACCTGACCATCCTGTGCTTCGTCTGGTCCCTCCAGGACTTCATGTGGCCCTCGGTCTTCCTGCGCAAGACCTCCCTGCAGACGGCGGCGCAGGCGGTGATGAGCCTCAACACCGGCCTGGGCGCATCGCCCACCGACATCGCGCGCTACAACGCCAGCCTCGTTCTGCTGGCGGTCCCGGCGGTCCTCGTCGTGGTGTTCGGCATGCGCTACATCATCAGCGGTCTCACGAGCGGAGCGACCAAAGAGTGACCCAGGACCACACGTCGGCCGACACGCCGGTCCACACGCCGGCCGCCCTGCGCGACAGCCGCCCGGCACGGCGCTGGACCGACGCGCTGCCCCTCGGCAACGGACGCCTCGGAGCCATGTGCTTCGGCGGTGTGGCGACCGACCGGCTGCAGATCAACGACGACACCTGCTGGTCGGGATCGCCCGCCACGGCGTCCGGAACCCCGCTGATCGGGCCGGGGGAGGGGCCCAAGATCGTCGCCGAGGCCCGTGCCGCCCTGGAGGCGGGAGACGTACGCGCCGCCGAACGCGCCGTCAGCCGGCTCCAGCACGGCCACAGCCAGGCCTACCAGCCCCTGGTGGACCTCGAGTTGAGCCATCGGGTGGGCGAGCACGGCCAGTACACGCGCTCCCTCGACCTGCGCACCGCCACCGCCTCGCACTCCTACCTGACGGACGGCGTCCGCGTCGTCCAGGACGCCTGGGTCAGCGCGCCCGGCCAGGCCCTGTTCGTGCACCGCGCGGCCCAGGACGCAGGTGACCCGGCCCGGCCCGCCACGCTCCCGGCGACCACGGTGACGCTCACCTCGCCGCACCCGACGACGCGGACCGAGGCCACCGCCGAGGAAGGCGCCGGCGGCAGTCTCGACGCGCTGGTCCGCATGCCCTCCCACGTGGTGCCCCCGCACGAGTCCCTGCCGGACCCGGTGCGCTACGACCAGGCGCCCGGCGCCGCCGTCACCGCCCTGGTGGGGGTCCGCGTCCTCACCGACGGAACCGTCCGCGCCGAGGACGGCGGCCTCGTCGTCACCGGCGCCACCCGGATCACCGTCCTGCTCGCCACCCGGACCGACTACGGCGGCCCGCTGACCGACCCGCACGGCGACGTCGGCCGGATGCGCCGGGCCCTCGCCCGCCACCTGGACGACCTGGCGCGCACCGCCGGCACGGCGGCCGGACTCGCCGCGGCGCGCGCGGACCACGAGGCCGAACACCGACGCCTCTTCGACCGCGTGGAGCTGCACCTGGCCGCCGCGCCCGCGACCGGGAACCGGGACACCGCGGACCGCGTCGCCCGGTTCGCCGAGGGGGAGCCGGACCCCGGCCTCGCCGCCCTGGCCTTCCAGTACGGGCGCTACCTGCTGCTGGCCAGTTCGCGTCCCGGCACGCTGCCCGCCAATCTCCAGGGCATCTGGAACGCCCGGGTCCGACCGCCGTGGAGCAGCAACTACACCACCAACATCAACCTCGAGATGAACTACTGGCCGGCCGAGGTCACCCATCTCGCCGAGTGCCACCGGCCGTTGCTGGACTGGCTGGCGGCGGTGCGGCCGCGCGGCGAGGAGGCGGCGCGGGAGCTGTACGGGGCGGACGGCTGGATCCTGCACCACAACTCCGACGCCTGGGGGTTCGCCCTGCCGGCGGGCGAGGGCGACGCCGACCCGTGCTGGTCCTTCTGGCCGCTGGGCGCCGCGTGGCTGGTACGGCACGTGTGGGACCACTACGACTACACCCGGGACACCACCTTCCTGCGCCGCACCGGATGGCCGCTGATCCGGGACGCGGGCACGTTCTGCCTCGACTGGCTGACCGAGCGCCCGGACGGCACCCTGGGCACCGCGCCCGCCACGTCACCGGAGAACCACTACCTGGCCCCGGACGGACAACCCGCCGCCCTCTCCACGTCGACCACCTCCGATCTGGCGCTCGTCCGGGACGTACTGGAACGCGGTCTCGACGCGCTCGCAGCCCTCGCACCGCACGGCACCGCCGCCGCCGACGACGACTGGCGGCAGCGCGCGCACAACGCCCTGGCCGCACTCCCGGCGGAGCGGGTCGCGCCCGACGGACGGCTGGCGGAGTGGTCCTCGGACGTGTCCGACACCGAACCCACCCACCGGCACACCTCGCACCTGGTCGGCGTCTACCCGGGCAGCGGCATCACCCCGGAGTCGACCCCGGCCCTCGCCGCGGCCGCCCTGCGCACCCTCGAGGAACGCGGGCCGAAGAGCACCGGCTGGTCCCTCGCCTGGCGCCTGGCACTGCGCGCCCGGCTGCAGGACCCCTCCGGCGCGGCCGCCCTGGTCCGCGGCTTCCTGGCCCCGATGGCGGAGGACGCCTCCGAGGAACCGTCCATGACGGCACCCGCCGGCGTCTACCGCAACCTCTTCTGCGCGCACCCGCCCTTCCAGATCGACGGCAACTTCGGGTTCACCGCGGGGGTGGCCGAGATGCTGCTGCAGTCGCACGCCTCGGACGCCGCCACCACCCGGATCCACCTGCTCCCGGCCCTGCCCGACGAGTGGGCGACGGGGCACTTCAGGGGACTGCGCGCACGCGGCGGGGTGACCGTGGACGCCTCGTGGCGGGACGGAACGCTCCAGCAGGTCGTGCTCACCGCGGACTCGGACAGGGACGTGGTCGTGCGCCGGGGCGGGACGGAGACCGCGCTCCGCCTGACCGCGGGTGAACGGAGGCAGGTGCCGCTGCCCTGACCCAGCCCCCGACCGATCCCCGCGACTCGTGACCTCGCGGCAGAACCAATACCCGTGCGGCCCCGGCCCGCTCCCCAGGAGTAACCCATGTCTTCGACGCCCTCCTCCGCCCGTATCACGGACCTTGCGGTGCTGGACGTGCGCTTCCCGACGTCCGAACACCTCGACGGCTCCGACGCCATGAACCCCGAACCCGACTACTCGGCCGCCTATGTCGTGCTGCGCACCGACGCCGGTGACGGCCTGGAGGGACACGCCCTCGCCTTCACCACCGGGCGCGGCAACGATGTCCAGGCCGCCGCCATCGCGGCCCTCGCCCCGCACGTGGTGGGCCTGCGGGTGGCGGACGTCTGCGACGACCTCGGCGGCTTCGCCGGAACCCTGGTCCACGACCCCCAACTGCGCTGGCTGGGACCGGAGAAGGGCGCCATCCACATGGCCGTCGGCGCGGTCGTCAACGCCGCCTGGGACCTGGCCGCCAAGCGCGCCGGACTCCCGGTGTGGCGCTTCCTCGGCGAGATGACCCCCGAACAGCTGCTCTCCCAGGTCGACTTCCGCTGGCTCGGCGACGCGCTGACGCCCGACGAGGCGCTGGAGCTGCTGCGCCGTGCCGAACCGGGGCGCCGTGAGCGGATCGAGCGCCTGACGGAACGCGGCTACCCCGCCTACACCACCACGCCGGGCTGGCTCGGCTACTCCGACGAGAAGCTCGCCCGGCTCGCCAAGGAGGCGGTCGCGGACGGCTTCACCCAGATCAAGCTGAAGGTCGGCGCCTCGCTGGAGGACGACGTACGCCGGATGCGGGTGGCCCGGGAGGCCGTCGGCGCAGGCATCCGCATCGCGGTGGACGCCAACCAGCGCTGGGAGGTGGCGGAGGCGATCGACTGGATGCGGCACCTGGCCCCCTACGACCCGTACTGGATCGAGGAACCCACCTCACCGGACGACATCCTCGGCCACGCCGCCGTCCGCCGGGGTGTGACGCCGGTGAAGGTCGCCACCGGCGAGCACGTCGCCAACCGGGTGGTCTTCAAGCAGCTCCTCACGGCCGGCGCGGTGGACGTCGTCCAGATCGACTCGGCGCGGGTCGGCGGCGTCAACGAGAACATCGCCATCCTGCTGCTCGCGGCCAAGTACGGCGTCCCCGTCTGCCCGCACGCCGGCGGGGTCGGCCTGTGCGAGATGGTGCAGCACCTGTCCATGTTCGACTACGTCGCGGTCTCGGGGACCCTGGACGACCGGGTCATCGAGTACGTCGACCACCTGCACGAACACTTCCGCCACCCGGTCCACGTCGTCGACGGCCACTATCTCGCCCCGACCGCGCCGGGGCTGGGCGCCGAGATGCTGCCCGCCTCGCTCGACGCCTACCGCTACCCCGACGGGCCCGTCTGGTCGGACCGCGTCCGGCCCCGCGCCTGATCCGAAAGGAACCTGCTCATGAGCGCACTCGCAGCGCGCTACCTCGAGGCCCGTACGGTGGACACCGGTTCCGCCACGGTCGCCCCTCCCGGCCCCGGCGAGGTCCAGCTCGCCCCGGCCTACGTCGGCGTGTGCGGCACCGACCTGCACATCTTCCACGGCGACATGGACGGGCGGGTCAGCCGGCCCGCCGTGCTGGGACACGAGATGTCCGGGCGCGTCACCGCGGTGGGATCCGGCGTCGAAGGCTGGCAGGCCGGCGACGCGGTGACCGTGATGCCCCTGCGGTGGGACGACACCTGTGCCGCGTGCCGGGCGGGCAACCAGCACGTCTGCCGGCACCTCGACTTCATCGGCATCGACTCGCCCGGCGCCATGCAGCAGCGGTGGACCGTGCCCGCGTCCACGCTGGTACGGCTGCCCGAGGGACTGCGCCTGGACCACGCCGCTCTCGTCGAACCCACCGCGGTCGCCGTCCACGACGTACGCCGGGCCGACGTCCGTCCCGGCGAGCGGGTCGTGGTGGTGGGCGGGGGTCCGGTCGGCATCCTGATCGCCCTGGTCGCCGCCGCCGCGGGCGCCGACGTCCGGCTGACCGAGCTGAGCGCGCACCGCCGCGGCCTGGCCGGGGAACTGGGCATCGAGACCTGGGACCCGGCGGCCGACGACGTGCCCGGACTGGTCGAGCGGTGGACCTCCGGCGCGGGCGCCGACGTCGCCTTCGAGGTCTCGGGCGCGCAGGCCGGAGTGGACACCGCCGTCGAGGTCCTCGGAGTGCGCGGCCGACTCTGCCAGGTCGCCATCCACCCGGCACCGCGCACCGTGAACCTGCACCGCTTCTTCTGGCGCGAGCTCGTCCTGGTCGGCGCGCGCCTGTACGAACGTTCCGACTTCACCAGGGCGGTGGCGCTGGTCGCCGACGGAACGATCCCGGCCGGCCGGCTCATCAGCCGCGTGGTGCCGCTGGCCGACGCCGCCTCGGCCTTCCTGGCCCTGGAATCCGGCGCGGACGTCATGAAGGTCCTCGTGCGATGCGACGACACGGCTGTGGAGGCCGCGGAATGAGCAGTTTCGACCTGACCGGACGCCTCGCCGTGGTGACCGGCGCCCGCCGCGGCATCGGCCGCGCCATGGCCCGGGCGCTGGCCGGGGCCGGCGCGGACGTCATCGGCGTCAGCGCCGGTCTGGAGCAGAAGGGAAGCGACGTCGAACACGACGTCGTCGCCGCCGGACGCACCTTCGAGGCGATCCGCGCCGACTTCGCCGACCCCGACGCGGTACGCGCCCTCGGCGCGGAACTCGCCGCCCGGGAACGCCCCGTCGACATCCTCGTCAACAACGCCGGCACCATCCGTCGTGCACCGGCCGCCGAACACAGCGACGCCGACTGGGACCACGTGCTCCAGGTCAACCTGACGGCCCAGTTCACACTGGCCCGGGCCCTGGGCGCGGGGATGATCAGCCGCCGCCGCGGCAAGATCATCTTCACCGCGTCGCTGCTCAGCTTCCAGGGCGGCATCACGGTTCCCGGCTACACCGCCGCCAAGCACGGCGTCGCCGGTCTGACCAAGGCGCTGGCCAACGAGTGGGCGCCGTACGGCGTGAACGTCAACGCCATCGCGCCGGGCTACATCGCCACCGACAACACCCAGGCGCTCCAGGACGACCCGGCCCGCAGCGCGGCCATCCTCGACCGCATCCCGGCCGGGCGCTGGGGCTCGGCGGACGACCTCGGCGGGGCGACGGTGTTCCTGGCCTCGGACGCGGCGGCCTATGTGCACGGCGCCGTCCTGCCCGTCGACGGCGGATGGCTGGGCCGATGACGGATCAGCTGACCCCGGTGCTGGGCGGGGCCCGGCTGGTGCCCGTGCTGTCCGTGCCGTCGGCGGCGACCGCGGACCGGCTGGCCGACGCCCTGGTGGCCGGCGGGGCACGCTGCGCCGAGGTCACCCTCCGCACCCCGGCGGCCGAGGAGGCGATACGGGCCATGGCCGCCCACGGCGGCCTCACCGTCGGCGCGGGCACGGTGCTGACCGCCGAGCAGGTGGACCGAGCCGTGGCAGCGGGAGCGCGTTTCGTGGTCTCCCCGGGTTTCTGCGCCGAGGTCGTCGCGCGCTGCCGGGAGTTGGGCGTGCCCGTCCTGCCCGGCGTCGCCACCGCCACCGAACTCCACCGCGCGCTGCGGGCCGGGATCGGCACCGTGAAGCTCTTCCCCGCCGAACCCCTCGGCGGGCTGGGGACGCTGGCCGCGCTGGCCGCCCCCTTCCCGGACGCCAGGTTCGTGCCCACCGGCGGTATCGGCCCCGGGCAGCTGGCCGGATACCTGGCGCACCCCGCGGTGACGGCGGTCGGCGGCAGCTGGATGGCGACCCGGGAGCACCTGGAACGCGGTGACTTCGCCGGGATCCGGCGGCTGACCGCCGAGGCCGTCGCGAGGAGCGCCTCATGACGGCCACCGACCCGGCCTGGGACGTCCTCGCGCTCGGCGAGGTCATGCTGCGCCTCGACCCCGGCGAGGGCCGCATCCGCACCGCGCGGACCTTCCGGGTGTGGGAGGGCGGCGGCGAGTACAACGTCGTACGGGCCCTGCGCCGGGTCTTCGGAATGCGCACCGCCGTGGTCACGGCGCTGGTGGACAACGAGGTGGGGCGGCTGGTCGAGGACCTCGTCCTGCAGGGCGGCGTCGACACCTCGCTGATCCGCTGGGTGACCGACGACGGGATCGGCCGCCGGGCCCGCAACGGCCTGAACTTCGTCGAGCGGGGGTTCGGCATCCGCGGCGCGCTCGGCGTCAGCGACCGGGCGCACACGGCCGTCTCCGGCCTCCGGCCCGGAGACGTGGACTGGGACGTCGTGTTCTCCCGCGGCGTGCGCTGGTTCCACACCGGAGGCGTCTTCGCCGGGCTCTCCGACTCCACGGCCGAGGTGGCGGACGAGGCCATGGCCGCCGCCCGCCGACACGGGGTCACCGTGTCCTACGACCCCAACTACCGTGCCAGCCTGTGGGCCGGCCGCGGGGGCGCCGCGCGGGCCAGGGAGGTGGATCTGCGGCTGGCGCGCCACGCCGACGTGGTGGTCGGCGCGCTCGGCCTGGCGGGCCCCGGACCCGGCGCCGAGCGCGTCGCGCCCGACGAGGTGCCCGACGCGCTGGCCGCCGTCGCGGCCCTGGTGCCCGACGCCGACATCCTCGCGACCACACTGCGCGAGGTGCCCTCGGCCGGCGTGAACGACTGGTCGTGCGCCGCCTGGTCCCGGAAGACGGGATACCTCGCCGGCCCGCACATGCCGGGTCTGCAGGTCCTGGACCGCGTCGGGTCCGGGGACGGCTTCGCGGCCGGCTTCGTCTACGGCCTGCTGATCTCGGCCGACCCGGCGAGCGCGCTGGCCTACGGGGCCGCCAACGGAGCCCTGACCATGACCACTCCGGGGGACGTCTCGATGGCCTCGCTCGCCGAGGTGGAGTGGCTGATGACCGGGGGGACCGCCCATGTCAGGCGCTGACCCGACTCCACCCCCGCCCCCACGCTCACCCCGACGCACCACCGCGGAGGACATCGTGCGACAACGCCCCATCGGTACCACCCCGGTGCTGCTGACCGAGCTGGGTTTCGGGGCGTCGGTGATCGGCAACCTCTACCGGCCCACCCCCGACGCCGACGCGACGGCCGCGCTGGAGGCCGCCTGGGACGCGGGCATCAGGTACTTCGACACCGCGCCGCACTACGGACTGGGGCTGTCCGAGACGCGCCTCGGCGCGTTCCTGGCCACCCGTCCGCGCGACGCGTACGCGCTCTCCTCCAAGGTGGGCCGGCTCCTCGTCCCCAACGAGCACCCGCGCGGTCTCGACAGCGAGGGCTTCGCCGTCCCCGACGACCTGCGCAGGCAGTGGGACTTCAGCAGGGACGGCGTCCTGCGCTCCCTGGAGGACACGCTCCGGCGGACGGGAACCGACCGGCTCGACGTCGTCTACCTGCACGACCCGGACGAGCACTGGCGGCAGGCCGCGGACGAGGCCATGCCGGCTCTGGCGGACCTGCGCGACCAGGGAGTGGTCGGGGCGATCGGCGCGGGCATGAACCAGTCGGCCCTGCCCGCCCGTTTCCTGCGCGAGACCGCCGCGGACGTCGTGATGGTGGCCGGCCGGTACACCCTCCTGGACCAGTCGGCGCTCGACGACGTGCTGCCCGCCGCCGTGGAGCAGCGCAAGAGCGTGGTGGCCGCCGGAGTGTTCAACTCCGGCCTGCTGTCGCGCGAACGGCCCGAGCCCGGGATGACGTTCGACTACCGGGAGGCCCCGGCGGAGCTGATCGCCCGGGCCACGGCGATCGCGGACGTGTGCGAGCGGTACGGCACCACCCTGCCCGCCGCGGCCATCGCGTTCCCGTTCACGCACCCCGCCGTCGTCAACGTCACCCTCGGCATGCGCACCGCGCGGCAGGTGGTGCGCAACACAGACCTCCACCGGCAGCACGTACCCGAGGAGCTGTGGAAGGAGCTCCGCGCACAGGGCCTGCTCAGGCCCGACGTGCCCGGCTGACCCCGACAGGGGCGGCAGTACCTCACCGGCGCCGGTGGCGCACATGGCACACCCCACGAAACACCTGCCCCACCGAACACATGGCGCACCCCCACAGAGAGGAACACCCGCACATGTCGTCAACTGAAGCCACACCCACACCCCCTCAGGGCCACCTCACACGCCGGGCGGCTCTCGCCGGAGCGGCCGCGGCAGCGGCCCTCGCCGGGGTCGGCCCGCTGGCCGGCTCCGCGCGCGCCGCCGGGTTCGGCTGGTCCGACGACGGCACCAACTACGTCATCGACACCGGCGCCAACCTGGTGTTCAAGGTCAACCACTCCACCGGCGACCTGGTGTCGCTGGTGTACCGGGGAGTGGAGTACCAGGGCTACTCCGGCAAGAACTCCCAGGTCGAGTCCGGCCTCGGCGCCTCCACGGTGACCATCGCGACCGTCAACTCGACCATCCTGGTGACCGTCGTCCACGGCACGCTCAAGCACTACTACGCGGCGCGCAGCGGACAGAACACCGTCTACATGTGGACCTACAAGGCGGACAGCTCGGTCAACGCCGGCCGGTACATCGTCCGGATCAAGCCCAACATCTTCCCCAACACCGGTCCGGACGCCTGGGACGAGACCACCGGCACGGTCATCGAGGCCGCCGACATCTGGCGGTCCACCGACGGCACCACGCACTCCAAGCACTACTCCGGCCTGCGCACCATGGACTACGACTACGTCGGCAAGACCACCGGCTCGGTCGGGCTGTGGCTGCTGCGCAGCAACCACGAGAAGGCGTCCGGCGGGCCGTTCTACCGTTCGCTGCTGCGCGGATCGACCACGGCGGCGCAGGACTTCTACGAGATCCTGCAGTACTCGATGGCGCAGAGCGACGTGACCCGCTACGGACTGCAGGGCCCGTACCTGCTGAACTTCACCGACGGCGGCACGCCCTCCAGCTCGCTGTACGCCCGCAACCTGGACACCTCCTGGGTCGACTCGCTCGGCCTGACCGGCTGGGTCGGCAGCAGCGGGCGCGGCCGGGTGGTGGGCAACGGCATCTCCGGGATGGACACGTCGGTGCCGTACACGGTCGGCTTCTCCAACTCCACTGCCCAGTACTGGGCATCGGCGTCGTCGAGCGGTGCCTACACCTGCGAGAAGATGCTGCCCGGCACCTACACGCTGACGGTCTTCAAGGGCGAACTGGCCGTCGCCACCACCTCGGTGACGGTCACCGCGGGCAGCACCACCACGGTCAACACCCTGACCGTGAGCAGCGACCCCTCGAAGGCCTCCGTCATCTGGCGGATCGGTGACTGGAACGGCACTCCGGCCGGTTTCAAGAACGCCGACCTGATGACCACCGCCCACCCCTCCGACGTACGCGCCGCCGCCTGGACCGGCAACTACGTCGTCGGCTCCTCCTCGGCGTCCACCTTCCCCTGTTACATGTGGAAGGACGTCAACAACGATCTGCTGGTGTACTTCAAGCTCACCGCGGCGCAGGCGGCCGCGGCGCACACCCTGCGGATCGGCCTGACCGCCGGCTACATCGGCGGCCGGCCCCAGGTGAGCGTCAACTCCTGGACGTCCTCGACGCCCGCCGCGCCGACGCAGCCGTCCACCCGCTCGCTGACGGTGGGCACCTACCGGGAGAACAACGTCACCCTCTCGTACAGCGTCCCCGCCGGCGCGTGGCAGACCGACACGAGCCAGTACAACGTGCTCAAGCTGTCGATCGTCAGCGGCTCCACGGGCACCGGGTTCCTGAGCCCGGGGGTGTCCTTCGACTGTCTGGACCTGCTCGCCTGACAGTGCGGGACAGGACACGGCTCACCTTTCGTCCGGCCTGCCGGAAAGGAGAGGCGTGCAGGCCGGCCGGTGATCAGGACGCGGTCCAGGAGGCGATGAACTCGTCCAGGGACCCGGTGTGGAAGGCGCCGTCCGTGAACGCGTCCCAGTCGAGGATCGACTGCTGCAGCTCGGAGGTGGTGCGGACGCCCTCGACGGCCAGCTCGCGCAGCGCCCGGCGGGCCCGGGCCACCGCCTCCTCCCTGGTCCGGCCGGTCACCAGCACCTTCGCGATCATCGAGTCGTAGTAGGGCTGGATCCGGTCGCCCTCCTCCAGTCCAGTGTCAACCCGGATGCCCGGACCGCCCGGCCACCTCAGCCGGGTCACCTGCCCCGGTGAGGGGAAGAAGTTCTGGCGAGGGTTCTCCGCGTTGACGCGCAGTTCGATCGCCGCCCCCCGGATGGTGATGTCGTCCTGCGTCACGCTCAGCGGAAGGCCCGCCGCGACGCGGAGCTGCTCTCCGATGATGTCGACGCCGGTGACCAGTTCACTGACTCCGTGCTCCACCTGGATCCGGGCGTTGACCTCGATGAAGTAGAACTCCCCGGAGTGCGGGTCGACCAGGAACTCCACCGTGCCCGCGTTCGTGTAGCCCACCTGCTTGGCGAGCCGGACGGCCGCCGCGCACAGTTCCTCCCGGATCTGCGGTGCGAGCCGCGGGGCGGGACTCTCCTCCACCAGCTTCTGCCGGCGGCGCTGGAGCGAGCACTCCCGCTCGCCGAGGTGCACCACGTTCCCGAGGTGGTCGGCGACGATCTGCACCTCCACGTGGCGCGGGTCGATCACGCACTTCTCCAGGAAGACGGATCCGTCGCCGAAGGCCGCCTCCGCCTCGCGCACCGCCTGGGGGAAGGAGGTCCGCAGCGACGCCTCGTCGTCGGCCCGGCGGATTCCCCGGCCACCACCGCCCGCCGCGGCCTTGAGCATGACCGGAAACCCGACCCGCTCGGCGAAGGCGACGGCATCGTCCACCGAAGGAAGGCTTCCGCTGCCCGGGATCACCGGTACCGCCGCCTGTTCGGCGATCTCCCGTGCCCGCACCTTGTCGCCCACGGCCTCCATCACCTCGGCGGCCGGGCCGATGAAGACCAGTCCCGCCTCGGCGCAGGCCCTCGCCAGCTCCGGGTTCTCCGCGAGGAAGCCGTATCCCGGGTGAACGGCCTGACAGCCGTGCTCCAGTGCCGCGGCGACCACGCGGTCGATGCGCAGGTAACTCTCCTTGGCCTGCGGGCCGCCGATGAGGGCGGCCGCGTCGGCCGCCCGGACGTGCAACGCCTCGGCGTCCGGCGCCGAGTGGACGGCGACGGCCTCGACGCCCAGGTCGTGGCAGGCCCGCACGACGCGCACGGCTATCTCACCGCGGTTGGCCACCAGGACCCGGGTCAGGGGTGCCGTCCGTGTGCTCACGGATCAGTCCACGGTGAGAAGGGTCTGGCCCGCATCGACCGCCTGCTCGTTCTCGACGAGGACCGCGGTGATGTGGCCGGACGCCCCGGCCTGGATCTCCTGGAACATCTTCATGACCTCGATCAGCCCGACCACCGTGCCAGCGTCCACGGTGTCGCCGACCTGAACGTAGGGCGGCGACTCGGGGTCGGGGCGGCGGTAGAACACGCCGGGGAACGGGGCCGCAACGGCCTTTTCCTCACTCATACGCGGTCCTTTCAGGATCGGCCCGGTCCGGCGGACCGGGCTTCGGCGGCTTCGCGTGCCTTGGCCAGCCGGGCCCTGGCTTCTTGTCGGGCGCCGAGCGCCGCGTCGATGGACACCGGAACGAACCGGGTCACGTCCCCGGTCTTGGTCTGGCCCGCCACCGGGATGTCCGCACTGATGATGGTGCCGATCGTGGCGTAGCCCCCGCCGGTGACCGCGTCGTTGAGCAGAACGATCGGCTCGGTCCCGCCGGGGATCTGGACGGAGCCGATCGGGTAGCCGGTGTCCACCACGTTGGCGGGGTCGCTGCCGGCGCCCCGCGGCTGGGTGCGCTCCACCCACTCCACGGCGCCGCCCCGGTAGCGGTAGCCCACCCGGTTGGCGTCCGGCGTGACCCGCCACTCGGTCTCGAAGAACGCCGCCAGGCTGTCCGGGGTGACCCGGTAGCTGGCCAGTCCGACCACCACGCGCAGCTCGGCAGGCCCGGCGAAGTCCGGCACCAGGCCGGCCGGCAGGCTGCGTCCGGGTGTGCCGGCCGTGTCCGTGCCCACCGGCAGCAGGTCCCCCGCCATCAGCGCCCGGCCTCGGAAGCCGCCCATCCCGCACAGGGTGTAGGTGGACCGGGAGCCCATCACCGGCTCCACGTCGATCCCGCCGGCGACCGCGATGTAGCCGCGGGCGCCCGACCTCAGGAAGCCGAAACCGAGGACGTCACCGGCCTCGGCCCGGTGCGAGGCCCAGGGCTGGATCCCCTCGCCGTTGAGGGTGACGGGCAGGTCGGCACCGGTGACGGCGAAGGTGGTGGCCTCCAAGAAGCCGACCTCCGGACCGAGATAGGTGCATTCCAGCACGGCGGCCCCCGGCGGGTTGCCGACCAGCGCGTTGGCCACGCAGTAGCTGAAGCGGTCCATGGCGCCCGACGGCGGCATGCCCAGCGCGTAGCCCTGTGTGCGCCCCTCGTCCTGGACGGTGGTCATGAGTCCGGGGCGCAGAATCTCAAGCGGCATAGAGCAGCTCCTGCATGGCGGCGACGGTCTCGTCGGGACGGGCGAACCATTCGGCGGGGGTGAAGTCGAGCTCTTCGAGGCGGTAGCGGAACGAGCCCTCCGCGACCCGGGCCCGGATCTCGTCGAACTCCTCGCGCTCGATCCTGCGGTAGTTGAACAGGTCTCCCGGGCTGGGGAAGGAGAAGCTGTCGCGGAAGTCGTACAGGGTCTGCTCGGGCTGCACGATGGGGGTGGCGCACATCCCGAACAGCTGGTAGCCGCCGGCCCCGTCCACCGGGTAGATGGCGGAGAAGGCACCGCCCCAGGCGAAGGCCCGCTCGGGAGTGAAGGTGCGCGGCCGCACGTACTTGGGCACCTCGATCTGACGTGCCTCCGGGACGAGCTGGTAACCCCACGGCACGGTCGGCACGAACCCGGTCATCGAGACCAGCGCCGGGGCGGACACCATGGCGTCGATGAACTCGCCCGTGCTCGCGTATCCGTTGAGCTCCGCGGCGAACTCCAGGTCGGTCAGGTCCGGCCTTTGGTGACGGTCACGGAACCGCCGTACCGTCGCAGCCGTCCACTCGTCCTCGAACAGCACCGGGACGTCCACGATCCTGGTGCGGATGGTGATCGACCGGAAGTCCGAGCTGGCGTCCTCGATCTCCCGCAACTGCTCGACCAGGTCGGCCGGATGGACGACGTCCGGGTCGATGCGCACCATGTAGGAGGCGTTCGACAGACAGATCTCCATGATGCCCGGCAAAGCCTTTTCGGCCAGGGCCCGGGTGAGCACCTGCGCCTTGAGGTTGACGTCGAGGCTCATGGCCTCGCTCAGCTGGACGACGATCCACTCGTCGCCGCCGAAGGTGTAGTGCGTTCCTTTCGGGGGCTCGGTGAGCACCCCCGGACGGGCCGTCATGCCGGCACCGCCTCGACCGCGACACCCGCGTCCAGGACCGTCCGCCGGACCGCCGCCGCGAGTTCGACGGCATGGTCACCGTCGCCGTGCACGCAGATACTGCCCGCCGTCATGTCCACGAGATTTTCCGCCTCGGTGTGCACCTGACCGCTCTTCAGGAATTGCCGCACCCGACCGAGCGTGGAATCCATATCGGTCCCGATGATTTTCCTTTTGATGGGCAAGGTGCCGTTTTCGTCATAGCTCACGTCGCACATTGGGTATGCCCTCCGTGTCCAGGGATGCGCGCAGCGTGCCGGCCGGCAGGTGAAAAGGGTGCGCGTCCCGTCAGGGCTGGGCGGGATCCGGCGTCGGCCGAACCCCTCCAGGCGATGGTGGCCGGGGCGGGCGCCGACCGTGATGCCGTGCCGGTCGGCCGTGCGACTGGTCGGCCGTACGGCCGTCGGATCGCCCGCGTGGAAGCCGCAGGCGATGTTCGCCGTGATGATCACCGGGAACATCTCTTCGTCACGTCCCATGATCCAATTGCCGAAGCTCTCGCTCATATTGCAATTGATGCCGATCGCAGAGATTCCTGGCGTGCGCGATTTCTGCCCGATCCGGGGGCGCTCGGTGCCGCCCCGCGTGACTCACCAGGAGATCCCACGACAATTGTTGCACGGCACGAATTATGGCAGCCTTTTCGGGCGGCGCACCGGACGCACCGCATTGTTGCGTCCGTGGGGCGGACGCATACTTGGGGAGGAGGACTCGGAGAACACGCTCCGTGCGTACGAGCATCCGGTGAGGCGGCGGGCATGACGTACGAAGAAGTCCGGGCCGGGCAGCGGAGCCGGCGGGATCCGCCGGACGGCCAGGTCTCCGCCGGACCGCCGTCCGCGCAGCCGTCACCGCCGAGCGATGCCGCGGTCCTCGCCTGGCTCTTCGCCGGCCACCCGGTCGCCCTCTCGGTGTACGACACATCGCTGCGCTGCGTACGGAACAATCCGGCCATGGCCCGGCTCACCGGTGCCGCGGACCACGGCACCTGGTTCGGGCGGCGCGTGACGGAGATCCTTCCCGGCCCGCAGACCGCCGCCTGGGAGGCGCGCATGCGGCAGGTGCTCGCCACGGGCGAGCCGGCCCCGGCGACCCGGATCCGCAGCAGGGTGCCCGCCGCCCCGGAAAGGGAGCGGTACCTCTCCGTCGCCGCCGACCCGCTGCGCGGCCCGGACGGCACCGTCACCGGCCTGTGCCTGACCGCCGAGGACGTGTCCGAGCGGAGCGGCGCACCGGACCGGCTGGCCCTGCTGAACGAGGCCGGAACCCGCATCGGCAGCACCCTCGACGTACGGCGCACCGCCGAGGAACTCGCCGAGGAGCTCGTGCCGCTGCTGGGTGAGTGGGTGAACGTCGACCTGCTCGACACCCTGCTGATGGGCGACGAGCCCGGCCCTTTCACCGGGCAGGTCGCCCTGCGCCGGGTGGCCAACCACTCGATACACCCCGGCGCCCCCGAAGCCCTGCTGCAGCCGGGCGAGGTCGACTTCTATCCGTCCCACTCGCCCGCCGTGCGCAGCATGGCGACCGGGCGCACGGTGGTGCACCTGTTCACCGATCCCGCCGCGCAGGCGTGGCTGAACGACCAGCCGGCCCGCGCCGACCTCGTCCGGGAGTACGACTACCGGTCGATCATGAGCCTGCCGCTGCGGGCCAGGGGCACCGTGCTGGGCGTCACCGTCCTGCTGCGCCTCCGGGAGGAACCGTTCAGCGAAGAGGACCGGCTGCTGGCCGAGGAGCTGGCAGCGCGGGCCGCCGTGTGCCTGGACAACGCGCGCCGCTTCGCCCGGGAGCGCTCGGCCGTGCTGACCCTGCAGCGGAGCCTGCTGCCCAGCCGGCTGCCGCCACTGATGGCGGTCGAGACCGCCTCCCGCTACCTGCCCGCCAACGGGGCCGGCGGGGCCGGGGGCGACTGGTTCGACGTGATCCCGCTGTCGGGCGCCCGGGTGGCGCTCGTGGTCGGCGACGTCGTCGGCCGTGGCCTGGGCGCGGCGGCCACCATGGGCAGACTGCGCACCGCGGTGCGCACGCTCGCCGACGTGGACCTGCCGCCGGACGAACTGCTGACCCATCTCGACGACCTGGTCGACCAGAGCGCCCCGGTCGACGACGGCTCGTCCGCGGACGCCGCCGAACTGGGCGCCAGCTGCCTCTACGCCGTCTTCGACCCGGTCTCCGGCACCTGCGCGGCCGCCCGGGCGGGCCATCCGCCGCCGTTCGTGGTGACGCCCGACGGCGAGGCCGGACTGCTGCGGCTGCCACCCGGCCCGCCGCTCGGCCTGGGCAACGGGGTGTACGAGGCGGCCGAGGTCGAACTGCCCGAGGGAAGCCTGCTGGCGCTGTACACCGACGGGCTGCTGGACCCGTCCGACGCCGACCTGAGCCTGCGGCGTCTGTGTTCGGCGCTGTCGCACCCGCCGGGCGCGCTGGAGGAGGTGTGCGACCACGTCGTCGACACGGTCGTGCCGTCGGCCCACACGGACGACGTGGCGTTGGTCGTCGCCCGCACCCGCACCTTCGACGCGGACGAGGAGGCCACCCTCGACGTCCCGAACGATCCGGCCGCCGTGGCGACGGCGCGCGCCTGGGCCGGGGAACGGCTGGCCCGGTGGGGGCTGGAGGAGCTCGGCTTCGTCACGGAACTGGTGGTCAGCGAACTGGTCACGAACGCGCTGCGGCACGGCGAGCCGCCGGTCCGCCTGCGGCTGCTCAACGTCACCACACTGATCTGCGAGGTCACCGACGGCAGCAACACCGCTCCGCACCTGCGCCGGGCGCGGCTGTCGGACGAGGGAGGCCGGGGGCTGATGCTGGTCGCCGCGCTGACCCAGCGGTGGGGAACCCGGCAGACCCGCCGCGGCAAGACCATCTGGTGCGAGCAGAGCCTGCCCCGGGAGACGGCGGTCCGCGCCCGCTGATCCACGGGCGAACGGCGCCGCCCACCGCCTTCGCGCGTCCTCGCCGCTGTTCCTGCGCCGGCCCGAAGGAGCCGACCCGGACCTGGAGCACTTCGCGGCCGAGGAGACTCAGGCCGCACGTGCCCGTGGAGTCCACGCCCGCGGCGTGGCGTCGCCCTCGCCGCCGTCACTGTGCCGCCTCGCACGCCCTGAACGGCATCGTGTGCCCACGGAGAAGCACGCGCCCTGAGCGCACTGCCGCCCCGCCGCGTGTCCGCGGCGGGGCGGCGGTCCGGCGGTTCGGTGGGGTCCGGCCGCCCAGGCCCGGGTCCCTGGCCCCGGGGGCCGGACCCGGGCGCCCCCAGGGTCAGGAGCAGGCGCTTCCGTTCAGGGAGAACGCGGTGGGCGCGGGGTTGCTCCCGCTGAGCGAGCCCTGGAACCCGAAGCTCACCGACGCCCCGGACGCGATCGCCCCGTTCCAGCCGAGGTCGGCGGCGACGACGTCGGCGCCGCTCTGCGTGACGGTCGCGTTCCAGGCGTTCGTCACCCGCTGACCGCCCGGATAGCTCCAGGCCAGCTTCCATCCGTCGACCGCGGTCGAGCCGGTGTTCTTGACGGTCACCGTCGCGGTGAACCCGTCGTTCCAGGCGTTGTCCACCTTGTACGTCACCGCACAGGACGCCGTGGGCTGCGGGTCTCCCCCGCCCGACGACCGCTCGGCCGCGTAGGCGGCGAGCCAGGCCAGTGGGGCGTTCCAGTTGACGGCCACCTCGTTGGTGGAGTACGAGCCGATGTCGTCGATGTAGCACGCGGCGGGCGCGCAGCCGGCCAGCTTCTCCTGCGCCACCGGGTCCTGCAGGCCGCTGTTGGCGCCGCCCGCGAGCGAACCCGCCGGCGGGTTGGGCAGTGAGGCGTCCAGCTGGTGCGCCCAGAAGCGGTGGTGCTGGTTGTGCGAGGACGTCTCGCCGTACCCGGTCACGTACGACTGGCCGATGGCGTTGCGGCCGAGCAGGTAGTCCATCGCCTCCAGGACACCGGCCCGGTAGCGGCCGTCCCCGGTCAGCTCACCGGCGACGGCCATGACGACCGCGTTGTCCGCCAGCTCGCTGTTGGAGCCCCAGAAGTAGCCGTCCGTGGGGATGGGCACCGCGTAGCCCTGCCCGGCCATCGTGGACAGGTAGCCGTCGGCGGCCGAGGTCACCGAGGAGCGGATGCGGGCCAGGTCGGACGCGGGCAGCCCGTTGGGCACGGTGGCCAGGGTGAGCCGGCCGAGCGCGGCCGTGTCCGCCCAGCCGAAGCCGTACGGGGTGAAGGCGCTCGCGGAGGTGTGCCAGGACGAGGAGGTGACCGCGTCCCGGTAGGCGCTCTCGCCGGTCGTCGCGTACAGCTCGGCGGCCGCCCAGTAGAACTCGTCGCTCACCTGGGTGTCGCCGTAGGCGCCGCCGCCCGTGCTGTCCGAATCCGGCGCGTACATGGCCGGGTTGGCCTGCGCCGCCGTCCAGGCCCTGCGGGCGGCCGCGAGGCAGCGGTCGGCGAACGCGGCGTCGTACGGCCGGTAGACCCGGGCGCACTGCGCGGCGGTCGCCGCGAGGTTCAGGGTCGCCGCCGTGGACGGGCGGTGCAGTTCACGGACCTGGGTGTCCTGGTCGGGGCGGGTCGGCAGCCCGGTCCAGGCGGCGTCATGCACCTTGTGGAACGCCATGCCCGCGTACGGCTTGCCGTCGGGCACCTGCATCCGCATCAGGAACTCCAGCTCCCAGCGCGCCTCGTCCAGGACGTCCGGCACGCCGTTGCCGCGTTCGGGGACGCGCAGGGTGGAGTCGCCCAGCGCGGCGTCGGTGCCCGCGCGCTTTGCCCGCTCGAAGGAGTTGACGACCAGCCAGGTGGAGATGCCTCCGTTGACCACGTACTTGCCCTGGTCGCCCGCGTCGTACCAGCCGCCCCTGACGTCCCGGGTGTAGTCGCAGACTCCGGACTGGCAGGGGACGGAGGTGTCGCCCTTGTTCGGCGCGACGCCGAGGTGCCCGGCCGGGCGCGCGTAGGCGGAGCCCACCAGGGAGGACTCGATGGCGATGCCGCTGCGCTGGTGGTAGAAGAACGCCATCGAATCCGAGCGCAGCCCGTCGTAGAGGTCGGCGCGGATGTCGAACGGGTCGCTGGTGCTGCCGTCCACCGTCAGGACGTACCCCGACCCGGTTTCCTTGTACGAGGAGAAGTCGGCCACCTGGACGGACTGCCCGGAGGGCTTGTCCGCGCCGCGCGCGACGGTCGAACCGGAGGCGACCACGGTGCCGGAGGCGGTGCGCAACTGCCAGGTGAGCGCCGACGACGACGTGGTGACGACGGTGGCGCGCTTGGGGCCGTCCGGCAGATAACCGACCTGGTTGACCTCGACGGCCGTGGTCGCCGCCGCGGCGGCGGCGAGTCCCGCGGCCGCCGGTGCGGTCAGCAGACCGCCGAGGAGGAGTGAACCGGCCAGCAGGAACGTGGGGAGGGTTCTGCGCCTGCGTAACGACAAGGAGGGGGGCATGAGCGGCTCCTGAGTCACTGTGGGGTGGCTCCCGGGGCGGGGATCTTTGGGAGCGCTCCCATGGTGGACTCCCCGGTGTGGGAGTTCAAGAGGTGGCGCAGGGGACCGCGGTCAGCGGGAGCGGGGGGGGGGGGGGGGGGGGGGGGGGGGGGGGGGGGGGGGAGGGAGAGTGGGGGGGGGGGGGGGGGGGGGGGAGGGGGGAGAGTGGTG
>NZ_JBVIIE010000066.1:23340-50548 GCF_055569945.1 Streptomyces sp. NPDC031340
CTTCGCCTCGTTTTGTGCGTTCTTTTGGGGGTTTCAGTTTGCTCCCCCCCCCCCCCCCACCCCCCCCCCCCCCCCCCCCCCCCCCCCCCCCCCCCCCCCCCCCCGCTCCGCACCTCACTTCAGGCAGGAGCGGTCACTTCAGGCAGGAGCCGTCACTTCAGGTACGGGCCGTCGCTGCCGATCTTGCCGGGGCCGTTCAGCACGTACACCCGGAGGTTGCCCTTGCCCGGCGCCGCGACGGACAGGGTGCCGCCGGAGACGGTCTTCACGTCCCCGGTGACGGCGTCGGTGTAGGTGCCGTTCGGGATGCCGGTGTAGGTGGCGCCGCCGGTGACCGTGACCAGGGCGAAGCTGTCCGTGGAGCCGCTGGTGTAGCGGCGCTTGAACGCCATGCCCCCGGAGATGCCGTCGGTGGAGTACTGGCCCATCTGCAGGGCGGGGACGGCCCGGCGGATCTGGTTGAGCCGCTGGAGGTGCTTGACCAGGGGCTGGGCCAGGGTGGTGGCGACCTCGCCGGTGGCGGAGCCGACCTTGCCGAAGTCCGGGGCGGTGACGGTGCCGGCCAGGTGGTCGCCGTAGTAGGCGCGTCCGGTGGAGGCGAGCGGGCAGGTGGGACCGCAGTCGATCTGCTTGCCCTTCTGGAACTCGATCTCCGAGCCGTAGTACAGCGTCGGGATGCCGCGGAAGGTCCACATCAGGGACATGTTCTCGGCCCAGGCGTCGGTGCCGCCGCTGTAGCGGGTGCTCGACTTGTTCGGGCCGTAGTCGTGGCTGTCGACGTAGACGACGTTGTAGGTGGCGTCGTTGACGCTGTCGTCGGAGTCCTTGCCGTTGCTGTAGGCGTTCTGCGCGTCACCGAAGTTCATGTGCATGCGCATGTCGATGATGTTCATGCCGGAGAACTGGCTGTGGTCCGGCGTGTGGTAGCTGTTGCCGTTCAGGAAGGCGTTGGTGGAGGTGGGCTGGTTGCCGGTGCCGAGCTGTTCCTCGTAGTTGTACTGGTCCAGGGCGGCCTGGGTGTCGTCGGCGGTGTACTCTTTGCGTTCCTTCCAGGTGAAGAACTGGGCGGAGTGGTTCACCGACCCGCGGTTCCACTTGTCGTTGACGAAGGCCCCGACCTCGCCGAAGACGAAGAAGTTCGCCGCCTTGTCGGCCCCGAACTTCTGGGTGACCCGTTCCTGGATGGCGGGCAGGAAACGGCGGTTCCAGGTGACCCGCGGGATGTGCACGGCCGTGTCCACGCGGAAGCCGTCGACGCCCATGTCGATGTACTTGTCGTAGGCGCCGATGAGGTAGTTCTGCACGGGCGTCGACTCGGTGTTGAAGTCGGCGAGGTCCTCGTGCAGCCAGCAGGAGCGCGAGTCCTCGCCCTCCCAGTTGCCGATCCAGCACTGGTGGTAGTACTGCTTCGGGAACATGCCCGAAGTGGGGCTGGGCCACTGGCAGTTGTAGATGGTGTAGCCCTCGGCGCTCTTGCCGCCGGTGGGCTTGCCCCAGTTGACGCAGGTGTTGCCGGAGGGCTCGGCGGTGGACCACAGGTCGCCGTTGTAGTACGACTTGCCGGACTTGGGCTCGACGGTCAGGCCGTCGTACTCGAAGCCGTCGTTCTTCTCGTCGTAGTACCAGCTCCACTGGCTGTCGCGGACGCCGTACACGGTCGGCGTGAACAAACCCTTGGCGCCCCAGCGGGAGCTGTGGTTGTAGACCACGTCCTGGTAGATCTTCATGCCCTTGGCGTGGGCGGCGTTGATCAGGTCCTGGTAGGAGGCGCCGGCCGACTCCAGGCGTGGGTCGACCTTGTAGAAGTCGTAGCCGTGGTAGCCGTGGTAGTCGTAGTCCGAGCGGTTGAGGACCACGGGGGTGATCCAGACCGCGGAGAAGCCGAGCGCCTTGATGTAGTCGAGCTTCTCGACCAGTCCCTTGAAGTCGCCGCGGAACATGGGGTCGTTGTTCGCCGCGTTGCCGGACTTCACGTCCTGGCTGCCGCCCCGGTTGTTGGAGCTGTCACCGTCGTAGAAGCGGGCGGTGAGGACGAAGTAGATGGGGTCCTTGCGCGGGTCGGTGCCCAGCGGGGTGCCGCCGGCGGGCTCCGGCGCCTTCTCCCCGGTCGTCGCGGTGGCCGCAGCCGAGGCGGGCGAGGTGTTCCCGGCCGCGTCGAGCGCCTTCACGGTGTAGGTGTAGGCGGTCTTCTCCTCGAGCCCGGTGTCGGACAGGACCGTCGAGGTGACGTCCGTGACGGTCGTGCCCTTGGTCCCGCCGGTCCGCGTGACCTGGTACTTCACCACGCCCGTGTCGTCGGTGGCCGCGTCCCAGCTCACCACGACGGAGGTGCCGGTGGCGGTGGCGGTGACCTTGGCGGGCGCCGTCGGGGCCTGGGTGTCCGGGTCCGCCGCCGCGCAGGGGTCCTTCGCGCCTGCGGTGACCTTCTGGTCCTTCACGGTGGAGGTGCCCGTGGCGATGGCGTAGTCGGCGCTGTTGTTGTTGTCCCAGACGCCGTTGCCGTTGTTGAACGCCGCCTTGAGCGAGGTGGCGGTGCCGAGGTCGAGGGTCTTCTTCCACCAACCGGTGCAGGCGGGCTCCATGCCGACTCCGGGGACGGTGGTCCAGGAGCCGCCGGCCGGGGCGTAGTGGATGTTGGCGGTGGTCCAGCCGGTGGTGGCCGTCGAGTAGTAGACGGTCGCCTGGTTGCCGGAGCCCGTGCCGGTGTCCGCGCACGGGTCGCTGTGGGCGACCACTCCGTCCTTGACGGTGACGGTTCCGGTGCCGAGAGCGTAGTTGCCGCCGCCGTTGTTGTCCCAGGTGCCGCTGCCGTTGTTGAAGGTGGCCTGCAGGCCGGTGGCCGAGCCGAGGTCGACGGTCTTCTTCACCCAGTCCGTGCAGGCGGCCTCCATCTGCGTACCGGGGACGGTGGTCCAGGATCCGCCGTCGGGGGCCCAGTGCAGGTAGGTGGACGGCCAGTTCTTCGTCTTCGTGTAGTAGAAGACGGTCGTCGTGTTGGAGGTGGCGGCCGTCGGCCGCATCGGGACGGGCTGGGACTGCGCCGGTCCCGTGATCAGTCCGGTCACCCCGGCGGCCGCGACGGCCGCGGCGAGCACGCGCCTTGGTCGGAACGCGCGCCGTAGTCGGTGGGGTCGTGGTCCGGCACTCGGAGGGGCTGTCGACCTGAATCTCATGGCGTCTCCCGGGCAGCGGGTGGGGAGCTGCTGCAACATCAGTCAGCAACTTGCTGCAAGTTCTTGCATCAGCGGAAGCTACAGGTGCATGACAGCCAGGTAAAGGGATACGACAGAGGAGACAGTGGGCGAACACACGGGAACGGCGGTGAGGCCGCCCCCTCCAGGGGGCGGCCTCACCGTCGCGTCTTCGACAGCCTTCGGCGGAGCCGGTCAGTACGTCCGCTGCAGGATCTCCAGCACTTCCGGCTCGCTCGGCAGCCGCGGAGCGTTCTTCGTCACCGCGTCCGCGACCGCCCCCGCCGCGATGGACCGCAGCATCGCGCGGTCGGCGCCGAGGTCCCGCAGCGGCCGCTTCACCTCCACGGCGCCGGAGATCTCCCGCACGCCCTCCACCGCGGCCCGCGCCCAGTCGCCGTCGGCCGGCGGCGCGATCCGCATGGCGCGGGCCGCCTGCTCGTACGCGTCTCGTGCCGCCGGGGCGCTGAACTCCATGACCTCCTCCAGTACGGCGGCGAGCGCGACGCCGTGCGGGGTGCCGGTGTGGGCGGTGAGCGAGTGCCCGATGCCGTGGACCAGGCCGAGACCGGACAGGGTGAGCGCCTGGCCCGCGAGGTGGGCGCCCATCAGCAGCGCGGCGCGGGCGTCGAGGTCCGAACCGTCCCGGTACGCGGCCGGCAGCGCCGCGCTCACCATCGTCACGGCCTGCGTGGCATAGGCGACGGAGACCGGACTGGCGCCGCGCGAGGCCAGCGACTCGATGCCGTGGACCAGGGCGTCGATGCCGGTGGCCGCGGTGGCCGGCGCGGGCAGGCCCACGGTGAGCTCGGGGTCGAGCAGGGCCACTTGGGGCTTGACGGACGGGTGCCCGATGTAGACCTTGCGGCAGGCGGCGGTGTCCTCGATGACGCCGAAGCCGTTGGTCTCGGCGCCCGTGCCGGCGGTGGTCGGGATCGCCACCAGCGGCAGTCCGTCGGCGGCCTCCCACAGATTGTCGGCGTCGGCGGCCACCGCGTCCGGATTGCCGACCAGCAGGGCGATGCCCTTGGCCGCGTCGAGCACCGAGCCGCCGCCGAGGGCGACGACCGCGGAGGGCCCGAAGGCACGGGCCCGTGCGGCGCCCGCGTCGACGTTGCCCGTGGAGGGGTTGGGGGCCACCTCGTCGTAGACGGCGTACTCGATGCCGTCCGCGTCGAGCAGCTTGAGGACGCGTTCGACGACACCCGCCGCGCGCAGGCCGCGGTCGGTGACGACGAAGGCGCGGGTGTGGCCCGTCGAGGCGACCAGCTCCGGGAGGCGGTCGACGCGGCCGGGGCCGAACTCGATGCGGCAGGTCGGTTCGATGCTGAGCGGCGCGAGGCCGTCGGGGAAGGTCATGGGTGCGGCTCCTGACTTCTGCGGGGCGGGAGGCGGGTACGGCGGGCCGTCAGGCCCCGACCCCGGCGCCGGCCGGCGCGGCCGTCGGGTCGGGAAGGCGGAACTCCCGCCCGGCGAGGGTCTCGTAGAGGCGGACCGGGCTCATCTCGCCCGCCAGGTCGCCGTACTGGGCCTTGGCGCGCCGGTAGATCTGCTCCACCAGCGCGGACAGCTCCGTGGACACGCCGATGTCGCGGCCGAGGTCGACGGCGAGCCCCAGGTCCTTGCAGGCGAGGGCCATCGCGAACGAGTCGTCGTAGTCGCCGTCGGTGAGCACGCACAGGACGTCGTTCTCGAGGAAGTTGGAGGCGGCCGGGCTGGCGAGCAGCGCGTTGCGCAGCACGCCGAGGTCGACGCCCGCCTTGACGCCCATCGCCAGCACCTCGGAGGTGGCGACGAGGTGGCTGAACCACAGCAGGTTGATCATCAGCTTGACGGTGTACCCGGCGCCGAGCGGCCCGACGTGCAGGATCCGCTCCGGGTCGCCCATGGCCTCCAGGGCGGGCAGCGCCCCGCGGAAGTCCTCCACGGCCCCGCCGACGAAGATCTGCAGCGCCCCGGCCTCGGCGCCGCGCGCCATCCCGCTCACCGGAGCGTCCAGCCGGCGCACGCCGCGCCGGTCCAGCACCTCGGCGGCGACCCGCTCGGCGGCGGCCGGGGTGGAGGTCGACATGTCGATCCAGAGGGCGCCCTCGGGCAGGGCCTCGGCGGCCCCGCCGCGCAGCAGTACGTCCTCGACGATGCGCGGGTTGGGCAGCATGGTGATCAGCAGTTCGGCGCCGTCGGCGCAGACCGCGGGGGTCTCGGCCCAAAGGGCGCCGAGCGCCAGGTGCTCGGCGGCCGCCTCGGGCCGGTTGTCGTGCACGGTGACCTGGTGTCCCGCGTGGATCAGGTGGCGGGCCATGTGGCGTCCCATGTTGCCCAGGCCGATGAAACCGATCCTCATTGTGTCCTCGCTACGGCTCTGTAGAGGTCTTGCAAGTGAAGGGGGTGGAACGTGGGGCCGTTCAGGCCAGGTTGATCCAGGTGGTCTTGAGCGCCGTGTAGGCGTCCAGCGCGTGCAGCGACTTGTCCCGTCCCGCGCCGGTCGCCTTGAAGCCGCCGAACGGGGTGATGACGTCACTCGCGTCGAAGGTGTTGATCCACACGGTGCCGGCCCGCAGCCGCTTCGCCGTGCGGTGCGCCACGGTGACGTCACGGGTCCAGACGGAGGCGACCAGCCCGAAGTCGCTCTCGTTCGCGAGCCGTACGCCCTCGTCGACGTCGCCGTCGTACGACACCACGGCGAGCACCGGACCGAAGATCTCCTCCTGTCCGACCGCCGAGGTGTTCTCGACGCCGTCCAGGATCGTCGGCTCGACGAAGCAGCCGCCCGACTCGACGCGGGTGCGCTCTCCGCCGAGCAGCACGGTCGCCCCGTCCTGCCGGCCGCGCTCGATGTAGCCGAGGATCTTGCCGAGTTGGGTCTCGTCGACGATCGGGCCCATGACGGTGGCCGGGTCGAGCGGGTCGCCGATCCGGAAGGTGTCGGCGGTGATCCGCCGCACGGCGGCGAGGAGTTCGTCCTTGACCGAGGCGTGCACGACGACCCGCGATCCGGCGTTGCAGGTCTGCCCGGCGTTGTAGAAGATGCCCCAGGCCACGGCGGACGCGGCGGCCTCGATGTCGGCGTCCTCCATCACGAGCTGCGGCGACTTGCCGCCGGCCTCGACGGCGACCTGCTTGCCGTTGGACTCGCCCGCGTAGACCTGGAAGAGCCGGGCCACCTCCGCCGAGCCGGTGAAGGCGATCTTGTCGACGTCCGGGTGCCGGCCGAGCGCCTGCCCGGCGACCTCGCCCCGGCCGGGGACGACGTTCAGCACCCCGTCCGGCAGCCCGGCCTCGGTGGCGAGCGCGGCCAGCCGCAGGGCGGCCAGGGACGTCTGCTCGGCCGGCTTGAGCACCACGCTGTTGCCCGTCGCGAGGGCCGGGCCGAGCTTCCAACTGGCGATCAGCAGCGCGTAGTTCCACGGCACCACCGCGGCGACGACACCCAGCGGCTCGCGGGTGATCAGCGCCAGCGCGTCGCCGGGGGTCGGCGCCACCTCGTCGTACGTCTTGTCGATCGCCTCGGCGTACCAGGCGATCGTCTCCGCCGCCTTGGCCACGTCGATGCGCACCGACTCGGTGATGGGCTTGCCCATCTCCAGGGTGTCCAGCAGCGCCAGCTCCTCGGCGTCGCGGAGGATCAGCTCCGCCCAGCGCAGCAGGACGCGCTTGCGCTCCTTGGGCGCCAGGTCGCGCCAGCGGCCGTCCTCGAAGGCGGCCCGCGCGCAGCGCACCGCCCGGTCCACGTCCGCCTCGCCGGCCGCCTGCACCTCGGCCAGCACCGCGCCGTCCCGCGGCGAGACGCTGGGGACGCGGTCGCCGGAGGTGGCGTCGGTGAAGGCGCCGTCGATGAACAGCCGCGTCTCGAAGGTGAGCTTGCCCGCCGCGGCCAGCCAGTCGTCGTACGACCGCGTCAGCAACTCGTCTACGGAGTACGTCACTTGATCCTCCAGCGGTCGATCGCGTCCTCGTCCAGTTCGATGCCGAGGCCGGGCTTGTCGGGTACTTCGAGGCAGCCGTCGGCGTCGACCCGCACCGGTTCGGCGAGCATGAAGTCGCGGCGTTCGGGGGTCCAGCCGGGCGGGTCGTAGGGGAACTCGAAGAACGGTCCGCCTCCGACACCGGCCGCGACGTGCAGGTTGGCGAGCACGCCGATGCCGTTGGTCCAGCTGTGCGGGGTGAACTGACGGTGCTTCAGGTGAGCCAGCTCGGCAAGCGTGCGGGCGCGGTGCATGCCGATCGCGAGCACGACGTCCATCTGGTAGATGTCGAGGGCGTCCTCTTCCAGGTAGCGCAGCAGCTCGGTGGGGGAGTGGTGCATCTCGCCGGCCGCGATGCGCACACCCGGGTTCTCGGCGCGCAGCCGCTTGAAGCCGTCGATGTCGGCGTAGGGCAGCGGTTCCTCGACCCAGAACACGTCCAGCTCGGCCAGGCGTGCGATCACCTTGCGGGTCTTGGCGAGGTCGGAGGCGTTCGCCGTGTCGCCGGCCATCCGCCAGGACTGGTTGAGGTCGACCATGATCTCGAAGTCCGGGCCCAGCTCAGCGCGGACGGCCCGGACCGCCGCGATGCCCTCCTCGACGCGGTTGCGGTCGATGCGGATCTTCATCGCGCGGAAGCCCGCCTCGCGGACGTGCAGCGCCGTGGCGACCCGCTCCTCGGGGGACTTCAGCTCGCCGGAGGAGGCATAGGCGGGCAGCTTGCGGGCCGCGTTGCCGAACAGCTCCGACACCGGGCGGCCGTGCACCTTGCCGATCAGGTCCCACAGCGCGGCCTCCAGGGGCCAGTAGTAGGCGCCGTGGAAGTTGGCGGTCTCGATGGCCCTGACGTGCCGGGTGATGTCGAGCGGGTCCTCGCCGACGAACAGGTGCCGGTAGCTGTCGAAGCCGTCCATCAGGTCACCGGAGCCGATGCCCGTGACGCCCTCGTCGGTGTGGACGCGGACGATCGTGGCGTCGAAGTGGCGGCGCGGCTCGGGGTCCCAGGCGGCGCGGAACGGCGGGTCGAGTTCGAGGCGCAGCCGGTCCAGGGAGATGTCGGTGATCTTCATCGGGCGAGCACCTCGGGGCTCGGGGTGTAGAACGGGTTGGTCGGGCCCTCCTTCGCGGCGGCCTGCACCTCCGCGACGGTGGGGGTCTCGGTCACCGCGGCGCGCACCGCGCCGTACGCGGCGGCGCGCTGGTTGCGGAACGAGACGTCCAGGTCGTCGACCGCCGGGTTCACCCACACCGCGGCGATGATCAGCAGGTCGTCGGCGTCCTCGGCGGGCAGCAGCCCCTCCTCGACCGCGTCCGCGACGCCCTGCGCCAGCCCCGCCTGGGCCGAGCCCCACGTGGCGCGCTGGTGCAACTCGCCCTCGGCGGCGGCCTTGGACACGAACAGCGTCAGCGGCTTGACCGGGACCGACGGGCGCACGACGGTCACGAACGGCACGTGCCCGGCGCTCGGGGTGGCCAGCGCGGTCGCCCACGCGGTCTCCACGGGGCCGCCCTTGCGTCCGATCACGACGTTCGTGTGCGCGGCGTTCGCACCCTCACCGACGAAGGACTCGCCGATGAGTGCGGCCGGGGCGAAGGGGGAGGGCATCAGAGGAACTCCTGGGGCCTTGGCTGGGGGGAGGGAAGGGTCGGGGCAGCGGGTACGAACCTCGCATTCGGTGCAGTTCATCCGGCCCGATGCGGCGAATCTAGGACCGCGACCACCCCCTCGCAAGGCGCTCACGGGAATCGCAATGCCGGTTGCTCTCCTGACAACTCGCAGGGTGACCTGCGGTTCCGTCCGAGGCGGGCGCCTAGGATGACGTACGTGACGCACATCCCTCCGCGCACCCCCGACCCCTCGGCCGCCCCGCGCGGGCACGGCCTGCGCCGGGACATCGACCTGCTGGAGGCGCTCGCCTCCGACGAGGCGCAGGACGCCGGCGGTCTGGGCGTGGTACGCCTCGCGCAGCTGGTGGGCCGGGAGAAGACGCAGGTGTCGCGGGCGCTGAAGGCGCTGGCCGCCGAGGGCATCGTCGAGCGCGACCCCGACACGCTGGAGTACCGGCTGGGCTGGCGGCTGTTCTCGCTGGTCGCCCGCACCTCGGAGAACCGGCTGGTGCGGACGGCCGAGCCGGTCATGCACCGGCTGTCGGCCGACCTGGAGGAGACCAGCCACCTGTGCGTGCTCCGGGACCGCGAGGTGCTGACCCTGCTGTCGGTGTCCGGGCACTCCTTCCGGGTGCACGGCTGGGAGGGGCGCGGCGTGCCCGCCTGGCAGACCTCGGCGGGGCGGGTGCTGCTGGCCGACGCCACCCCGGACGAGCTGTACGTCCGCTTCGGCACGAGCGGCGACCTGGCCGTGCCCGAGCTGTGGGCGCTCATCCAGGAGGCCGCGCGGCGGGGGTACGGGCGGGTCAGCGAGGAGTTCGAGGAGGGACTCGTCGGCGTCTCCGCGCCGGTGCGCGACTTCCGCGGGCGGGTCGTCGCCGCGCTCAACATCTCGGCGCCCAAGTCCCGGCTCGGGGACCGCCTCGACGTGGCCGGACGCACCACGGCCGCGGCCGCGGCCAGGGTCTCCGCGCTGCTCGGCTGGGAACCGCGGCGCACCCCGCCACGGCGGGCCCGGCTGACCTGACCGCGGGGTCCCGACCGGCGACCCGGCCCGGCGCTGCCCCGCCGCCGTACCGGCCCGGCGTCGTACCCGCGCTCGGTTCGGCGTCATGCCCCGCGCTCGGTTCGGCGTCATGCCCCGCGCTCGGTTCGGCGTCGTACCCGCGCCCGCTCCGCCGTCGTACCCCCGCTCGGCCCGCCGCCGTGCCCCTCGCTCGGCCGGCTGGTTGCCCTGACAGCAACCCCCATTGCGATACGGGGGCGGGGCCTTGTCGGCCGCATGTCGCGCTCGTAAATTCACCGCCGACCGGGCGATCCCTGTCCGGGAACGGAGAAAAGAGCAGCTCATGAATCTCGCCGGCATCGACACCCTGGCCAAGGCGCCGCTCGCGGAAGGCGATGTGCTCATCGGCGGCACCTGGCGCGCCGCCGAGGACGGGCGGACCTACCCCGTGTACGACCCGGCCACCGGCGAGCTGCTGAGAGAGGTGTCGGCGGCCGGTCCGGGCGACGCCCTCGCCGCGATCGCGGCGGCCGAGGCCGCGGCGGACGAGTGGCGCGCCACGCCCGCCCGCCGCCGCTCGGAGATCCTGCACGGCGCCTTCACGCTGATGCGCGAGCACACCGACACCCTCGCCCGGCTGATCGTCCTGGAGAACGGCAAGGCCTACCGGGACGCCGCCGCCGAGGTCGGCTACGCGGCCGAGTTCTTCCGCTGGTTCGCGGAGGAGGCCGTCCGCGTCGGCTCCTCGTTCGGTGACGCGCCGGGAGGCGGCTTCCGGCACGTGGTGCGCAAGCACCCGGTCGGCGTCACCGCCTTCGTCACCCCGTGGAACTTCCCGGCCGCCATGGCCACCCGCAAGATCGCGCCCGCGCTCGCCGCCGGCTGCCCGGTCCTGCTCAAGCCCGCCCCGGAGACCCCGCTGACCGCCCTCGCGGTCGCCGCGCTGCTCATTGAGGCCGGGCTGCCCGACGGCCTGCTGAACGTCCTGCCCACCGACCGCGCGCCCGAGGTCGTCTCCGTCTGGCTCGGCGACGAACGCGTCCGCAAGTTCTCCTTCACCGGCTCCACCGGCACCGGCCGCAAGCTGCTGAAGCAGTGCGCGGCGAACGTCGTCAACGTCACCATGGAGCTGGGCGGCAACGCCCCCTTCATCGTCTGCGCGGACGCCGACGTCGACGCCGCCGTACGCGGCGCGATGGACGCCAAGATGCGCGGCGGCGGGGAGGTCTGCATCGCCGCCAACCGGTTCTACGTCCACGAGGACGTGGCCGCCGAGTTCACCGAGAAGTTCGGGGCCGCCATGGCCGCCGTGCGCACCGGACCCGGACTGGAGGAGGGCGTCACCCTCGGCCCGATGATCAACCAGGCCGCCGTCGACAAGATCCGCTCCCTGGTCGACGACGCGCTCGCCCGCGGCGCCCGCATCGCCGCCCAGGGCACGGTGCCCGACGGCCCCGGCCACTTCCACCCGGCGACGGTCCTCACCGGCGTACCCGACGGCGCCCGTATCCTCCACGAGGAGGTCTTCGGCCCCGTCGCGCCCCTGACCACCTTCACCGACGAGGACGAGATGCTGGCCCGCGCCAACGCGACGGTCCACGGCCTCGCTTCGTACGTCTACTCCCGCGACGTCGCCCGGGCGCTGCGCCTGGCCGAACGGCTGGAGGCCGGCATGCTCGGCCTCAACCGAGGCCTGCTGTCCGACCCGGCCGCCCCCTTCGGCGGGGTCAAGCAGTCCGGCATCGGCCGGGAGGGCGGGCGTGAGGGCATCGAGGCGTTCCTGGAGACCCAGTACATCGCCCTCGACTGGCCGGCCGTCTGACCGCCCCCTACGGCCGTCACCCCCCTCCCCCTTCCCTCTCCCCTCCCTCCTTCCCTGCCCCCTCACCCCCGTCCCCCGCTGCGCACGCACGGTGTCCCGGCGGCCGCCCGGACACCGGCAAGACAAGGACCGCTCATGGCAATGACGCCCGCGACCGAGCACCAGCCGCTCAGCCCGCAGCCGTCCCCGGCCACCGCCTCCCAGAAGGAGCGCAGGCGGCTGCACACCAAGCTGAAGCTCGCCACCCAGATCGGCGAGGGCATCGACGGCTACATCATCGGCGGCATCGGCATGGCGATGGCCGCGCTCACCGCCGACCTCCACCTCTCCACGCTGATGCAGGGCCTGGTCGGCGCCTCGCCGCTGATCGGCATCTTCGTCGGCGGCCCGCTCTTCGGCCGGCTCGCCGACCGGTTCGGGCGGCGCCCGGTGTTCCTCGCCGACATGCTGATCTTCCTGGTCGGCTCGGTCCTGCAGTTCTTCGTGACGGACGGCACGCAGTTGTTTCTGCTGCGCCTGCTGATGGGCGTGGCGATCGGCGGCGAGTACGCCATCGGCGCGCCGCTGCTGTCCGAGTACGCGCTCCGCAAGGGCCGCGGCCGGCTGCTGGCCAGCCTGGAGATCAGCTGGTACGTCGGCTACGCGCTCGCCACCGTCGTCGGGGCCCTGTTCGCGAACGTCGACGGCGGCTGGCGCTGGTCCCTGGCCAGCAGTGCCGTGATCGCCGTCGTCTGCGTGTCGCTGCGCGGCGGCGTCCCCGAGCCCGCGCGCTGGCTGCTGTCCCGGGGCCGCAGGGAGGAGGCCGAGGCGCTCATCGCCAAGTACGGCATCGAGGTCGACGTCGACGCCGAACTCGCGGAGCGGGCCCAGAACCGGCAGGCCGGCTTCCGCGCCCTGTTCAACCGCAGGAACCTGCGCAGCACGGTGTTCGCGAGCGTCTTCTGGGCCGCGCTGGTCCTGCCGTACTTCGCGATCGGCACCTTCTGGACGCAGGTCTTCGACGCCCTGCACATGGGCGACAACGCGGTCGCGGCCCTGCTCGTGTACTCCTTCACCGCCGTCGCGGGCGTCACCGTGGGCTGCCTGGTGGTGGACCGGATCGGGCGCCGCAAGCTGCTCATCCCGCCGTTCTGGATCACGGCCGGAGCCCTGGCGCTGGTGGCCGCGTGGCCGTCCTCCACGCCCGTTGTCGTCGCCGGCTTCCTGTTCTTCATCTTCCTGAACGCCGCCTCCAGCGCGCTGACCGCCGTCTACCCGCTGGAGGTGTTCCCCACCGCGGTGCGCACCACGGGCGTCGGCTTCGCCACCGCGATGAGCCGGGTCGGCGCCGCCATCGGCACCTTCCTGTTGCCGATGGGCCTGGAGCGCTTCGGCGCGCAGTTCGTGCTGCTGGTCGGGGCCGGGGTGCTCGCCGCCGGCGGTCTGGTCTCCCAGTTCCTCGCCCCGGAGACCACGGACCTGGACCTCGCCATGGCGGCCCGTACCGCCCGCGAGGGAGCGGCCTGACAGACCGGGAAGCCGGCGTGGGCGGCGGTGGGCGTCCCGGCGCTAGCCGGAGACGGCCGCCGCCCAGCCCTGGCTGACCGTCTCCCGGGCCTTCTCCAGCTGGGCGTCTGTCGGGAACCGCGGCGTTCCCTCGACCGTCGGCAGTTGTGCGGCGGCGGCCTTGTCGAGAGTGCCGTCCCGCCTCATGGCGTCCATGAGCACCGGGCGGGCGTAGGCACGCAGCCGCAGGTTCTGGCCCTCCGGGCTGAACAGGTACTCCTGCCACAGGCGGGCAGCCGCCGGGTGCGGGGCGTTCTTGTTGACCGCCATCGCGAAGTACTGGGCGAAGCTGCCGTCGAAGGGGATCGCGACCTGCCAGTTCACGCCCTTGTCGCGGAGCCGGTCGGCGTAGTGGAGGTTGATGTAGTCCCAGTTGATGCTGATGGAGGTCCGGCCGTTCTCGACCGTCGCCAAGTTGGAGTAGAGAGGGTTGAAGTGGCCGGTCTTCGCGAGTTCCGCGAAGTAGTCGAGACCGGGCTGGATGTTCCCGAACGACCCGTTGTTCGCCAGCGCGGCCGCGTAGACACTCGCGAAGGCGGTGGCCGACCGGGTCGGGTCGCCTTCGAGCGCGACCCTGCCCTTGTAACCCGGCTTCAGCGGATCGGCGAAGGTCGCCGGACAGTGCCTGATCCGGTCGGCGTTGCAGCCGATGGAGATGTAGCCCCCGTAGTTGTTGTACCAGCGGGCCTTCGCGTCCTTCTGATTGCGGGGGATCGAGTCGTACGCGGCCACCTTGTACGGCGCGAGCAGATGCTGCGCCGCGGCCTTCCGCGCGAACGTGTCGCCCACGTCGATCACGTCGGGTGCCGTCGGCCGGTTCCCCCTCTTCCGCAGGGCGTCGAGCTCGTCCTCGCTGTGGCCCAGCGGATCCTCGACCGTGACCTTGATCCCGTACTTCTTCTGGAAGCCGTCGAACAGAGCGCCGTAGTTGGCCCAGTCGCGCGGCAGCGCGATCGCTCTGAGGGTGCCCTCCCGTTTCGCCGCGGAGATCAGCGCGGGCATGCCGCCCATGTTCTCGGCGGACGTGGCCACGGACGGCTTCGCGGGTCGGGCGGCCGGTGTGTTCTCGCAGGCGCTCAGGCCCATTGCCACGAGAGCGGAGCAGGCGAAGACCGCGGCTCCTCGGGCGCACGCTGTGGTCACAATGGCTCCCGGGCATGAGGGAACGTGGTCACCCCGGCCGGCCGCGGACCGCGCCTCCGGCTCCGGAGTGGCGAACCTTCCGCTTGCGCCTCCCGGTCCCTCGGGCCCGCTGTGCCCGGCGAAGCGCTCCTCGTTGCCAGGGTACCCGGCCGCCTCGACGGCGGAATGCCCCTCGGGAAGCCCGCGATCAGGGTGTTTCCCCGGCCGAAGCGGCTTGCGTACGCCTGTGCGGGCTCTTGTCATCCGGCCGTGTCGTCCCATTCGCCCAGCAGGAGCTCGCCGAGGTCCTCCCCCTCCGGCGCGGCGGCGTGGTGCAGGGGCTGCTCGGCCCAGATGACCTTGCCGGTGGGCGTGTAGCGGGTCCCCCAGCGTTCGGCGAAGCGGGCGACCAGGAAGAGCCCGCGGCCGCCTTCGTCGGTGACCTTCGCCCGGCGCAGCCGCGGCGAGGTGCTGCTGCCGTCCGACACCTCGATGATCAGGGTGCCCGCGGCGGAGTCGTGTTTCGGCATCCTGCGCAGCAGCCGTACGGTGATGGGCCCGGTGGAGTGGCGGACGGCGTTGGTGATCAGCTCGCTGAGGATGAGTTCGGCGGTGAAGGCGACCTGCTCCAGCCCCCACTCCGTGAGCCGGCGGACGCAGGCGGCGCGTACCGGGGCCACCGCCGCCGGGTCGCGGGGCACGTCCCACTCGGCGACCTCCTCCGGGCCGAGCCGGCCGGTGCGGGCCACCAGCAGCGCGACATCGTCCCTGGGGTGCTCGGACAGCATCGCCTCCACCACCGCCGCGCAGGTGGCCTCCGGCGTGCGGTCGGGCCCTGCCAGAGCATCGCGCAGGGCCTCCAGACCGGCGTCCAGGTCCCGGGTGCGGTCCTCGATCAGCCCGTCGGTGTAGAGCACCAGCCGGGCGCCCTCGGGCACGGTGAGCTCGGCGGTCTCGACGGGCAGGCCGGCGCCGAGTCCCAGGGGCGGGGAGACGGGCAGCTCGGGGAAGCCGACGGTCCCGTCGGGCCGCACCACCGCCGGTCCCGGATGGCCCGCGGTCGCCAGGACCAGCCGCCCGGTGACCGGATCGTAGACCGCGTACTGGCAGGTCGCACCGGTGATCATCGCCGGCCCGTCGGCCGCGCCGCCCGCCTCCTCGGAGTCGATCTGCGCCACCAGTTCGTCCATTCGGCCCAGCAGCTCCTCCACGGGCATGTCGAGGCCGGCGAAGTTGTGCACGGCGGTGCGCAGCCGGCCCATGGTCGCCGCGGCGTGCAGACCGTGGCCGACGACATCGCCGACGACCAGTGCCACCCGGGTGCCGGACAGCGGGATGACGTCGAACCAGTCCCCGCCCACCCCGGCCTCGGCCGGCAGGTAGCGGTAGGCCACGTCGAGGGCGGACAGCTCGGGCAGCGCGCGCGGCAGCAGGCTGTGCTGCAGGGTGACGGCCATGGCGTGTTCGCGGGTGTAGCGGCGGGCGTTGTCGACGCACACCGCCGCCCGCGCGGCCAGCTCCTCGGCGAAGAGCACGTCCTCGTCCTCGAACGGCGGGGAGCCCTTCGCGCGCCAGAAGTTGACCACTCCCAGCACCACGCCGCGGGCTCGCAGGGGAACCACGAGCAGGGAGTGGATGCCCTGATCGAGGATCCGCTCGGCACGTTCGGGTTGCTGGACCTGCCAGCCGTGGGAGGCGCTCAGGTCCCTGATCATGACCGGCCGGCCCTCGGCCAGCGCCGTGGAGAAGGGGTGGGCCGGGACGAACCGGATCAGGGCGTGGACGGGGTACAGGGGATGGTCTGCGTCGGTGCCGTAGACGGCGGTGCGCCGCAGCTCCGTGATCCCGGCGGTGGTGGCGGAGGCCTCCTCGCCGCACAGGACCGGGTCCAGGAGATCCACGGTGACGATGTCGGCGAACCGGGTCCCCGCCACCTCGGCCAGTTCCTCGGCCGTGCGCTGCACGTCGAGCGTGGTGCCGATCCGCATCCCGGCGTCGTACAGCGACTGCAGCCGTTCGCGTGCCACTTCCGCCCGGCCGGAGAGGGCCCGCAGCTCGGTGGTGTCCCGGAGCGTCACCACGCTGCCGGCCGGTCCGTGCGGTGCGGTGAGCCGCTTGTTGACGGCGAGCAGCCGGTCCGCCGCCAGGTACACCTCGTCGGTGGCGGGGCGGTCGGAGGCCAGCAGCCCGGCGAGGTCCTCCTCCAGTCCCAGATCGGTGACGCGTCGCCGCTCCGCGTCCGCCGGCAGGTCCAGCAGGCGTCGTGCCTCGTCGTTGGCCAGCAGCAGCCGGCCGTCACCGCCGACGATCAGCACTCCTTCCCGTACCGAGTGCAGCACCGCGTCGTGGTGCTCGTACATCCGGGTCATCTCCGTCGGGCCCAGCCCATGGGTCTGCCGCCGCAGCCGCCGGCTGATCAGGCCCGACCCGCTCGCGGCGAGGGTCAGGGCCGCGGCGGCGCCGCCGAGGATGACCGGCAGCTGCCGGTCCACCCTGTGCTGCACCGTCTCGACCGTGACGGGCACGGAGACGATGGCGATGACCGAGCCGTCAGGCCCCCTGACCGGAACCGCCGAGATAACGGACAGTCCCAGTGCGCCCCTGAACGTACTCGTGAACGGCTTGCCGGTCGCCGCCCGGGCGTAGGGCCCGATGACGCGTTTCCCGATCTGGCGCGGGTCGCTGTGGGCGAGGGTGATCCCGTTCAGCCCGTACACGATGACGGCGTCGACGTCCGAGGCATTCCGGGTCGCCTCGACCCGCGGCTGCAGCTTCGCGGTCGGGTGCCCGCTCTTCAGCGCATCCGCCATGCCGGGGGAGTTCGCGAACGTCTGCGCGACGGTGAGCGTCCGCTGGCGGGCGTCCTCCATGACGTCGCGTCGGGCCTGCACCACGAGCGCCACCAGGGCGGCGGCGACGAGCAGGATCACGACCGCCAGCTGGAGCAGGAAGACCTGGCCGGCGAGACTGCGCACGCTCAGCAGCGACCCCGGCCGCCGCGCGCCCGCCCGCTTCCCGTTCCGCCTGTTCTGCCCGGAAAATTCCGGAACTCTGCTCATATTCCCTTTCTATCGTTTCTGGGTGGTCAACCACCAAGCGGCCGAGTCGGTTCGCCGGGCGTCCCCGGTGCCGCCTGCTCGGCCCAGATGACCTTGCCGTCCTTGGTGTAGCGGGTGCCCCAGCGCTCGGCGAACTGGGCCACCAGGAAGAGGCCTCGTCCGCCCTCGTCCGTGCTGGCCGCGTAGCGCAGATGCGGCGAGGTGCTGCTCTGGTCGGAGACCTCGCAGGTGAGCGCACGGTCGCGGATCAACCGCATCGTGATGGGCCCGGTGGCGTGGCGGATGGCGTTGGTGATCAGTTCGCTGCAGATCAGCTCAGTGGTGTCCACGAGGTCCTCCAGTTCCCACTCCGTGAGCCGGGCGGAGACGGCGGCGCGTACCCGGCGGACGTCGGCGGGGGCGCGCTCCACGTCCCACTCGGCGACCTGCCCGGGGCCCAGCACCCGCGTACGGGCGACGAGCAGTGCGATGTCGTCGCTCTGGAACTCCGGGAGCAGGACGGCGAGCACGGCGTCGCAGGTCTGCTCGGGCGACCGGTCGGCGCGCGCCAGCGTCTCGCGGAGCAGCCGCAGCCCGGCGTCGACGTCCAGGTCGCGGTGCTCGACGAGGCCGTCGGTGAACAGGACGAGCCTGCTGCCCTCGGGCAGACGCAGCTCGGCGCACTCGAAGGGCAGTCCGCCGATGCCGAGCGGAAGGCAGGGCGGCACGTCCAGGAACTCCACCGTCCCGTCGGGCCGTACGAGCGCCGGCGCCGGGTGGCCGGCGCTGGCGATGGCGCAGTCGCCGGACACGGAGTCGTAGACCGCGTACAGGCAGGTGGCGCCGGTCAGGGTGGTCCGGTCGCCGGCCGCGATCGCGTCCTGGTCGATGAGGGTGACCAGCTCGTCGAGGTGGCTGAGGAGCTCGTCGGGCGACAGGTCCAGGGGGGTGGAGAAGTTGTGCACGGCGGTGCGCAGCTGCCCCATGCTGGCCGCGGCGTGCAGCCCGTGCCCGACGACGTCGCCCATCACCAGCGCCACCCTGGCGCCCGGCAGCGGGATGACGTCGAACCAGTCGCCGCCGACCGCCTGCGCGGGAAGGTAGCGGGAAGCGACCTCGACGGCGTTCTGCTCGGGCAGCGCGCGGGGCAGCAGCCTGCGCTGCAGCGCCACGGCCAGGCCGTGCTCGCGGGTGTAGCGGCGTGCGTTGTCGAGGGAGACGGCGGCCCGGGAGGCCAGTTCGGCCGCGAGGGAGAGATCGTCCTGGTCGAAGGGCTCGGGTTTCTCGGAGCGCCAGAAGTGG
This sequence comes from Streptomyces sp. NPDC031340, assembly GCF_055569945.1. NCBI lineage: Bacteria > Bacillati > Actinomycetota > Actinomycetes > Kitasatosporales > Streptomycetaceae > Streptomyces > Streptomyces sp. NPDC031340. The sequence goes on from NZ_JBVIIE010000066.1 coordinate 41,940, forward strand.
ACCACGCCCAGCAGGACGCCGCGGGCGGACAGCGGCGCCGTGATGAGCGAATGGATTCCGTAGTCCATGACGCGGGAGCCGCGCGCGGGATCCAGTTCCACCTCCTGCCATTCCGTGTAATCACGGAGCCGCGGCACCAGGGTCGCCAGGCCGCTCTCGACGGCGCGGGCCTGCGGCGAGGACGGTGCGAAAGTCATCTCGTCGCCGACGGCGAACAGGGGAGCGTCGTCGCGGATGCCGCTGAAGGCCACGCGCCGCAGTCGCCTGCTGCCGGTGCCCATGCCGTTCATCCCCGGTTCCTCTTCGCTCAGCACGGACTCGGCGAGGTCGACGGTGACGTAGTCGGCGAAGCGTGGAACCGCGACCCGCGTCAGCTCTTCGGCCGTACGGGTCACGTCGAGGGTGGTGCCGATGCCGCCGGTCGCGTCGTACAGCAGCTTCAACCGCCACCGGACCAGCTCGACCCGCTTCGACGCCTCGCCGATCATCTCCATCACCACATCGGTGCCGAGCTCCTCCTCTCCGGCCACCGTGGCGACCGCGAGCCGCGCGGACGCGGCGCCCACCGAGCCGGCGAGCTGGGCCTCCGCGTGATGGACCAGCTCCGGCGGCGCTTCGGCGGCCGGCGAGTCGGGTCTCCTGCCGGGGTAGGAGCACAGCGCCCGCCGGGCGCCCTCCGGCCCGAGGAAGCGCTCCAGCAGGGTCTGCAGTTCGCCGACCGTGGCCCGGACCTTCCAGTGCCGCTCCCTGACCGGCTCTTCGCGGATCTCGACGAACTGCTCCGCCTGCGCCCGCTCGGCGGCGTCCGGCCGGTCCGCCAGGGAGACCGCGACGTACCCGCCGAAGTTCAGCAGGACGCTCCAGAACATCGCGTGGCTGATCGGGTCCATCCCCGCCACGCCCAGGAGATGCTGGGGCCGGAGCAGCCCGATGCCGAACGGGCCCTCCCGCAGGAGCGAAGCGGACAGCAGCCCGGCATCGGCGAACGTCGGCAGCACCAGGGTGTACAACCACACGGTGAACCCGGCCACCAGGCCGGTCAGCACGCCCCGGCGGGTACCGCCCTTCCAGAACAGGCCGCCCAGGACGGCGGGCGCGAACTGCGCCACGGCCGCGAACGACACCAGGCCGATCGACACCAGCGCCGTCGCCTCGCCGGCCAGCCGCAGGTACGCGTACCCGAGCAGCAGGATCAGTACGATGCTCGCCCGGCGGATGCCCAGCACCAGCCCGGCGAGGTTGTCCCGGTGCGCCAGCCGGGACCTGGTGCGCAGCAGCAGCGGCATGACGAGGGAGTTCGACACCATGGTGCTGAGCGCGATGGTCTCGACGATGACCATGCTGGTGGCCGCGCTGAGGCCGCCGATGAAGACCAACAGTGCGAGCGCGTCCTGGCCCCCGGCCATCGGCAGGGTCAGCACATAGGTGTCGGCGTCGACGGCCTTGCCGAACCGCAGCAGCCCGCCGGCCGCGATCGGGAGCACGAAGACGCTGATCACGAGCAGGTACAGCGGGAACAGCCAGATGGCCCGTTTGAGGTGTCTGTCGTCGACGTTCTCGACCACGCTGATCTGCCACTGCCGGGGCAGCAGCACGATCGCCAGCATGGACAGCACCATGAGCCACACCCACGCGCCGTAGCCGGTGTGGTCCCGCAGTGTGAACAGCCTGGTGAAGCCGGCGTCCGAGGCCCGGGAGAACAGGTCGTGCGGCCCCCCGAACATCCAGAAGACCACGAAGAACCCGGCCGACAGGAACGCCAGGAGCTTGACCACGGATTCGAAGGCGATGGCGGCGACCATCCCCTCGTGCCGTTCCGTCGCGTCCAGATGACGGGTGCCGAAGACCATGGTGAACGCGGCGAGCACCAGCGCCGCGTACAGCCCCGTGTCCTGGAGCAGCGGGATGTGGCTCACTTCCGGGGCGGGGGTGACCTCGGGATGCCGCCGGACGACCGCGAAGGTGACGGAGACCGCCTTGAGCTGCAGCGAGATGTAGGGAACGACCCCGACCACGGCGATGATCGTCACCAGGCAGCCCAGCGCGGTGCTCTTGCCGTAACGGGCGGACACGAAGTCGGCCAGCGAGGTGACCCGGTGCCGGTGGCTGATCCGGATGATCCTGCGCAGCACCAGCCAGCCCAGCGCGAGCATGAGCGTCGGCCCCAGGTAGATCGGCAGGAAGCCGACTCCGGCCCTGGCGGCCCAGCCCACGCTGCCGTAGTAGGTCCACGAGGTGGCGTACACGCCGAACGACAGCGCGTAGACCGTGGCGTTGTTGATGACGCTCCGGCCGGAGTCCGCCCGCCGGTCACCGTAGAAGGCCACGGCGAAGAGCAGGCCGAGGTACCCGGCCGACACGGCGACGATGACCCAGGTCTGGAGCACGGCCTACCCCGATCTGCCGCCGATCACGGCGACCAGACCGATCACGACCGCCCAGACGAGAAACAGGTAGGCCGCGAGAACGGGGACGCCGAGAACCTGGCCCATCCGGTCGAACCGCGCCAGGAACGGCGGAACCATCAGCACGAACCCCGCCGCCGCCACGGCCGCCAGGCGCAGACCGAGCTGCTCGTCGTCCCGCGACTCCGCCATGAGCCGCCTCCGCATCCTCGATGTCACGCTCTGCGAGTACGCCCGAATTCGCGCGATGTCATGCCGCGACGTCGACCGGCGCCGTGGTGACGCCCGCTCTGCTCAGTGCAACACGGCACCGGGACGCCCGCTACCTCGCCGGACCGCCCCCGACACTCGCTGCGGGACGGGGTACACGTCGGCCATGGGGTTGTGGGACAAACAGGACGCCATGGTGGTGCACGAGCGGGAGCCGTTCAACGCGGAGCCGCCGCCCGGCGTGCTCGCCGGGAACCACGAGACACCGGTCGACGCCTTCTACAGCCGTAACCACGGCCCGATCCCGGACATCGATCCGGATGCGTGGCGGTTGCGGGTCGACGGTCTGGTCGAGCGGCCGCTGTGGTTGTCCCTGGACGAGCTGCGGTCGAGGTTCGACGAGGCCGAGGTCAGGGCCACGCTCCAGTGCGCGGGCAATCGGCGGGCCGGTCTGCTGGAGGTCCGTGACATCCCCGGTGAGGCGCCGTGGGGGCCGGGCGCGGTGTCGACGGCTCGCTGGCGCGGCGTGCGGCTGGCCGATGTCCTGGCTGAAGCGGGTCCGCGCCCGGAGGCCGGGCACGTCGCCTTCGAGGCCCCTGACGTGTCGCGCTCGGCCGACCCTCCGCAGTCCTACGGCGGTTCGATCCCGCTGGGCAAGGCGCTCGGGCCGGAGGTGCTGCTGGCCTGGGCCATGCAGGACCGTCCGCTGCCCCGCGTGCACGGGGCGCCGGTGCGGGTGGTGGTGCCCGGGTGGACCGGAGCCCGCAGCGTCAAATGGCTGACCCGTGTCACGGCCCGGGCGGAGCCCTCGGCCAACTACTTCCAGGCCGTCGCCTATCGCATCCTGCCCGCCGACGCCGATCCCTCCGGGGCGCGGCCGGGAGACGGCATCTCCCTCGGCCCGCTCGCGGTGAACTGCGACATCCTCGGTCCCGGCGACGGCGCACGTCTGCCCGCCGGGCCGACGCCGGTCACCGGGTACGCGCAGGCCGGTGACGGCCGCACGATCGCGCGGGTGGACATCTCGCTGGACGAGGGAGACTCCTGGGCGCGGGCCGAACTGGACGGGCCCGCGGAGCCCTGGGCCTGGCGGCACTGGCGTACCACGCTCGCTCTGCCCGCGGGGGAGTCGGAGATCACCGTACGGGCCTGGGACTCCGCCGGCACCGTCATGCCCGAGTCGCCGGCGCACCTGTGGAACCCCAGGGGCTACGCCAACAACTCCTGGGCACACGTCCGCGTACGGTGCGGATGACGTGCCGCGAGCGGTGGACGGACGCGCTTGCCGCGCGCTTCCGGGCCACCGGAAAAGCGACGCCGACAGAATATTTCGGTGACCGATCCAAACTGGGACGCGTGGCCACCGGTACCGGGCCGCACCCGTCGAGGAGGCGCCTGACCACCCTGCTCACCGCCGAGCGGCCCCGCCCCGAGGGGATACGTTCGCGGCCGTATGCGTGGTGGCTCGCCGTCGGGACGGTGTGCTGAGCACGGTCAGTGGCCTGATCGGCCAGATGATCGCCGCGGGGCTGGTGGTGCGCGACGTGGACGCGGCGGACCGCAGGGCCTCCGTCGTCACTCTCACCGACGCCGGCCGCGAGAAGCTCGCCGCCTGGACCATCGCCCACGAACGTCGTATCGACGCGGCTCTCGCCGCCCTCGACGAGGGTGCTCGAGCGGCCATCAGCGGAGCGCTGCCCGCTCTGTTCCGGCTGGCCGAGAACCTGGGCGAGCCGTCCGGCGGCGAGACCGGGGACTGACGCCCCCCCGAGGGCTCGACCCCGGCCGGCGTGCGGCGGCCCGGCCGGCGTGCGGCGGTCCCCGTTCGGGGGCCGCAGCCCCGGGGGCGTTGCCCTGTTCGGCCGACGTCCGCTGGCCGTCGGCTGGGCTGACGGCCATGCTCGACCAGGTGGGCCCCATGCCCACGTCAGCGCCTGTCCTTCGCGTCGAAGAGCCCGACAGGCATACCGCCGCGGAGGAGACCGTCGTCATGGAAATGCCCGTCGTGAGCGAGTGCGCGGTCGAGAACTGCGCCTACAACCGGGACCGCGCCTGCCACGCGCTGGCCATCACCGTGGGAGACACAGCCGGCGTGGCCGTCCGGCACGCGCACTGCGACACCTTCACCACCTCCACGGCCAAGGGCGGCGACCCCTCCGCCACCGGACGGGTCGGCGCCTGCAAGATGTCGGACTGCCGGCACAACACCGAACTGGAGTGCCGCGCCCCCGGCATCACCGTGGGCTACCAGCAGACCGACGTCGACTGCCTGACCTACGCCCCCGCCTGAATCCGCCAGGCGCCCGTCCGTCGCTCAGGTCCCATTCCCCGCTGCCTCACCGGACCGCCCCCGCCTGCCGCCCGCTGCGCGTCCACCCGGCCGCGAATATTTCGGCGATCGCGTCGAATCTTGCGGGAAGGGTTGACGCCGCTCACCGGACTCCTATCATCCAAATTGCTCGACAGTCCGACCCTTGTTCGATATTGCGAACGTATTCATAGTTGCTCCACTCGCAGGGCGGGGGGCGTCCGGGCCGTGCGCCCGCCGGAACGGCCGAGTCGATGAGGAGTATGTCGCCTTTCAATGTCATGAACGCGTCATAGTGCCGTGCTGAAAGGTGCCGGGAGGCCGCAAGGGGCCGCCCAGGCTCTCACGTCGCTGCGAACGGAAGCACATCGACAGTCCGGACGGCCTCTGCCGGGGCCGGCCGGAACCGCTTACCCAAGAAGATGAGAGGCCCTCATGCGCAGAGGAAGTTTCAGCCGCAAACGTCTGTCTGTCGTGCTCGCTGCCGCGGCCGCGGCCCTGGCCTCGTTGGCGGGGACGCTCGTCGCCGGTCCGGCTCAGGCGGCCGTCACCGCGTGCTCCCTTCCGTCGACGTACCGGTGGACGTCGACGGGTGCGCTGGCGCAGCCGGCGAACGGGTGGGTCTCGCTGAAGGACTTCACCAACGTGACGTACAACGGCAAGCACCTGGTCTACGCGTCGAACGTGTCGGGATCGTCCTACGGCTCGATGATGTTCGGTCCCTTCACGAACTGGTCGGACATGGCGTCGGCCGGCCAGACCGGGATGAGCCAGTCGGCTGTGGCGCCCACGCTGTTCTACTTCGCGCCGAAGAACATCTGGGTGCTGGCGTACCAGTGGGGTGCGTGGCCCTTCATCTACCGCACGTCCAGCGACCCCACCAACCCCAACGGCTGGTCCGCGCCGCAGCCGCTGTTCACCGGCAGCATCTCCGGCTCCGGCACCGGCCCGATCGACCAGACCCTGATCGGCGACGGGCAGAACATGTACCTGTTCTTCGCCGGTGACAACGGCAAGATCTACCGGGCGAGCATGCCGATCGGGAACTTCCCGGGCAGCTTCGGCTCGTCGTACACGACGGTGATGAGCGATACGACGGCCAACCTGTTCGAGGCGGTGCAGGTCTACAAGGTCCAGGGCCAGAACCAGTACCTGATGATCGTCGAGGCGATGGGCGCGAACGGGCGCTACTTCCGCTCCTTCACGGCCTCCAGCCTGAGCGGCTCGTGGACCCCGCAGGCCGCCGGCGAGAGCAACCCCTTCGCGGGCAAGGCCAACAGCGGCGCCACCTGGACCAACGACATCAGCCACGGCGACCTGGTCCGCGACAACCCCGACCAGACCATGACCGTCGACCCCTGCAACCTGCAGTTCCTCTACCAGGGCAAGTCCCCGTCCGCGAGCGGCCCCTACAACCAGCTGCCCTGGCGGCCGGGTCTCCTCACCCTGCAGCGCTGACCTGCCTGACTCCACGGTCGCGTCGGACCCCGTCACGCTGACCGGCACCCACCGCATTGAGGAGCCCCGGCCGTGCACCGGCCGGGGCTCCTCTGCTCTGTGTTAACCTGACGCGTTTGCGTGGTCGTCGCGGTGGGCGATTCTGCCTGATCGGTTCCCTTGCCCGTGGGCCGTTCACACCTGCCGGGCCTTCCTCGGTACGTTCCTCTGCGGAAGGCTGTTCATGAAGCACCCCGACGACTCCGGCATCGCTCCCGGCGGTTCCGCCCGGCCGGAGGCCACGACCCCGGGACTGCCCCCGGCCGCCTCCTTCGCCGCTCTCGGACTGCCGGTGGAGGTGCTGCGGACGCTGAGCGGACTCGGGGTGCGTGAACCCTTCCCGATCCAGGCCGCCACACTGCCCGATGCCCTGGCGGGGCGCGACGTCCTGGGACGCGGGCGCACCGGATCGGGCAAGACGCTCGCCTTCGGCCTGCCGCTGCTGACCCGTACGGCCGGGCGGCGCGCCGAACCGAAGCAGCCCCTCGCTCTGATCCTCGTGCCCACCCGGGAGCTGGCCCAACAGGTCGCCCAGGCGTTGGAACCGTACGCCGAGGCACTGCGGCTGCGGACGGCCACGGTCGTCGGCGGCATGTCGATCGGCCGGCAGATCACCGCGCTGCGTGAGGGAGCCGAGGTGGTCGTCGCCACCCCCGGACGCCTGCACGACCTGATCGAGCGCAACGCCTGCCGTCTGGGACGCGTCAGGATCACCGTGCTCGACGAGGCCGACCAGATGTGCGACCTGGGATTCCTGCCGCAGGTTGCCGCCGTGCTCGACAAGGTGCACCCCGACGGTCAGCGGATGCTGTTCTCGGCCACCCTGGATCGCGACGACGTCGATCAGCTGGTCCACCGCTATCTCCACGACCCCGTCGTCCGTTCGGTCGACCCGTCCGCGGGCACGGTCACCACGATGGAGCACCACGTGCTGGTCGTCCACGGCCCCGACCGCTACGCCGTCACCACGGAGATCGCCGCCCGCGACGGCCGCGTACTGCTGTTCCTCGACACCAAGCACGCCGTCGACCAGCTCACCCGGCATCTGCGGGCCAGCGGCGTGCACGCCGGGGCCCTGCACAGCGGCAAGTCCCAGCCACAGCGCACCCGGACCCTGGCGCAGTTCAAGAACGGGCAGATCACCGTTCTGGTGGCGACCGATGTCGCGGCCCGTGGCCTGCACGTCGACAACCTCGATCTCGTGGTCAACGTCGACCCGCCCACCGACCCCAAGGACTATCTGCACCGGGCGGGCCGCACCGCCCGCGCCGGTGAGTCCGGCAGAGTGGTCACACTCGTGCCGTCGGGCCTGCGCCGCGAGACGAGCCGGATGATGGCCGCAGCAGGCATCGAGGCGACCGTCACCAAGGTGCGCTCGGGCGAGGCGGAGCTGAGCCGGATCACCGGCGCCAAGGCCCCCTCCGGGACCCCGCTCGACGGCGGGCCCGCCGTCTCCCGGCCCAAGAACACCAACATTCCCTTCCGCGGCCTCGGCACCGGCAAGGACACCTCGCGCGGCGCCGGCGGCAAGTCCCGGAAGGCCGGCGAGGCCCGCAAGCTCGCCGAGGCCCGCAAGGCCGCCCTGGTGCGCCGCAACGGCTGAAAGCCGTTGCCCCGGCGGCGACTTGAGAGCCGTACCCGCCGAAACGGCGCGGGAAGACGTCGCCGGCGTCCGCACCGCGCCCGGCATGACAAGCTGTGCTTGCTCCACCCCCCGAACCCAGGAGGTCACCATGACCGCAGAGCCCGCGTCCACAGAAGGTTCGTCCACGGAAGGTTCGGAGCCGGCTGCCCCCGAGGCGCCCCCGCTGGCGCCGGACAGCGACGGCAACTACGACCTCAAGCGCAAGTTCCGCGAAGCACTGGCGCGCAAGCGCGGTGCGCAGGCGGACGCCGCCGATGCCGCCAACAACCCGGACGCGTCGAAGGTGCGTGCGGCGCACGGGCCGGCCGCGAGCCAGCGGTCGTTCAGGCGCAAGAGCGGCGGCTGAGCCGGTAGGCCCGGGCGGCCCGTCCGTGACGCACGGCAGGGCCGAGGTCACCGAACCGTGGTCGCCTTCACGACATGGGCCGTGTCCGGCCGGCGGAACTGACCTCTGACGTTCGGCCGACGCACCCGTGCCCGAGCGGGGGGGGGGGGGGGGGGGGGGGGGGGGGACCCGGGGGTGGGGGGGGAAAAGGAAAAGAAC
>NZ_JBVIIE010000067.1:0-49416 GCF_055569945.1 Streptomyces sp. NPDC031340
GGAACCCACCGCCAAGCAGTAACACCCGCCGCCGCAAGCCCTCACTGCGGCCCCGGCACCCTGCCCGGGCCGCAGCGACCACAACGACCACGCACTCCCCCTCAAAACGCGGGTCCGGTGCGCCCAGCCCTGCTCCCCATCCCCCTCGGGAGACCACTGCGAAGCTTCGGGCACCATGGCCTGTCGCCGCGGCGGTGAACCATCACACCCCTACCTCGTGACAACCCGTCACCACACCACAAGAAGTGGACCAGAACCCGATCCGGTTCTGGCTCAACTTCTGTGGTGTGACCACTGTGAGTGACGGGTCTGTGTAGTGAAAGGTGTGGCCAGCCGGCCGCGGCGTACACGAACCCACGTGTGCTCTCCCGCGCCCCGGCGCGGACCCCCTCTCCGCTCACCGTCATGCGGCTGTTCCGGCCGGACAAGGGGAGTGGTCACGGACAGGCGTGCGCCCGGACGCCGTGCGTGGCGTCCGGGCGCGGGGCGGACGGCGGCGCGCCGTCCGGCGTGGGGTCGCTCAGGAACGGTGCTGGTGGTCGCGGCAGTCGGAGAGCCGGAAGGAGGCGATCCGGGTGTGCCAGTCATCGGCGCTTTCGGACGCCTGGTACTGGTTGGTGTACCAGAAGGTGCAGTCGTCCGACGGGTCGATGGCCATGGAGGTGTAGTCGCCCCAGCGGTCGTCTTCGGTCTGGGAGGCCGAGCCGGTCCATACCGTGGTCTCGCGGAACGTCATCCGGTCCGGCCGGTCGCCGGCCAGACGTCCGGTGACGCGGATCGAGGGATGGTCCTGGGAGGACGACTGCGAGTAACCCAGCGCGATGTCACCCACCCGGTTCTGGGCGATGGAGCCCATCCACCGGTAGGTGGGGTCCGGAGCGTAGGTGCTCTGCTGCTTCACCACCGGCCGGCCGTTGCGCAGCCGCAGCTCGTACCAGCGCACGCCCACGGCGCCGCGCGCGTCGACCGAGTGGTTGAACACCAGCGACTCGCGGCCGCCGATGTTGCGGTAGGCGAGCCGGTACATCGGCCAGAGGGAGAGTGAGTCCAGCTTCTGCGTGGTATCGGCCTGCGGGACGCACATTCGCCCGTTGACATTGGTGCGCTCACACGCGCGGGTGAAGGGAGCCACACTCAACCTCCTCGGGCCGGTCACGGAGGTGGCGGCCTGGTTCCTCCAGTCGACGTGGAAGCGGAAGTAGTCCAGGGACCTGTCGTCGTCGCCCAGGGTGACCAGCGTGTTCGGCTCGCCGAGCGGGGGCGGATTCGTGCCGTCGAGGTCGGAGGCCAGCGGGATGGGGTTCACCGGGAGGTAGTAGCACTGCTGGTCGGCGTCCTGACCACGCAGCATCCTGCTGCGGTCCCAGGCGCACGCCTCCTTCATGTCGAGACCGACGGGGTTGATGGTCACGTAGTAGGCGTCGGGCCACACCGCGACCTTCTCGTAGTCGGGGTCGTACTGGTACCCGAAGGCGTAGCGGTGGTAGGAGCCCGTCGCGTCCGACGTGGTGGAGACGGCCACGCACAGCCGCTTCTCCGGGTAGGAGAACTGGGTGAAGACCCAGCGGTGGGCGAGGGTGTCCCAGCGGACGACGGGGTCCACGTTGAACCCGGTCTCGCAGGGTCCCCCGAAGCCCTCCCACAGGGTGTTGGTCGGGGTCGGCCCCAGCAGCGTGCTCCCGCTCTTGGAGTAGATCGCGAGTTCGATGTTGGTGACCTGCATGATCTGGCTGGTGCCCACCGAGGCGTTCGGGTCCGGCGGATGGGTGCCGCCCTGGGAGATGCCCTCGAAGTTGCGGCGCAGCTGGACCGGGGACCGGCTGCCCTGGTGCCGCTGCACCACCGGATCCGGGGCGGCTCGCCCGGGGAGAGTGGAAGGCGGCAGCCTCCTGGGACGAGGTGCGGTGGGTGGCGCGGGCGGAACCTGGGCGGGCGTCTGCGCCAGCGTGCGCAAGGGCGGCGAGGTGTCGTGGTGCAGCGCGGGTCCCGAGTCGGGTGACCGGACCGGCCGCTCCCGCCCCGTGCGCTCGAGAGCGGCGCCGGCGGCGGGCGTGGGGGACCATGCGGGGAAGACAGCCAGGGCCACGCCCAGCGCTGCGAGGGCCGAGAACGAGCGCAGGCCACGGAAGACTTGCACAAAGCCTCCAAAGCGGTCGGCGAACCACGGATCGGTTCGCCCGGTGACGGCACCGGCCGACGCCGCGCCTGCCTACGACGGCTGTCCCGAGGACACACACGCCCTGGGCGCATCGCCATGTGCCGTCCGTACCGGAAGAGCGGCTTCTCCGGTGCAAGGAAACCCAGTTACCCACGCCGCCCACCACCGGCCACGGCACCTGACGCCGTGTCATGCGCGCATCCCTCGTACGGCGCATCGCCAGGAGGCCGCCGCGGCGCCGCCGCGCCCGTTGTGCGCGTGCGGCCGGAGGTGTGCTCATGAACGCCGTTCACGACAACAGGGGTCTCGGGGACCGGCCTCTCCACCGGCCCGAACGCACTGAATAGGGCCATTAGATGTAAACCGGGAGGTTATTCGTGATGCTGTACGGCGTGTCGGGCACCTTTCGCACAACATCTTCGCCGCGGCGCCGCACGAGGCCGTCTCGTGCCTCTTCGTCCGCGGCAGGCGTCCCCAAAAGGAGTGGCATGTTCACGCGTAAATTCTGCGTCCGGTCCGCCCAGGTGCTCTGCGCAGGCACCGCCGCAACGCTCGTCCCCCTGGCCCTGGCTCCTGTCGCCTCGGCCGCGACACTGACCGTGGCGTGCAGCGAGGCCGCCCTGAAGTCCGCCATCAACACGGCCAACGGCACGCCCGGCAGCGACACCCTCAACCTGGCGCCCAGCTGCCCGTACCGGCTGACCGCCGAACTGCCCGCCATCACCTCGCCGATCGTCATCAACGGCAATGGCGCCACCATCAGCCGGGTGTCGGGGACGTTCCGCATACTCACGGTCAACGGCGGCTCCCTGACCCTCCGAGAGATCGTCCTCAGCAACGGTGACGCCACGGGCAGCTCGATCGCGAACGGAGCCGGCGGCGCCATCGTCGTCACCGGCAACGGCAGCCTGAACCTCGCCGCCAGTGTGATCAGGAACAACCACGCCGCGTTCGGCGGTGGCGTCAGTGTGTTCAGGGGATCCCAGGCACAGATCAGCGCCAGCGTCTTCACGGGCAACAGCGCGACCCAGAACGGCGGCGCCGTCGTCAGTGACAGCACGGCGTCCGTCACCGCCTCCCAGATCAGCGGCAACACGGCCGGCAACGTCGGCGGCGGCATCGCCAACATCGGGACACTGACGGTCAGCGGCACCAGCATCATGAACAACACGGCGCCGAACGGCGGCGGGGGCCTGGCCAACGGTGTACCCGCCGCCGCCGGTGGCACCTCCACGGTGACCGCCAGCGCCATCGTCAACAACTCGGCAAGCGGTACGAACCCGGGCGGCATCTACAACAACGGCGGCACCGTGACCCTGCGTGCCAGCCTGGTGGCCGCCAACAAGCCGAACAACTGCCTCAACAGCCCGACACCGGTCCCCGGCTGCGTCGGCTGATCTCCGCACCCTTTCGTTCCGGACGGGAGGGCAGCGACCTGTGCCGGCACAACGCTGCTCCTCCGCAGGCCCCATGCCGCGCCAGAAGCCGAAGGCCCTGGCGCGGCACACGGTTCCGGTGACCCACCGCCGGGGCCGCCGGTGTCCCTGCGGCGTCGGCTGGGACGATGCCTGAGTGCACTACTTCTCGTATGTCGGCCTCGGTGACGGTCATGACCGGCGGCCTTTCCCGGAGCCCAGGCGGGCCGAGCCCGGCGAGTGGCCGAAGCTGGAGGCCGCGCTCGCTGTGGTCAACCGGGACCTGGCGGCGACCTTGCCGGGCCGGGACGCGCTGGTGCTGATGGTCGTGCCGTCCCGGCGGCCTTCGTCACCGGGCGGGATCGACGACGGGGACCAGGTCTACGTGGCGATGGCGGACGGCCGTTGGCACGGGAATCAGGTGAACGCCTGTGACCTGGAGGAGGGCGACCCGCCGGAGCCGGACGATGCGGCGGCGGTCCTGACCGTGGTCGCGGCTGCCGCGCAGGAGACCGTCATGGAACTGCTGTGGCAGGTCTGGCCGACCTGCCGGGAACACAGGATCGGCATGCATCCGCGTCCCGCCGGTACCGCTGATGACTGGTACCGGGGCGAAACGGATGCGGCGGACCCGCCGGTGTGGTGGTGCCGGGGCGGCCGGGACGGCGACTGCCATGATGTCGCCCCGGTGGGCGAGTTGGCCGCCACCCTGCCGGGAAAGCAGCGCCGCGCACTGCGGCGCAGCGAGCGTCGACGGGACGGCCGCCGATGAGGGGTGCGCCGGTCTCGGCGCCGCCTGCTGCCGCGACCTCTTCGGGCTGGGCGGCGGTGACGCGCTGTTCGTGCGGTTCGACGTGGACTCGGCCACCGAGCCGTTCGACGCCGGGACGCTCGGTCTCACGTGGCCGGCCGGCCCGACTGCGCCGGGCCGACGTTGGAGGGCGTGCGGTCCGGTGAGCCCGTCGAGCAGCGGTACGTGCCCGCGCTGACGCGCTACTGGGACGAACACGTCGACCGTCTGCTGGGGCAGGGGAACGCCGTTCGCCTCACTCTCTGACCTGACCGGCGGGCACAGCGTACGAGGGGGCCCCGGCCGTCAGGTGCCGGGACCCCCTCGTCGTCCTATGTGCCGTGCGGCGTCGTCAGCCGCACTGACACGCGCCGCCCGACTGGCAGCCGCAGCCGCAGCCCGAGCCGCAGCCGCACGCGCCGAAGAGCGGGAGGCTCCGGGCTTCGGCGGGCTGGTCCGTCTCGCGCTCCTGCGTGGGGTCGGGCGTGATGGGGGCTTCGGCCATGGGTCCTCCTCTAGGCGAGTGCCTGTGCCCATTGCATCCCCGCCCCCCTGGGCGCATCAACGGCGCACGGAGGCAACGGCGCACACCGCCCGGTCAGGGCGACCGGAGGGGGGCGCCCATGCGTTGCGCCCCCGAAGGCCCCGTCCCCGAAGGGCTACGCCCCTTCGCCGCCCGTCACCGGCTGGACGTCCGCCTGCAGTTCGTCCGCGTGCTCGCCGGTGACCAGGAACACCACCCGCTTGGCGACCGCCACCGCGTGGTCGGCGAACCGCTCGTAGTAGCGGCCGAGCAGGGTGACGTCCACCGCCGTCTCGATGCCGTGCTTCCAGCGGTCGTCGATCAGGTGCTGGAACAGCGTGCGGTGCAGCAGGTCCATCGCGTCGTCGTCCGCCTCCAGCTGCAGCGCCAGGTCGACGTCCTTGGTGATGATGCACTCCGCCGCCTTCGCCATCAGGCGCTGCGCGAGCTGGCCCATCTCCAGGATCGTGGCGTGCAGGTCCCGCGGCACCGCGCGCTCGGGGAAGCGCAGCCGGGCCAGCTTCGCCACGTGCTGGGCGAGGTCGCCCGAGCGCTCCAGGTCGGCGGACATCCGCAGGCTGGTGACGACGATCCGGAGATCCGTCGCCACCGGCTGCTGGCGGGCCAGCAGCGCGATGGCGCGGGCCTCCAGCTCGTGGTGGAGCTCGTCCACCTTCTTGTCGGCCTCGATGACGCTCTCGGCCAGCTTCAGATCGGCGTCGAGGATCGCGGTCGTGGCGCGCCCGATCGCCGACCCGACCAGCCGGGCCATCTCCACCAGACCGTCGCCGATCGAATCCAGTTCCTCGTGGTACGCGTCCCGCATCTTCGCATTCCCTCTCGTACGTGTTCATCCGGGGGCTGCCCGGGGGCCGGTGCCCGGCGCGAAACCGGCGCTTCGCACCCCACGCTCCCACGTTCCGGCCCGTACGCGTCCGTTTCCGGCACCACAAATGAACCATCCCTGGCTCCAAGGTGAACTCTGGGCGACGAGTGTCCGAGGTCGCACCGCGACGGCTGTGGGCATGTCTGACCCCATGCCTAACCTGGACGCATGGACGTGAACGCGGCGGTCGCCGCAGCGGCAGCGATCGCCGGTGTGCTCACCGGTGTGATCGCCATGCTGGCGTTCCGCTGGAGCGAGCGGGAGCTGAAACGCCCCACCCGCACCTCTCTGCACACCGACCCGGTGCTACCGCCTGGCGTGGACACCGTCCTGTCCGTGCTCCGGTCGTCCGCCGTGGTCCTCGACGAGGCCGACGCCGTCGTCAAGGCCAGCTCGGCGGCGTACGCCCTGGGACTGGTCCGCGGCGGCCGGCTCTCCATCGAGCCGATGCTGCAGATGGCCCGGGACACCCGGCGGGACGGTGAGATACGGCAGGTCGAGCTCGACCTGCCCAGACGCGGGACCGGACGCGGGGAAGCCCTCGCCGTCTCCGCGCGGGTGGCCCCGCTCGGCTCCCGGCTGGTGCTGCTGCTCGTCGAGGACCTCACCGAGGCCCGCCGCATCGAGGCGGTCCGGCGCGACTTCGTGGCGAACGTCAGTCACGAGCTCAAGACCCCGGTCGGCGCGCTCTCCCTGCTGTCCGAGGCCGTGATGGACGCCTCCGACGACCCCGAGGCGGTGCAGCGCTTCGCCGGCCGCATGCAGATCGAGGCGACCCGGCTGACCAGCCTGGTGCAGGAGCTCATCGACCTGTCGAGGGTGCAGAACGACGACCCGCTCGAGGACGCCGAACCGGTCCGGGTCGACGAACTGGTCGCCGAGGCCGTCGACCGCTGCCGGCACGCGGCCGGCGCCAAGCAGATCACGATGGCCTCCGGCGGCACGGCCGGCCTGCGGGTGTGGGGCCACCGCGGCCAGCTCGCCGCTGCCCTGGGCAACCTCGTCGAGAACGCCGTCAACTACTCGCCCGCCCGCACCCGCGTCGGCATCGCCGCCCGCCGGGTGGTCGGACCCGGCGGCGACAGCATCGAGATCGCCGTCACCGACCAGGGCATCGGCATCTCCGACAAGGACAAGGAGCGCATCTTCGAGCGCTTCTACCGCGTCGACCCGGCCCGCTCCCGCGCCACCGGAGGCACCGGCCTGGGCCTGGCGATCGTCAAGCACGTGGCCGCCTCGCACGGCGGGGAGGTCACGGTGTGGAGTTCCGAGGGACAGGGCTCCACGTTCACCCTGCGACTGCCGGAGGCGGGCGCCGCCCGCGACCGCGCGCACGAGCACCCCGGTCACGATGACGAGACCGGGCAGTCCCTCGATGTATCTCCTGACACCACCCCGTACGAACCGCTTCCCGCTCCGGAGGTCCTTCCGTGACCCGTGTGCTCGTCGTCGAGGACGAGGAGTCCTTCTCCGACGCCCTGTCGTACATGCTCCGCAAGGAGGGCTTCGAGGTCGCCGTGGCGGCCACCGGGCCCGACGGACTCGACGAGTTCGAGCGCAACGGCGCCGACCTCGTCCTCCTCGACCTGATGCTGCCGGGTCTGCCCGGTACGGAGGTGTGCCGTCAGCTGCGCGGCCGCTCCAACGTCCCCGTGATCATGGTGACGGCCAAGGACAGCGAGATCGACAAGGTCGTCGGCCTGGAGATAGGCGCCGACGACTACGTCACCAAGCCGTTCTCCTCGCGGGAACTGGTCGCCCGCATCCGGGCGGTGCTGCGCCGCCGGGGCGAGCCGGAGGAGGTCACGCCGGCCGCGCTGGAGGCGGGCCCGGTCCGGATGGACGTCGACCGGCACGTGGTGACGGTCTCCGGCTCCAAGGTCGACCTGCCGCTGAAGGAGTTCGACCTGCTGGAGATGCTGCTGCGCAACGCCGGCCGGGTGCTGACCCGTATGCAGCTCATCGACCGGGTGTGGGGCGCCGACTACGTCGGCGACACCAAGACCCTCGACGTCCACGTCAAGCGGCTGCGGGCGAAGATCGAGCCGGACCCGGGCGCGCCGCGCTACCTGGTCACGGTCCGCGGCCTCGGCTACAAGTTCGAGCCGTAGACCGCGGACCCCGAGCCGCCGACCTCGCAGCGCCGTACCACCTGGGCCAACCAGGTCGCCGGCCGTGCGGGACATGCCGAAGGGCGGGACCTCCCGGGGAGGTCCCGCCCTTCGGCGTACGGCTGCTCAGCCGGCCGTGGCCGTGGCGCTCGCGGTGGCCGTACCGGTCGCGGTGGCCCCGGCGGACGGCGACTGGCTCGACGAGGCCGACGCGGAGGCCGAGGCGGACGCGGACGGCGTCTCGGTGGCCGTGGCGGTCGGCGAGGGGGTCTCGCTCGGGCCCCAGGAGGAGAAGTAGCTCTCGGCCGGGACGACGAACGCGCGCAGGCTGATCTCGCCCGTCTTGCTGAAGGTGAAGGTGATCTTCTGCGCGTTGCCGTCCTGGACGGCCTCGCGGCTGCTCGTCAGGACGGCGGAGGCGTTGCCCCTGCCGCCGATCACGACGGAGCCGTGGGCCGGGACGGTCAGCGGACCGGTGCCCTCGGCGGGCTTGATCCGGGCGGACGTGCTGGTGCCGGGCAGCGTGACGGAGTCCAGCGTCTGATCGCTGTCGCCCGTGTTGAACACGGTCGCGGAGATCACGGCCGGGCCCGTGGTCTCACGGTCGGGCTGCGTGATGATCAGGACGTTCTGGAGCCTGAGGTCACCGACTGCGGTCGCCGCGTTGTCCGGCTTGATCTGCAGCGTCTGGGCGTTGTTGCCCGCTGCGCACGCGGCGAGCGAGGCGAACGAGATCGCGATGGCGGAGGCGGCGAGGGCGCCGCGTCGAAGGCTGCTGCTCACGGCGGCGGCAACTCCTTGACTCGAGCGTGGCGACCATAAAGCCGCCCTAAGTGTCTGTCAGCGGCCTCAGGTTACCGAGCCGTTCCCCGGGGCCCGCACCCGACCCTCCCCCAAGGCCCCGTCTTCCCTCCGCGGGGCGTAACGCTTCATCGGTCTCACGGTCACATCACCTGCCACATGCGACTCACCAGTCACATTGCCGTGACGCCCGTACGGCATTCACATAAGCCGGCTCGCAAAATTTCCGTGAAGGAATGCGCGGCGGCCCGGAAATCGATCACAGACCACCCGGCCGGGTGTCCGTGATCAATTCCGGAAACGTCTCACAGCCGACTCCGGTCTGCCGAACGGAGTAGCGGAAGTCGCACGTGTGGAACCAGACATTTGGGGACGTTCGGACGCTCCGGCGGGCCCCCGGACGCGTGTAACGTACGCGTTTCGCCTGCCCCGGACAGCGGCTCCGACCTGCGAATACCTTCTCCCGCCGGCCCCGCGCAGCACGTTCCGGTTGCTGTTGTCAAGCCCTGAGATATGCCCTGACCTGCGGAAACGCCATTCAGAACGCGCGGTTTCCGTGTTACCCTGGATAGCCACGGAAGGGGTACCTGTCACATGACGTTCAAGGTTGGCGACACCGTGGTCTATCCCCATCACGGGGCCGCGCTGATCGAGGCCATCGAAACTCGCCAGATCAAAGGCGTGGACAAGACCTACTTGGTGCTGAAGGTCGCCCAGGGTGACCTGACGGTACGTGTGCCAGCGGACAATGCGGAGTTCGTCGGCGTGCGTGATGTGGTCGGTCAGGACGGGCTGGACCGGGTCTTCGAGGTGCTGCGCGCGCCGTACGCCGAGGAGCCCACGAACTGGTCGCGCCGCTACAAGGCAAATCTGGAGAAGCTCGCCTCCGGCGATGTCATCAAGGTCGCGGAAGTCGTGCGTGACCTGTGGCGTCGTGAGCGTGAGCGCGGACTCTCCGCCGGTGAGAAGCGCATGCTCGCCAAGGCACGCCAGATCCTGGTGAGCGAGCTCGCCCTCGCGGAGAACACGAACGAGGACAAGGCCGAGGCCCTGCTCGACGAGGTTCTCGCGTCCTGAACGCCTGACGCAGGCGCGAGCCCGCTTCAGCACTCGGAACATGCGAATGCCGCGGTGCCCGATGACGTTTTCCCGTCGCCGGGCGCTGCGGCATGTCCGTACCCGGACGCCGTCTGTACACCTGCGCCGTCTGTACACCTCTCGACACCAATCGGGGAGACTTCCCCCGATACTTGGTGTCGATACTCGCCGTGCCGGGCCCGGGCATCGGCTCGACCAGTGTCACGGAAGGGTCCGGTCAAGGCGTCGTGCCCGGCACTTCCCCTGCCATACCCAAGCCGGGCCGGCACACAAACCTGACAGGAACCGATGTCTGACGATTCGCGCCCTTCGCCCACGGAGCTGCGTACGGCAGCCGTGATTCCGGCCGCCGGCCGGGGCGTACGCCTCGGTCCGGGCGCCCCCAAGGCGCTCCGCGCACTGGGCGGCACCCCCATGCTCATCCATGCGGTACGCGCGATGGCCGCCTCCCGCGCCGTGTCCCTGGTCGTCGTCGTGGCCCCGCCCGAGGGCGTCGCCGAGGTCAAGTCGCTGCTCGACGCGCACGCGCTGCCCGACCGGACCGACTTCCTGGTGGTCCCCGGAGGGGAGAGCCGCCAGGAGTCCGTGAAGCTCGGCCTGGACGCGCTGCCGCCCGAATACGACATCGTGCTGGTGCACGACGCGGCGCGGCCGCTGGTGCCGGTGGACACCGTGGACGCGGTCATCGAGACGGTGCGCGCCGGCGCCCCGGCCGTCGTCCCCGCGCTGCCCCTCGCGGACACCGTGAAGGAGGTCGAGCCGGCCGCCGTCCCCGGGGACCCGGAGCCGGTGGTGGCCACCCCGGTGCGGGCCCGGCTGCGCGCCGTCCAGACGCCCCAGGGCTTCGACCGGGCGACGCTGGTCCGGGCGCACGAGACGGTCACCGACGATGTCACCGACGACGCCGGCATGGTGGAGCGGCTCGGGCTGACGGTGGTGGCCGTGCCGGGCCACGAGGAGGCCTTCAAGGTCACCCGCCCGCTCGACCTGGTCCTCGCGGAGGCGGTCCTGGCCCGCAGGAGGCTCAACGATGGCTTCTTCTGACGGGATCGACGGGGTCCTGCTTCCCCAGGTCGGCATCGGCACCGACATCCACGCCTTCGAGGAGGGCCGCGAGCTGTGGTGCGCGGGCCTGAAGTGGGAGGGCGAGGGGCCGGGACTGGCCGGCCACTCCGACGCGGACGTCGTCGCGCACGCGGCCTGCAACGCGCTGTTCTCCGCCGCCGGACTCGGTGACCTGGGGCAGCACTTCGGCACCGGGCGCCCCGAGTGGTCGGGCGCGTCCGGGGTGACGCTGCTGACCGAGGCCGCGCGGATCGTGCGCGCGGCGGGCTTCCGGATCGGCAACGTCGCCGTGCAGGTGGTGGGCCCCCGCCCGAAGATCGGCAAGCGGCGCGAGGAGGCCCAGAGGATCCTGTCCGAGGCGGCCGGGGCGCCGGTGTCGGTGTCCGGGGCGACCACCGACGGGCTCGGCTTCCCGGGGCGGGGCGAGGGGCTGATGGCGATCGCCACCGCGCTGGTGGTACGGGTGAGCTGACGGCCGACGGGGTACCCGTTCCCGGGAAACGACCCAGGTCCACGGAGGGTGCCCCATGTCAGCCGTACTGTCCGACCGGCTCAAGGAACTGCTCGACAGCCCCGTCTTCGTGAACGTCGGCACGATCCAGCCCGACGGCAGCCCCCAGCTCTCCCCCGTCTGGGTGGCGCGCGACGGGGACGACCTCCTCATCTCCACGACCGCGGACCGCCGTAAGAAGCGGAACCTGGACCGCGACCCGCGTGTCAGCGTCGTCGTCCAGATCCCCGACTCCCCGTACGAGTACGCGGAGATCAGGGGCCACGCGGAGCTGACCACCGAGGGCGGGCAGGAGCTCATCGACCGGCTCTCGCTGAAGTACACCGGCAAGGAGTACGCCGAGTTCAACCCGGCGTCCGCGCAGGACGCCGAACGGGTCGTCGTACGGATCGTCCCGCGGAAGGTGGTCGGCAACGTCTGAGCGCCCCGCACAGGTCACGAAAGCGTCCTCCTTGAGCCAGGGGTAGTGGGGCACTGCCCCGCGCCCACTACCCTGGAGTGGTGACGATTCGCCTGTACGACACCAACGCCCGGCAGATCCGCGACTTCGCCCCGCTCACGCCGGGCTGTGTCTCGATCTACCTGTGCGGTGCCACCGTGCAGGCGCCGCCCCACATCGGGCACGTCCGCTCGTACCTCAACTTCGACATCATGCGCCGCTGGTTCGAGTACCGCGGCTATGACGTGACCTTCATCAGGAACGTCACGGACATCGACGACAAGATCATCGCGAAGGCCCAGGAGCAGGGCCGCCCGTGGTGGTCCATCGGCTACGAGAACGAGGGCGCGTTCAACGACGGCTACAACGCGCTCGGCTGCCTGCCGCCGACGTACGAGCCCCGCGCCACCGGGCACGTGACCGAGATGGTCGAGATGATGCAGCGGCTCATCGAGCGCGGTCACGCCTACGAGGCCGACGGCAATGTCTACTTCGACGTGCGCTCCTTCCCCGGCTACCTGGAGCTGTCCCGGCAGGAGCTGGACAACCTGCTCCAGCCGTCGGGGGAGGGCGAGACCGGCAAGCGGGACCCGCGGGACTTCGCCATGTGGAAGGCCGCCAAGCCGGGCGAGCCCACCTGGCCCACCCCGTGGGGGCGCGGCCGTCCCGGCTGGCACCTGGAGTGCTCGGCGATGGCCCACAAGTACCTCGGCTCCGCCTTCGACATCCACGGCGGCGGCCTGGACCTGATCTTCCCGCACCACGAGAACGAGATCGCCCAGGCCAAGGCCTTCGGCGACGAGTTCGCCCGGTACTGGCTGCACAACGCCTGGGTCACCATCGCGGGCGACAAGATGTCCAAGTCGCTCGGCAACTCGGTGCTGGTCAGCGAGATGGTCAAGCACTGGCGCCCGATCGTGCTGCGCTACTACCTCGGCACCCCGCACTACCGTTCGATGATCGAGTACAGCGAGGAGTCGCTGCGCGAGGCCGAGTCGGCGTTCGCGCGGATCGAGGGCTTCATCCAGCGCGTGGTGGAGAAGGCGGGCACCGTCGAGCCGGCCGCCGACGTGCCGCCCGCCTTCGCCGAGGCGATGGACGACGACTTCGGCGTGCCGCAGGCCCTCGCCGTGCTGCACACCACCGTCCGGCAGGGCAACTCCGCCCTCGCCGCCGACGACAAGGAAGCCGCCGTGGCCCGCCTCGCCGAGGTGCGCGCCATGCTCGGCGTCCTCGGCCTGGACCCCCTCGACGCGCACTGGGCCGGCGAGGCCGACCGCGGCGAGGACCTGCACGGCGTCGTCGACAGCCTCGTCCGCATGGTCCTCGACCAGCGCGAGGCGGCCCGCTCCCGCAAGGACTGGGCCACCGCCGACGCCCTGCGCGACCAACTCGGCCAGGCGGGCCTCACCATCGAGGACAGCCCGCAGGGGCCGCGCTGGAACCTCGGCGCGCGCTGACGCGCAGCACCGAAGATCGACTGTGCCGCCCGGCCTCCCGGGCGGCACACTGCATAGACGTACGTACGACATTCTCACGACAGACAGGTAGGTCATGGCCGCGAACAACCGCCGCATGTCCGGCAAGAAGGGCGCGCAGGTCGGCAGCGGCGGCCAGCGGCGCCGGGGCCTGGAGGGCAAGGGCCCGACCCCGCCCGCCGAGATGCGCAAGGGGCACGCCAAGCAGCGCGCCGCGCAGGCCAAGGTGCGCCGCGCACAGGGGCGTCCGCCGCAGCGCCGGGGCGGCAAGGGGACGTCCGAGCTGGTCGTCGGCCGCAACCCGGTCGTCGAGGCGCTGCGCGGGGGCGTGCCCGCGAGCACCCTCTACGTCCAGCAGTTCATCGACAACGACGAGCGGGTCCGCGAGGCGCTGCAACTCGCCGCCGAGCGCGGCGGCATCAACCTCATGGAGGCCCCGCGCCCCGAGCTCGACCGCATGACCAACGGGCTCAACCACCAGGGCCTGGTCCTCCAGGTCCCGCCGTACGAGTACGCCCACCCCGAGGACCTGGTGGCCGCCGCCCACGACGACGACCAGGACCCGCTGATCGTCGCCCTCGACGGCGTCACCGACCCGCGCAACCTCGGCGCCGTGGTCCGGTCCGTCTCCGCCTTCGGCGGCCACGGCGTGGTCGTGCCGGAGCGGCGGGCGGCCGGCATGACCGCCGGCGCCTGGAAGACGTCCGCGGGCACGGCCGCCCGCACACCCGTCGCCCGGGCCACCAACCTCACGCGCGCGCTGGAGGCGTACAAGAAGGCCGGCCTCGTGGTCGTGGGCCTCGCCGCCGACGGCGAGGCCGAGATCGGTGAGCTGGACGCCCTGGGCGGTCCGGTCGTCATCGTCGTGGGCAGCGAGGGCAAGGGCCTGTCCCGCCTGGTCGGCGAGACCTGCGACTTCCGGGCGCGCATCCCGATGCCGGGCGGCGCGGAGTCGCTCAACGCCGGTGTCGCGGCGGGGATCGTGCTCTACGAGGCGGCCCGCCGCCGGGACTGAACGGACGTTCGACGCCGTCCCCTGATCGGGGTGTTCTGGGCGTCTTGGGCGAGCTTGACGCGGTCCGGACACTTCGGGACGGTCACGGCAGTGTCCTAACCACACGTCACTCGGTTAGATGAGTGTGGACACCAGAACACCCCGCACACCCACGGGGGACCGCTCGCCGCAGGCCGGCGACTCTCCCGCGCTGAGCATGGTGAAGGTGCCGAGCGATCCGGCGCAGGTCATCGTCAATCATGCGAGCTTCCGCGTGCAGTTGGGCGCGTCGTCCCGGCGTTCCCTGTCGCCGCGGGGCGCACGGCACGCGAGCGTCGGCGCGGACACCGCCCGAGTCCCGGCCGCCGGCGCGACCGCCCGCCGCCGCCCCGTCGTCTGGAGCGGCCGTTCCGCCCCCGACGACACCGGCGCCCACCGCCTGCTGCAGGCCGCGCGGGGCAGCAGCGTCCGGCACGGCGAGCATCAGTCCGGCGACGCCGGGGCCACGCAGGTCATCCCGCGCGTCGTGGCCGACCCCGGTTACGACGACGACGCCCTGACCCGCACCGTCGAGACCCCCGTCGTCGGCCACCAGCGCACGCCCGGCCAGACGCGTCTGCTGCCGAACATGCGCACCGTGGGCAGCGCGTACGACGAGCCCCGCTACCGGGACGACGGGTACGGCGCCTACGACGACACCGGCGGGTACGGCGCATACGACGAGCACGCCGAGTACCGGGATTACGACGACTACGACGACACCGACGAGGACGCAGAGGCCACCGGGACCGGTGCCCGCGCCGGCCGGCGCGGCAGGCGCCACGGCGACGACCCGGCCCGGCACGCCTACTTCCCCGGCCGCCGGATGAACCTCGGCGTCGTCCTGCTGCCCCTACGGATCTTCCTCGGCTTCATCTCCGTCTACGCCGGCATGGGCAAGCTCTGCGACCCCGTCTACTTCGACGGCGGCAAGCGCGGCTCCATGGTCAAGTGGCTGAACAGCCTGCACCCCTGGGAAGCCGCCGAGCCGCTGCGCCAGTTCGCCCTGCACCACCCGGTCGGCTCCGGACTCGTCATCGCCTTCGCCCAGGTGCTCGTCGGGGTCCTCACGGTCCTCGGCTGCTGGCAGCGCGTCGCCGCCGTCTTCGGCGCCCTGCTGTCGGCCGCGCTCATCGTCACCGTCAGCTGGAAGACCGTCCCCGCCTACGACGCCCCCGACATCATCTATCTCGCCGCCTGGTCCCCGCTGATCATCGCCGGCGCGCCCGTCTACTCCATCGACGGCCGCCTCGCGGGCAGCGCCTGGCGCCGTCTCGGGCCCCGCTCCGACATCTGGGAGCTGCGCAGCTACGTGCTGCGCCGCGGCGCCCTGGTCACCGCGATCGTCACCGGACTCACCCTGCTCGTCGGCTCGGTGCTCGGCGGGGCCGTCCGCGACGCCGGCCGCGTGGTCGTCCCCGGACCCGGCGAGGCCCCGCGCAACGAGCTGCCGGGCTCCCCGCTCCCGCAGGAGCCCGGCGAGCGGCACCGGCAGTCCCCGTCCGCCTCGAACGGGCCCACCCAGGGCGCCACGGCCGGCACCGACCCCACCGGCGCCGCGACCACCCCGGGCGCGGAACGCTCGACGGGCGCGGTCACCGGCGGCTCGCCCAGCCAGACGCAGGGCACCGCGGGACAGGCCCCGCCGCAGCAGCCCGCCCCGGCCGGACAGGCCCCGAGCACCAGCTCCGGCCCCACCTCCGGCGGCACCACGGGCGGCGGCACCGCGTCCGGCGGTTCGACCGGCGGCTCGTCCGGCGGCTCGGGTTCGGGCTCCTCCACCGGCCAGCCGGGCCTCGTGGGCGGCCTGTTGGGGTAGCCGAGCCGGTGGGCGGCATGCTGGGCAGGCCCACCGGCTGAATCACCGGCCCGCACACCGAAGGGGTCCCACCGCACGTCACACGCGGTGGGACCCCTTCACGGTCTCGTGGTTGACAGGACGGGGCGTCGCGTCTCGCGGTACGGGGACGGGTCGTCAGCGTCCCAGGGCGGCCAGCTCCTTCGCGGCCTCGGTGAGGTCCTTGGCGGTGTCGATCGCCCGCCAGTAGGCGCCCTGCGGGATCGGGAACCCCGCCAGCCGCCGCTCCCGCGCCAGCCGCGGGAACGTGGTGCGCTCGTGGTCGCCGCGCGCCGGAAGCATCCCGGCGAACTCGGGGGAGAAGACGTACACCCCCGCGTTGATCTCGAAGGTCGACGGGGGCGCCTCGATGAAGTCGGTGATGTGCCCGAACCCGTCCGTCTTCACAGCGCCCCAGGGAAGGCGCGGCCGGGCCAGGGCGAGGGTCGCGGCCGCGTCGCGCTCGGCGTGGAAACCGGCCATGTCGCGCAGCGAGAAGCGGGTCCAGATGTCGCCGTTGGTGGCGTACCAGGGCCGGTCCGGGTCGGGCAGGCGGGCGGCCGCGTACTTCAGGCCACCGCCGCGGCCCAGCGGCTCGGTCTCGACGACGGTCGTCACGTTCACCGGCAGGTCGGCGTCTTCCAGCCACTTCTCCAGGACGTCGGCGAGGTGGCCACAGCTCACCACCACGTCCGTCACGCCCTCCTCGGCCAGCCAGGCGAGCTGGTGGCCGATGATCGGGGTGCCCGTACCGGGGATCTCGACCATCGGCTTGGGCCGGTCGTCGGTGTAGGGGCGCAGCCGGGACCCCTGGCCTCCGGCCAGGATGACGGCTTGGACGGGGCGGGAGGCGACGTGCGGATCGGTCATGAACGCACTGTACGGCGCGCCCCGCCCGCGGCCCGGGCCGGGCGGCCGTCATTGACCGGCTGTTTTCCTCCTCCGTACCCGGCGGGTCCGGAGGAGGGCCGTTGCGGGCCGGCCGCTCAGCTCTGCGCGGCCGTGACCCCCGAGGCGAAGGAGGTGTCGCACACCGGCCGGGCGTACGACTGCGCGCGCGAGGGCCCGTACCTGCGCACCGCGGCGCGGCCGAGCGTGCGGGCGATGGACGTGCAGTGCCCGGCGAGCGAGGGCCGCCGGCTGACGGCCTGCTGGAGGTGGGTGAGCACCGTGCCGGGGTCCTTCTCCTGCAGTTCGGCCAGGAGGCGGTCGCGCAGCAGGTCCTGCGGGGCACGGTGGGCCGCGGCGGCGCCCGTGGTGACGTCCGTGGCCGCGGAGGCGGTGAGCACCGAGTCCGAGGAGTTCCCGGACCAGTCGACTCGGGTGACCGCGAGGGTCCCGGAGAGCACCAGGACGACGGGCAGGACGAGGGCGAGGCTGCGGCCGACCCGGCGGGCGGGGCCCCGGCCGCGTCGTGTCTGTTGGTTAGTGGAGTGCTTCACGCGAGTGAGGGTAGCGCCCGGTAATGATTTGGCGACATTTAGTCACCGTTTCGGGGGACAGGGTGGCGCTTCCCGATGGGTGGCGGGTTGACGTACACCGCTCGAAATGACCGTTCTGCCGGGGTATTGGCCGACAGTGAAGAGGGGCCCCGCAGCAGGCTGCGGGGCCCCTCTTCGTCAACCCGGGTGAATTCACCCCGGCCGGTGGTTTTCCCGGCCGGGGGTTTGCGGGTCGGTCGGTCAGGCGGGTCAGTCGGTCAGACGCTCGCCGGTGGAGGTGGAGAACACGTGGGTCTCGCCCGGCCGCGGCACGACGTGCAGCGTGGCGCCCTTCTCCGGCACCCGGCGGCCCTCGACACGGACGACCAGGTCCTTGGTCTCGCCGCCGACCTCGGCGGTGCCGTAGACGTAACCGTCGGCGCCGAGCTCCTCGACGACGTTGACGGAGACCGCGAGGCCGGCCGGGGCGTCCTCGGTGTCCTTCGACAGGGCCGAGGCCGCGGCGCCGTTCTGCTCGACGATGTCGAAGTGCTCCGGGCGGACGCCGACGGTGACCGTGCGGTCGCCGCGGTCGGCGGCGGCCTTGAGCGCGTCGCGGTTGACCGGGACGACGCTGTTGCCGAACTTCACGCCGCCGTCGGTGATCGGGACCTCGACCAGGTTCATGGCCGGGGAGCCGATGAAGCCGGCGACGAAGAGGTTGGCCGGGCGGTCGTACATGTTGCGCGGCGAGTCGACCTGCTGCAGCAGGCCGTCCTTCAGCACGGCCACGCGGTCGCCCATCGTCATGGCCTCGACCTGGTCGTGGGTGACGTAGACGGTGGTGATGCCGAGGCGGCGCTGCAGGGAGGCGATCTGCGTACGGGTGGACACACGCAGCTTGGCGTCCAGGTTGGACAGCGGCTCGTCCATGAGGAAGACCTGCGGCTCACGCACGATGGCGCGGCCCATCGCGACACGCTGGCGCTGACCGCCGGACAGCGCCTTCGGCTTGCGGTCCAGGTACTCGGTCAGGTCGAGGATCTTCGCGGCCTCTTCGACCTTCGTGCGGATCTCCGACTTGTTGACGCCGGCGATCTTCAGGGCGAAGCCCATGTTGTCGGCGACCGTCATGTGCGGGTAGAGCGCGTAGTTCTGGAACACCATGGCGATGTCCCGGTCCTTGGGCGGCAGGTGGGTGACGTCGCGGTCACCGATGCGGATGGCGCCGCCGTTGACGTCCTCGAGCCCCGCGAGCATCCGGAGCGAGGTGGACTTGCCGCAGCCGGACGGGCCGACCAGGACGAGGAACTCGCCGTCCGCGATCTCGATCTCAAGCGAGTCGACGGCGGGCTTGGTGGAACCCGGGTAGATCCGGGTCGCCTTGTCGAACGAAACAGTGGCCATGGTGAATGGGCCCCCTTCTACCGGCAGGAACGTGCCGGACGATCCGTTGTAGGAAGGTGGTGGTGTAGTCCACGAGAGTGAACCGGCTCAGGACGCTACCTGGCGTCCACCCGATCTGTCAGCACTCCGGGCCATGTGAACTTCACGGAAATTTCCGGCGGGCCGTCCCCCGGACGTGGGTACACTGCACGGGCGCGCACCTCCCGCGTGCGTGCAGGCCTCCTTAGCTCAGCTGGTCAGAGCGCCGCTCTTGTAAAGCGAAGGTCGTCGGTTCGAATCCGACAGGGGGCTCCGAGGCTTCACCCGTGCGCCGGGCGGCGCGCCGTCCGGCGCACGATGGCTGTGCTTTCTCTGCCCCGTCACGCCCCGTGGCCGTACGCTGGTCGGCACCATCAGGGAACCGCGCCGGCTGTCTGGAGGTAACGGGGTGAAAGGGCGCAGTCCGGAGCGTGTCCGCAACGAATTGATCGTCTCCATCGTGGACGCGTTGCAGGGCTCGCCCACCGTGAACCAGTCGAGCAGCCGCGATCTGTGGCGGGAGATGCTGGCGGGCGAGCTGGCCGCGCCCGTCGAACCGTTCGGCGGCGACCGCTTACGGCCCTGGCTGCTGCAGGTGGTGCGGATGTGCACCGAGGTCGGGGACGGCCTGGCCTGTCTGGTGCGGGCGCTGGAGTACGTGGAGCAGCAGTCGGCCACGGTCGCCGGGCTCTGGCCGCTCGTCGACGAGTGGGAGGCGTTCGACTTCTACCCGAACGCCGACCTGCGCGGGCTGATGCCCGTGCTGCTGTCGATGAACTCGCCGGACCTGCCGCTGATGGCCCGCCGGGCCAGCCGCTCCCGGGTGCAGGAACTGCCCCCGTGGTGCCAGACGGCGTGGCAGGTCTTCCTGCGCCTGTCGGGCGTGAACTCCCCGGACGGCGAACTGCCGCCCGGCATGGCCTTCCTGGCGCTGGCCGCCGACCGGCTGATGGAGGACGGCCGCCCGGACGACGCCGAGCTGCTGCGCCGCTTCAACCGCGGCCAGGCCAAGGCGCTCGGGCACGAGAGCCTGCTGGCCGGCTGGCAGCACCCGGAGTTCCCGCCGCCCGAGCCGTCGCTCATCCCCGCCTACCTGCTGATCCAGTTCGAGCCGGACCGCATGGATCCGGACCGCTACTACCTCTCGCACTGGCGGCAGTCCGACTCCGAGGGCTGGCACCCGGTGCGCGGCGAGACGGAGAACCTGGGCCGGGACGACCTGCCGGGCGCGGTGGAGAAGCTGATCGAGCAGGCCGAGGCCCTCTGGGCCGACCTGCGGCAGCCGGTGATCCTGGAGTTCGTGCTGCCGTGGGAGCTGCTCAACGAGCCCGTCGAGTGGTGGCTGAAGGAGTCCGACTCCGAGGCGCCGACCCCGCTGACGCTGGACTACCCGGTGGTGGTGCGCAGCCTGGAGCGGCTGCAGCGGGCCGCCTGGCACCGGCCCTGGCACAACAAGTGGCGGCAGCTGCGGGAGCGGCCCGCCGACAGCCACCCGCACTGGAGCCGCCCGGACGAGGAGGACGGCTATTTCTTCCACCTGGAGCGGGAGTTGAAGGAGGACAGCCACGCGGTGTGCCTGGTGCTCAGCCGGCCCCCGGACGACGAATCGGGCATCGGCCGGCGCGAGGTGCTCGCCGGGCTGCGGGCCGGGGTGCCGGCGATGCTCTGGCACCGCGCCGACTGCTCGGACCCGACCTTCCAGGACGCCATCAGCGAGATCCTTCAGGACCGGGAGCTCGGCAGCCTGGTGGAGCGCGTCGGGCGGTGGCGCAACAAGGCGCTGGCCCTCGGACCCGCGGGCTGGGACCAGCACGTCGGCCGCCATATGGCCATCCTCCTCGACGACCCGGAACGCAAGCCCGGCCCGGCCGGGCCGGTGTAGGCCACGATGCCGCCGCGGACCCGGGACGAGCCCGGGGCGGGGGTCCGGCCGCCACGCCGGGCCGCACAGGGGATGCCCTTGCACCCGCCCGGCCGAAGTGCCACGCTGGTGCGCGGACCGGCCCGTCGCCGGTCGTCGGGCGCGCCCGGCAGCACGGGGGAGCGCGTACCCGGCGTCCCAGTGCCTCCGCACTCCGTCACCCCCCTGTGGCCTGCCGTCTTGCACCTCTCGCACACCACTGCCAGGCTTGGCACGTGGATGTCACGCATGCCCGCGGAACGCGGGACTCGTCTTCGGCACTCCGTACGTTCCCGGGTGTCGCCGGACGTGCTGCGAGTGCTCATGCGCTGTGATGACGTCCCACGATCAGCGCGGGCGCCGGGGACCGACGGTGCCCCGCTCGACCTCGTGCCGCACACCCTGAACGCCCTCCGGGACCCCGACTCCGCGGACCTCCCGGACGTCCTGCTCGTGGTGGACGCCCACGTGACCATGCGGGTCTGGCAGGAGACCGTCGACGAACTGGCCGCCTCGCTCGCCGGCCAGCCGGGTGTGGGCCGGGTGTCCCGCGTGCCCCTGCTGTCCTCGGACGACACCGAGCCGGCCCGGATCCGGCTGGCGGAGCTGCCCCCGGCGACCGGCAGCCGGCGTGCCGTGCTGGTGGTGACCGACGGGCTGGCCGCGGGCTGGCGTTCGGACGCGGTGCTGCCGCTGCTGCAGGTGCTGGGCCGCAGCGAACCGCTCGCCGTGCTGCATCTGCTGCCGCAGCGGCTGTGGGGCCGCAGCGGGCTGGACGTGCACCGGATGCGGTTACACGCCGAACGGCCCTGGACGCCCAACGCCGGCCTGCGCTGGGAGCTGCACACCTCGCCCCTCGAAGCCGTCGACGACGCCGACGCGCGGGCCGGGGTGGTGCCCGTGCCGGTGCTGGAACTGGCCGAACGGTCCACCTCCGCCTGGGTGGACCTGGTCGCCGGACGCGTCGACGGCTGGGCGGAGATGTCCGGGATCAGGGCCCGGGAGTGGAAACGGCGGCAGGACGCGGCGCGCGCCGTGCCCTGGGTGGAGGACGTGCCCGATCCGGGCAGCGCCGTTCCCGCCTGGGAGCGGGTCTCGGAGTTCCGGGCCGCCGCGTCGCCCACCGCCTTCGCCCTGGCCACCCGGCTCGCGGCGGCTCCGCTGACGCTGCCGGTGATGCGCGCGGTGTGCGCCACCGTGCCGGGCGCCGGGCCCGCCCACCTGACCGAGCTGCTGATGAGCGGCCTCGTCCGGCCGGCCGGGGCGGCGGCCGAGCGGGCGGACGACGTCGCCTTCGTCTTCGGCCCCGACATCCGCCAGGAGTTACTCGCGCTCAGCCGCCGCCGCGACACCGCCCGGGTGCTGCGGGACGTGCGGCCGCTGGTGGAGGCGGGCGGCGAGGGGGCCGAGGCGGCGGAGCCGGACGCCGGCGTGCCGTACGAGACGGCCCCGGTGCCGCTCGTGACCCGGCGCAACGTCGCCTTCCTGCGCGTCGAACTGCTCGCCCTGCGGGCCCTTTCCGGCCGATTCCTGCCGCG
Organism: Streptomyces sp. NPDC031340; assembly: GCF_055569945.1. Taxonomy (NCBI): domain Bacteria; kingdom Bacillati; phylum Actinomycetota; class Actinomycetes; order Kitasatosporales; family Streptomycetaceae; genus Streptomyces; species Streptomyces sp. NPDC031340. The sequence goes on from NZ_JBVIIE010000067.1 coordinate 22,430, forward strand.
CGCCGAGCGGCTCGCCGAGGCGCTGCGCGCGTACGACCACCAGAACACCGTCAGCCTGCGCAAGGGCGCGGGCGCCCCGGACCGCACCGGGGACCAGGCTGCCGACAGCGCCCCCGAGGGGCCCGGGACAACTTCAGAAGGAGCGACGGCCATGACCGCCACGCAGCAGCCCACGGTGGAGAGCGGGCGCTCGACGCAGCCGCGGATCTGGGGCAACGTCCCCCCGCGGAACCCGAACTTCACCGGCCGCGTGGACCTTCTGGAGATGCTCAGCGACCGCCTGCGCCGGGAAGGCACCACCACGGTGCTGCCCGAGGCCATCCACGGCATGGGCGGCGTCGGCAAGACCCAGCTGGCCATCGAGTACGCCTACCGCCACCAGTCCGAGTACGACATCGTCTGGTGGATCCCCGCCGAGCGCCCCGGCCAGATCGGCCAGGCCCTGGTGGAGCTGGCCCAGCGCCTCGGGCTGGTCACCAGCGCCGAGGCCAACATCGCCGGGCCCGCGGTGCGCGAGGCGCTGCGTGAGGGCCGGCCGTACTCCCGCTGGCTGTTGATCTTCGACAACGCCGACAGCCCCGAGCGGGTCCGCGACTACTTCCCGACCGGCGGCAGCGGCACCATCCTCGTCACCTCCCGCAACCGGCGCTGGAGCCTGCTCGGCAGCTCCCTCGAGGTGGACGTGTTCACCCGCGCGGAGAGCAAGGAGCTGCTGCGCCGCTCCGGCCCGCACGACGACGACCTCGACGACGCCGACGCCGACCGGCTCGCCGACGCGCTCGGCGACCTCCCGCTGGCGCTGGAGCAGGCCGCCGCCTGGCGCGCGGAGACGGGGATGCCCGTCTCGGAGTACCTGCGCCTGTTCGAGCACAAGCGCAGCGAGCTGCTCGAGGTCTCCCCGCCGCCGGACTACCAGCTCCCGGTAGCCGCCGCCTGGAACGTCTCCCTCGACCACCTGGAGACCCGCAGCCTCACCGCGCTGCGCCTGCTCCAGCTGTGCTCCTACTTCGCGCCCGACCCGATCTCGCGGTCCATCTTCGCGGGCCTGGGCGGCTCCAGCATCGACCCGGAACTCGACCGTGCCCTCAACGACCCCATGCGGCTCGCCCGGGCCATAAGGGAGATCAACCGTTACTCCCTCGCCCGCATAGACCACCGGACCAATTCGATCGAGATGCACCGCCTGGTCCAGGCGGTTCTGATGAACCGCATGAGTCCCGAGGAACAGACCCGCATGCGCAACGGCGCCCACACGCTGCTGGCCGCCGCCGATCCCAAGGGCCCCAACCAGGCCGCCAACTGGCCGCGCTACGCCGAGCTGTACGGCCACGTCATCGCCTCCGGCGCCGTCGAGTCCGACCAGCCGTGGGTGCGCGAGCTGGTGATGAACGTCGCGAAGTACCTGTGGTACTGGGGGGATCACAAGGTCGCGCGGGAGTTCACCGAGCAGGCGTACCAGACCTGGACGCAGAAGTTCGGCGAGGAGGACCAGCAGACCCTGCTGATGGGCTGGTGGCTGGGCTTCCTCTACCTCAAGGTGGGCCGCTACGACGACGCCTCCCGGGTCGTCGCCCGGCTCAGGGAGGTCTACGACCGCACCGCGCCCGCGGACCGGGAGGAGAACCGCGAGGACGCGCTGGTGACGAGGAACCTCGAAGCCGCGGTGCGGCGGGTGCAGGGCGACTTCGCGGCCGGCGCCGAGATCGACGAGGTCGCCTACCGGCAGGCCAGGCGGGCCTTCGGCGAGGACGATCCGACCACTCTCGTCACCGCCCACAACCTCGGCGTGAGTCTGCGGCTGGTCGGCGACTTCCCGCGCGCGCTGGAACTCGACCGGCGTACGCACGCGATGAAGACCCGGCTGTTCGGCCGCGATCACCAGCAGGCGCTGGTGACCGAGGCGAGTGTCGCCGTCGATGTGCGCGAGACGGGCGACTACGTGGGCGCGCGGGCGCTGCAGCAGGCGGTCTTCGACGGCTACCGCACCGCTTTCGGGCCGCGGAACCCCACCACGCTGGAGACCATGCGGCAGCTCAGCGAGGCATGCCGGAAGGAGGGTGACAACGTCACCGCGCTGGAACTGGCGCGTGAGACGTTCCAGCAGTTCACCCGCCGCTACGGCAGCCTGCACCCCGATGCCCTGACGGCCGAGCTCGCCCTGTCGGTGGCGTTGCGGCAGAACGGCGACCTGGAAGAGGCCCGGGAACGGGGCGAGAAGGCGTGCGAACGCTACCGGCAGATCTTCCACGCCGACCACCCGCACGTCCGCGGGGCCGACGTCGACCTGGCGGTGACGCTGCGGCGGCTGGGGCTGGCGCAGGAGGCCAGGCGCCTGGACGAGTCGGCGCTGGCGTCGCTGACCGAGCGCCTCGGACAGAGCCATCCGATCGCGCTGGCCTGTGCCATCAACCTCGCCAGTGACCTGAGCGCCATGGGCGAGGTGCGCGAGGCCCGGGAACTCGGCGAGCGGACCCTGGCGCTGTGCCGGGAGCGGCTGGGCGAGGACCACCCGACCACCCTGGTGGGCGCGGCGAACCTCGCCCTGGACCTCGTCGCGCTCGGTGACGAGACGGAGGGCCGGGCGCTGCGCGAGGACACCCTGGCGCGCATGGAGAGAGTGCTGGACGAGCCGCGCATGCACACCGGCGGCGCCGCTGCCCACCCGGCGACCGAGCAGGCGCGGGCGGGGCAGCGCAACGACTGCGACATCGACCCGATGCCGATGTGAGGTGCCGGCCGGGCGCGTGATCCGAGCGCCCGGACGCCCGGCGTGCGGTCACGCGGGGGCCGATCCGAGCCAGGCGGCGAGTCGGACCGGGTCCGGTGCCGTGCCCGTGGTGCGCAGCAGGGCCTGGTGGACCGCGCGGGCCCGTTCCGGGTGACGCAGCAGCAGGCGGGCCGCCGCGGGTTCGGTCCCGCCCGTGGTGAGGGCACCGGCCAGGCCCGCCCAGGCGCCGGGCCGCATGGGGTGGTCGGCCAGCTGGGTCAGGTACGCCGTCCGGGCCCCGACGGCGTCGCCGGCGGCCAGCAGGGCGTCGCCGACGAGCGCTCCGGTGACCCTGGCCGCGGCCTTCTCGGCCCCATCGGCCGGGAGACGGTCGTCGTCGGCGCCGCTGAGGCGATAGCGGACCAGCGTCGCCAGGCTGTCCAGCCAGCGGGCCGACGGATCGGGCACGGTCTCCGCCTCGGCCGCCAGGGCGCCGGGAGGCGCGCCGGCTCCGTCGAGCCAGGCGCGCACGGCCGCGTCCACGGCCGGTGCGGGGGGCCGCAGATGGTGGACCCGCCAGCGGGCGACGTGGTCGTCGGCGCACAGCCGGGCCAGGGCGGCCTGCTGCTCGGGGACCGGCTGGGCCAGCCACTCGGCGCACCGGGCGTGCAGGGTCTCCAGCAGAGTCGAACCGACCCGTGTGAGCCGGGGATGACGGCGTACCTGCTCCAGCGCCGTGGCCGTACGGCGGCGCCACAGCGCGAACTCGAAGTGCGCCATGGCGGTCTGCGTACGCGTGGCGGTGCGGTGCGCGCTCCAGAAGTCGGTGATGCCGGCGAACGCGTAGATGCCCTGCAGCAGTCCCGCGAGCGGCCGGGGGTCGTCCCGCCAGGGCGCGTACCACCACTCCGGTTCCTTGTCGGCGGCCGGCGTGAGCAGGGGTGTCAGGTGCAGCAGGCCGCCCAGTTTGGTGTGCTGGAACTCGTGCTTGAGGGTGACGGCCAGTTGTACGGGGTCGTCCGGCTCCGACGCCTCGATGCCGCCGAAGGCGTCCCCCGATGTCACACTCCGTGGCCGAAACCTTTCCCTTGCCGCCGTCGGCGTGAGCGACAGAAGGCTTCGCCGCATGGCTCCGGCCGTCTCCGGCTGCTCCGCCAGCAGCACCTCCCAGGCCTGCTCCAGCAGCTGCCGCCAGTGCGCCACGGACTCCTCGGACAGCGGGCGGGGCTCGGTCGGCCGCGGATACGTCCGGTACGGGTCCACGTCGTCCAGCACGACGTCGAGCCGCCGGCCCGCCGGGCCCACCGCGATCCGGCGCAACGGATGCCAGCCCGGCCCCGCCGACCCGGGCGGCATCGGTACGGCGACGCGGGCGCCGCCCGCCTCGACCACGGCTCGTCCGGACCTGGCGGCCACGGTGCCCGTCGCCCAGGGCCCGGTCACCGGCAGGACCGCACAGCCGAGGGTCGGCAGCGGCACGCGCCCGTGCCGGACGGGCACCTCCAGGGTGAAGTCGAGCCCGGCCCGCAGCCCCGCCGCGGCCGCGAGGGCGGCGAAATGGCCCAGCAGCACCCACTGCGGCGGATCGTCGTCCGCCGTCACCTCGCGCAGTCCGCGCAGCGCGGTGGCCAGCCACATGCCTGTCTGCGGGTACATGAGCAGGTCGTCGACGACGTCGGGCGCGCGCCGCTGGGCCCGGCTGAGCAGGTCCCAGGCGGGGCCCAGGTCCACGGTGTCGTCGAGTGCCCGTAACAGCAGCAGACGGCGGCTGCGTTCGGCGGCCAGCAGCAGGGTGAGAGTCTCCGGGCCGCCCTCGCCGCTGACCAGCTCGGCCAGGTTGCCGGGCGGCAGGCGATGATGCGGCAGCGCGGGCTCAGCGCTCATCAGCGGCCCCGGCCCGGTCAGTCGAAACGTTCGGCGCCGCCGTCGATGCCTGCGACACTGGCGGTCTGGTGGTCGATCCCTGAAAGCAACTCCCGCAGCGACGCGGCGAGAACGTGGCTGTCCATGGAGCGCAGCGTTTCAAGAGATACCCCCGCGAGGTCGACCAGACTGGACTCGACGGCGGCCACAGACGGCTCCATGACGGCCAAACCCCTCTCCCCCGGCTTCAGTTGTGCTGGGCTGCCCACATCCTCTAGATAGTGACCCATCGTGCGAGCGATGAAACCCCGCTCCTCCGCGGCGCCGCTATATCAGGTCAGTGGCTCTCGCCGGTGCGGGCGGTGCCGCCGGGACAACTCCACCGCCTCCTGGTCCAGGCGGGCCACCCCGGCCGAGTCGCCCTCCATCAGCCTTATGGATTCCAGGAGTTGGTCCAAGGAGCCCGGGTAGCGCAGACAGGTTCGCAGGATGCCGAAGACGTCCGGGCGCAGGGAGGGCGAGCGCGGGCTCATGGCCGCGACCATCGGGTCGATGCTGTCCAGCAGCAGCGCCAGGGTGGTCGGGTTGCTCACCGCGGGCAGCGCGGTCAACGCGCCCACCAGGCCGTTCAGCTCGCTCAGCGGCAGGCCGTCGGGCAGGTGGGCCAGGCTGACCGGGGCGTCCGCCGGGTCCGGGCCGGCGGACGGGCGCGCCAGGGCGGACGCCGACGCCGGCAGCCCGGCGTGCTGCTCCAGCACGGTCAGTTCGGCCGGGGTCAGCAGGCCGTGGAGGCGGTCCACCCGCACCGCGGCCAGCCGGCCCAGCCCGTCGGTGCGGTGGTGGGCGGCGACCAGGCCGACGATCGTGCCGTCGTGCCAGACCGCGGCGCCGGACATGCCCTCCCAGGGCGACCGGTCCTTCTCCACGTCGGACGCGGGCGGCTCGACGACGAGTTCGAGGGTGCCCTCCCGCCGGTTGGACAGCACCGACGTCCTGCCCGTGGCGTGGCAGGAGTCGCGGTACTGGGACGGCGAGCCGTCGTCCAGGGCGCGCATCCGGTCCGTGCGGAGCTTGAAGCGGGGGAAGCCCACCGTGCTGCACGGCAGCACGACGTCGGCGTCGGGCAGAGCGCCGTACACCGGCGGCGCGGTCGCCCCCGCGTGCACGCCCGGCGGCACCGGACCGGTGATCCGCACCAGGGCCACGTCGGCCTTGTCGCAGGCCAGCGCGACTTCGGCGGGCGCGGTCCACTCGTCGGCCCGGTCGGCCTCGAAGCGCACCCGGAGGGCGTCGGCGTCGTGGACCACGTGCGCGCAGGTGAGCACCCACCGTTCCGCGACCCGGTAGCCGGAGCCGCGCCGTCCGGGGCCGGTCGCCGGCCGCACCAGCACCTCCGCCACCCGGACCGGGTCCAGGCCCCGGCGTCCGCCCCCCGGCACGGCGCTCAGCGCTCGCCCTCGCCCTCGGCGCCCGACACCCACGGCGCCCGTCCGCCGGCGCTGCGGGTGTGCGGGTCCAGGGTGAGCTTCACCCGGTGAGTGACGCTGCCGGCCAGCCGCCCGTCCGCGCCGGCCTCCACCACCCACAGCCGGATCTTGCCGCCCGCCGTCGCCGACCGCTCCACCGCGACGGCCACCTCCACCTCCACCGGGCCGACCTCGAAGTAGAGGTCCGCGCCGTCCGCGGCGGCTTTTGCCGTGGTCAGTTCCCGGCGCAACTCCTCTATCAGCTCAGCGAGTTCAATCACACACGCTTCCTTACCCGCTCGGTCGTTCCGTCACTCGATCCGGGCGGATTCCGCGTCCGCGCCGCCAACCGGGCCGTGCGGTGCGCGCGATGCACTAGGGTCACCACGAGGTCCGAAATAGTGCCCGAAACTTCACTGTACGGGTACAGACCGGATATCTGACACCTATTCATCAACACGGGCACAGGGACGGCGACATGGAGCAGCCAGCAGTCCAGTCGGAGCTGATCGACCTCGGCGACGTCCCGCTGCACGCCTGGCCGTCGCTGGACCTGCCGGACGCGGACGCCGAGGGCTCCATGCGGCGCCTGCTCAGCCGTATCGACGACCCGGCGAGCAGCCTCGGCGGGTACAACCCGCAGCGCGACGACGCCGACCCGCAGCGCGACGACGCCTAGGACCCGGCATGCGGCAGACGGCCCGATCCCATGAGCTGACCTCGGAGGCGTTCGGCGGCCTGCTGGCCGGCGCGGGCGGCCCCGCCGCGGTCCAGGAGCTGCGCCGGGGCGAACGCAGCTGGCGGCTGCTCACCGTACGGGCGCTGCTCGACGCGGCGGCGGGGGCGCCGCACGGGCCGCTGGCGCCGCCCGCGGAGGGCTGGCGGCTGCTGGCGCGGGCCGATGCCGCGGCCGCCGGGAAGGTGGACGAACTGCTGCGCTACCCGCACGTGGGCGTCTGGGCGGCGCACACCCTGCGCCGGCTGCGCGGCAGCGCCGACGACGACGCGCCGCTGTGGGTGCACCTCGGGCACCTGCACGCGATCGCCGCCGTCGCCGCGATCCGGGCCGGGCTCGACTTCCGTACGGCCGTGCCGGTGCGGCACGGGTGGGCGGTGCTGCCCATGCTCGGCGCGATGCGGCTGCCCGGGGACCGGGAGTCGTGGAGCGTGGCGGAGGTGTCGGCCCGCGACGGGAGCGTGCTGATCGGCGGCCGTCCGCCGGCCGGACCGCACTGGCACCCGCTGACCAAGCTGCGCGCCGAGGGCTGCACGCTGCTGCTGGACGACACCGACCCCTACCGCACCCTGCGCGGCCCCGTGCTGCCCGAGCCGGCCGGCACGGCGGCGCGCTGGCAGGAGCTGTTCGACTCGGCCTGGACCGTGCTGTGCGACACCGACGACGACGGGGCCCGGGCGCTGGCCGGCGGGCTGACGACGGTGGTGCCCCGGCCGCGCGCCGAGCGGTTCCGCCCGCACAGCGCCTCCTCGGGCGACGCGTTCGGCACGGCGCTGGCGTCGGTGCCGGACGACGGCGAGCAGTTCGCCTCGACGCTGGTGCACGAGTTCCAGCACAACAAGCTCAGCGCGTTCATGCACCTGTTCACCCTGTACGACGACCCGGGCGACCGGCTGTTCTACGCCCCGTGGCGGGACGACCCCCGGCCGCTGGGCGGGCTGCTGCAGGGCGTGTACGCCTTCTTCGGCGTCACCGCGTTCTGGCGGCGCCGCCCGCATCCGCTCGGCCGGTTCGAGTACGCGCTGTGGCGGGACCAGACCGCGCACGCGCTGCACGCGATCGGCGCGGCGCGCGGACTGACGGGCCTGGGACGGCGGCTGGTGGCGGAGCTGACGCGGCGGACGCGGCCCTGGCTCGCCGAACCGGTGGACGAGCGGACGCGGGCCGCCGCCGCGCTCGCGGTCGCGGACCACCGGGCGACCTGGCGGGCGTACCACCTGCGGCCCGATCCGCTGACGGTGCGCGCCCACGCGGCGGCCTGGACCCGCGGCGGGCCGCTGCCCGCGGACGCGGACGAACCGGTGGTCGTGCCGGGCAGCCCGGGACGCGGCCTGGACACGCGGGCGGTGCTGCTGCGCTGGCTGCTGGCCGACCCGGCGGGCTACGCGGACCTGCGTGACGACCCGGGCGCCACCGTGGCCGGCGCCCGACCCGAGGACGTCGCCCTGGTCGAGGGCCGCACCGCGGAGGCGCTGCACACCCTGCGGGAACGCGTCCTGCGCGGCGACGCCGACCCGGAGACCTGGGTGGGCCTGGGCCTGGCCGCCCGCGCCGAGGGCGATCCGGCCGGCACCGGCCTGCTGGCCCGCCCGGAGCTGGCCATCGCCCTGCACACCGAACTGGACGGCGCCGCCGATCCGTTGGCGCTGGGGCGGGCGCTGGCGGCGGGGGCAGTGGTCCGGCGGGACTGACGGGGCTCCGCTCGGGTTCGGCTCCGGTTCCGCTGTGGTTCGGCTCCGGTTCCGCTCGGGTCCGGCTCCGGTTCCGCTCGTCCCGCTCGGGTTCCGTCGGCCGCGGCGGTCGGGTTCCGTCGGCCGGGCGGGGCAGGTCCATTCGGCCGTGTCGATCAGCTTCCGCCGGCCAGGCGGGTCAGGGGCTCGTCCGTGAGGCGGTACACCGTCCACTCGCTCTGCGGGCGGGCGCCGAGGGACTCGTAGAAGGCGATCGACGGGGCGTTCCAGTTCAGGACGGACCACTCCAGGCGCTGGTAGCCGCGCTCCGCGCAGATGCGGGCCAGTTCGGTGAGGAGGGCCTTGCCGTGGCCGGCGCCGCGGGCGGCGGGGCGGACGTAGAGGTCTTCCAGGTAGATGCCGTGGACGCCGCGCCAGGTGGAGAAGTTCAGGAACCACAGGGCGAAGCCCACCGGCTCGCCGGTGCTGTCGTCGGCCGCGATGTGGGCGTAGGCGGCCGGGCGCTCGCCGAACAGGGCCTCGTGCAGTTGTGCCTCGTCGGCCTTCGCCTCGTGGGCGGCCTTCTCGTACTCGGCGAGCTCACGGACCATGGCGTGGATGACGGGGACGTCGGCGGGTGTCGCGGTGCGGATCATGCCGCGAGGCTAACCCGTACGGCCGCGCAGCCGGCGGGCGATCTCCAGGTGGGCGGCGAGCGGGGCCCGGTCCTCCTCGAGCTGCCACACCGAGTTCTGCAGCACCCGGCCCAGCGTCCAGGCGCGCGCCCGGTCCCGGTCCAGCCCGAGGACGTCCGTCATGGCGTCGAAGCGCCAGGCGACCTCGTCGGCGTCGAAGCGGTTCCACAGGGCCGGGAAGAGTTCAAAGCCGGGATCGCCCGCCAGCGGCTTGGGGTCGATGGCGAGCCAGGGCGCGCGGTCGGCGGCGAGGACGTTGTCGAAGTGCAGGTCCCAGTGCAGCAGCCGGTCGCCGGGGTCCCCGGCGACCTCGCGCACCGCCGCCGCGCAGTCCGCGAGCAGCCGCCGCACGCCGGGGTCGGGCAGGCGGGGCAGCACCGCCGCGGCCCGGTCCGCCAGCCGCGGCGCGAGGTCGCCGAGTCGGCGCAGCCCCGCCGGGGCCGGGACGGACGTCAGCCGGGCCAGCAGCCGGGCGACGACCAGCGTCGCCTCACGGGAGTCCGGCAGACCGGCCGCCGGCCGCTCCGCGCGGAGCCGTTCCAGCAGCAGCGTGCCCGCCGCCGGCTCGGCGGCCAGCAGCCGGACGGCACCCTCACCGTCCCAGGCGCGCAGCGCGACGGGCTCGTCCACGGTCTCCTCGTCGACGTCCTGGAGCTTGAGGGCGGCCCGCGTCCCGTCGGCTTGGAGCACGGGCAGCACCAGCGCCCAGCGGCCGCACCACGGCGGCCCGTCCGGCCGCAACTCCCAGCGGTCGAGGAACCGCGCGGCCCGTTCGGGCAGCCCGGCGACGAAGGCGCGCCCGGCTGCGCCGCCGAACCGCTCGTGCCGGTCGATCAGCTCACGCGGAATGTCGATCACGTCCGGGACGGTACTGCGCGGCCGGGCGGCCGCGCAGTGAGCCATCGGTCGGGCCGTCGGTGAACTCACCGAACCGAATCCAGAAGTGGCTCGGTGCGAGCGGGCACCCGGACGGCCGGTCGCGCCCGCGCCGATCGCTCCGGGCGGATCGATAATTGCCCGTGTGAAGCGCCGTGGGCGAAGCGAGCGGGGGCCGAACAGGGTGTGGGCGTACGTCCGCGACGCCCCCGGCACCTATGTGTGGCTGGCCGTCCTGTTCGTCACCACCGTGGCGTTGCACCACATGTCGCCGGAGTTCGAGCGCGAGTTCCTGCGGCAGCGCTCCACCAACCTCCACGAGCTGTCGGAGAACCCCGTCCGGGTGCTGATCGCCAGCGCCATGTGGATCGACGGCGGGCACTGGCTGCCGTACGCCGGGCTCTACACCGTCTTCCACGCGCAGGCCGAACGGCGGCTGGGCACGGCGCGCTGGCTGCTGGTGTGCGCGGCGGCGCACGTCCTGGCGACGCTCGTCAGCGAGGGCGTCCTGCTGCTGGCGATACGGAACGGGCTCGCCCCCCGCTCGGCGGCCGACACCGTCGACATCGGCGTCAGTTACGCGCTGGCGGGCGTGATGGCCGTGCTGACCTACCGGATCGCGGTGCCCTGGCGCTACGTGTACCTGGCGGCCGTCGTCGCCGTCTACGGCATTCCGCTCGCCCTGGCGCCCACCTTCACCGATCTCGGGCACGCCGTGGCGGTCCTCGTCGGGCTCGGGTGCCGTCCGCTGTCCACAGGCCGTGGAAAAGCATGGAATCCGAAGGAGACACTGGCCTCGATCAGGGATTAACGTCCCGCCATGAGCAGCTCGGCAAGCAGTGCCGTCAACGGCGGCATCTCCTTCTGGTACGCGGACGACGGCCTCCCGGCGGCACGGGCGCCGCTGCCCGGCGACACGACGGCGGACGTCGTGATCGTGGGCGGCGGATACACCGGCCTGTGGACGGCGTACTACCTGAAGAAGGCCGCACCCTCCCTGCGGATCGTCGTCCTGGAGCAGAAGTTCTGCGGGTACGGCGCCTCCGGCCGCAACGGCGGCTGGCTCTACAACGGCATCGCGGGCCGCGACCGGTACGCGAGGCTGCACGGCCACGAGGCCGCCGTGCGGCTGCAGCAGGCCATGAACGACACCGTCGACGAGGTCGTCAGGGCCGCGGCGGAGGAGCGGATCGAGGCGGACGTCCACAAGGGCGGAGTCCTGGAGGTCGCCACCTCGCCGGCCCAGGCGGCCCGCCTGCGGGCCTTCCACGAGCACGAACTGTCGTACGGCGAGAACGACCGCGAGCTCTACGGCGCCGAGGAGACCGCCGAGCGGATCGGGGTCGCCGGCGCGGTCGGCTCCTCCTGGACCCCGCACGGGGCGCGCCTGCATCCCGCGAAGCTGGTCAAGGGGCTCGCGGCCGCCGTCGAGGCGCTCGGGGTGGCCGTCCACGAGTCGACGCCGGTGACGGAGATCCGGCCCAGGCACGCGGTCACGCCGTACGGGACCGTGCGGGCGCCGTACGTGCTGCGCTGCACGGAGGGCTTCACCGCGAGCCTGAAGGGCCACCGGCGCACCTGGCTGCCCATGAACTCCTCGATGATCGCCACCGAGCCGCTGACGGCGGAGCAGTGGGCGTCGGTGGGCTGGGAGGGCCGCGAGACCCTGGGCGACATGGCGCACGCCTACATGTACGCCCAGCGCACCGCCGACGGGCGGATCGCGCTCGGCGGGCGCGGGGTGCCGTACCGCTTCGGGTCGCGGACCGACAACGACGGCCGCACGCAGGAGGCGACGATCGAGGCGCTGCGCGAGATCCTGGTCCGCTTCTTCCCCGCGCTGGCCGGGGTGCGGATCGCGCACGCCTGGTCGGGCGTCCTCGGGGTGCCGCGGGACTGGTGCGCCACGGTCACCCTGGACCGCTCGACGGGGCTCGGCTGGGCCGGGGGATACGTCGGCTCCGGCGTGGCCACGGCCAACCTCGCCGCCCGCACCCTGCGCGACCTGGTGCGGCTCGACTCCGGCGAGGGCGGGCGCACCGAGCTCACCGGGCTGCCGTGGGTCGGGCACCGGGTGCGCAAGTGGGAGCCGGAGCCGCTGCGCTGGCTGGGCGTGCACGGCATGTACGCCACCTACCGCGCGGCGGACCGGAGGGAGACCACGACCCACAGCCCCGAGTCCTCCCGCCTGGCCCGCCTGGCCGACCGAGTAGCAGGCCGCCACTGACCCGAACCCACCCCCAGAAGGCCCCCGGCGACCGGCGCCCCCTGAAGGCCCGCGGCGACTTGCGCGCCCTGTAGGCCCGCGGCGACTTGCGCGCCCTGAAGGCACGCGGCGACCTGCGCGCCCTGAAGGGGCACGGGGAACTGCGCGACCAGCCGCGACGGCGCGGCAGACGGCCGCCGGCCGAACGCACACGGCAGACGGCCGCCGGCCGAACGCACACGGCAGTCCGGCCGCCGGCCCCGGCCGGAGGCCCGGCGCGCCACCCAGCGGAGCGTCACCGCCGAGGCGCCCGCAGCGTCACCATCAGGCCCGCGACCAGGCCGGCGAGCAGCATGATGCCGGCCCCCCACCCGATGGCGACGGTGTAGCCGTGGACGACGCCCTCGCGGGCGACCAGGGCCTGCTGGGCGGGGTCGTGGAGGTGGGCGGCGACGTAGGCGGTGCCGCTGCTGGTGGCGATCGTGTTGAGCAGCGCGGTGCCGATCGAACCGCCCACCTGCTGGGCGGTGTTGACGGTCGCCGAGGTGACGCCCGCGTCCTGCGGGGCGATGCCCGCGGTGGCGGTGGAGAAGACCGGCATGAAGGTCAGGCCCATGCCGACGCCCATCAGCAGCAGCGCGGGCAGGATCTCGGTGGCGTACGCGGAGTGCACCGTCATCCGCGTCAGCAGCAGCATGCCGCCCGCGGCCAGCACCATGCCGGGGACCAGCAGCGCGCGCGGGGCGACGTGCGGCAGCAGCCGGGCCGCGATCTGCGTGGAGCCGACGATGATCGACGCGGTCAGCGGCAGGAACGCCAGCCCCGTCCGCACCGGCGAGTAGCCGAGGACGTCCTGCAGGTAGTAGGTCATGAACAGGAACAGTCCGAACATGCCGATCACGGCGAGTGCCATGGTCAGGAAGCAGCCCGCGCGGTTGCGCTCCCGGACGATGTGCAGCGGCAGCAGCGGCACCGGCGCCCTGGTCTGCCACCACACGAACGCCGCCAGCAGGACGACGCCCCCCGCGAGCAGCGTCGGCACCAGCGGGTCGGTCCAGCCCCGCGGTTGGGCCTCGCTGAAGCCGTAGACGATCGCCACCAGTCCGCCGCAGCCCAGCAGTACGCCCGGCACGTCCAGGCGGGCGCCCGCGTGGCCGGGCCGGTCGTGCAGCAGGGCGAAGGCGCCGAACACGGCGACGACCGCGATGGGCACGTTGACGTACAGGCACCAGCGCCAGTTCAGGTACTCGGTGAGCAGCCCGCCGACGATGAAGCCGATCGCCGAGCCGCTGCCGGCCAGGGCGCCGTAGATGCCGAAGGCCTTCCCGCGTTCCCTGGGGTCGGTGAACGTCGTGGTCAGCAGGGACAGCGCGGACGGCGCCAGCACGGCGGCGAACACGCCCTGCAGGGCGCGGGCGCCGAACAGCATGCCGGGGCCGGTGGCTGCCCCGCCGAGCGCGGAGGCGGCGGCGAAGCCGATCAGCCCGAAGACGAACGTGCGCTTGCGGCCCACCAGGTCGGCGATCCGGCCACCGAGCAGCAGCAGCCCGCCGAAGGCCAGCGTGTAGGCGGTGATCACCCACTGGCGGTTGCCGTCGGACATGTTCAGGTCGTGCTGGGCGGAGGGCAGCGCGATGTTCACGATGGTCGCGTCGAGGACGACCATCAGCTGGGCGAGCGCGATGACGACCAGGCCCCACCAGCGCCGGGGATCGGCGTCCGGCGCAGGGGCCTCCACGGGAGCGGACTCGCCTGTCCGGGGGGCACTCACCCGGCCAGAAGACCACGGATCGGTGCCCGTTGCATCCGCGGGGGACTGGTGACCGCTCACGGTTCCAGCACCACCTTTCCCGTCGTCCGGCGGGTCTGGAGCGCCCGGTGCGCGGCCGCCGCCTCGCCGAGCGGGAAGCGCCGCACGGCCGGGACCAGCCGCCCGGCCGCCGCCTCGGTGAGGGCGCGCAGCTCCAGCGTGCGCATGGGGTCGGGTCCGCCGGCCCTGCGCGTCATCACCGGGCCGAGGACCTGTTCGGAGACGCCGTCGACGAGGTAGGGCCCGCCGTCCCGGATCCCCTCGGCCGACCAGCCGAAGACGAGGTGCCGGCCGCCGGGCCCGAGCAGGGCGACGCACTCGCGGGCCACCTCGCCGCCCACCCCGTCGAGGACGAGGGTGGCGTGCCGTCCGCCGAGCTGGGCGCGGACCTTCTCGGCCCACCCCGCTTCCGTGTAGTCGACGGCGAGATCCGCCCCGCCGGCCCGCACCAGCGCGGTCTTCTCCGCCCCGCCCGCCAGGCCCACGACGTGCGCGCCGGCGTTCTTCGCGTACTGCACGAGCAGGCCGCCGACGCCGCCCGCGGCCGCCGGTATCAGGACCACCGTGTCCGGGCCGAACTCGGCGAACTGCACGATCCCCAGCACCGTACGGCCCGTGCCGATCATGGCGACGGCCTGCGCGAAGTCCAGGTTCCCGGGGATCTCGTGCACCCGGTCGACATCGGTGACGGCCAGCTCGGCGTACCCGCCGGGCGCGAAGCCCAGATGCGCTGTCACCCGTCTGCCCAGCCACAGGCGGGCCACCCCCTCGCCCAGCGACTCGACGACGCCGGCGACCTCGCGGCCCGGCACGGTGGGCAGCCGCACCGGCTCGGGCAGCGGGCCCCGCGCGCCCTCGCGCAGGGCGGTGTCGAGCAGATGCACCCCCGCCGCCCTGACGGCGACGCGGACCTGGCCCGGGCCCGGCAGGGGGTCGTCGACCTCCTCCAGGCGCAGGTTCTCTGGCGGCCCGAAGGCGTGAAGGCGGATGGCGCGCATGCTGTGCTCCTCGTCAGCCATGGCTGTCGACCGGACGCTTCCCTCTGGACGAGCTCACTCTTCAACCTCAGGCTTGCTTGAGGTCAAGCGCCCGCCGGCCCCTTCCGGGGCAGTCGCCGGATTCGCTCGTCCGTGGATACGACGCCCCGCGCGCCCGGAATGTGACATCGGCCGTTCCGGCCGGTCAGGGCGATTGTCAGTGGCGGGGTGCAGCATGGGGGGCATGGCGAGGACCAGGGCCGGCGCGACCGGTGGGAGCACAGTGAAGGGCGCGCGCCGGCCGGAGGTGCGGCTGCCGCTGCTGCGGCCGTACGACGGCGGCGGACTGGAGTCGGACGGGGACTACGACGGGCTGGAGTTCGGGCAGGCCGACCTCGCCGGGCAGGACGGCGGGGGCGCCCGCTTCCTGGACTGCGCGCTGACGGGGTGCGCGCTGGACGGGACCCGGCTGCGCCACGCCCGCCTGCTCGACTCGGTGCTGACGGCGCCGAGAGGGGTCGGCACGGACCTCGCCGAGGCCACCCTGCGCGACGTCGAGCTGACCGACGCCCGCCTGGGCGGCACCCAGCTGCACGGCGCCGTGCTGGAGCGGGTGGTGGTCCGCGGCGGCAAGATCGACTACCTGAACCTGCGCGGCGCGAAGCTCAAGGACGTCGTCTTCGAGGGCTGCGTCCTGGTGGAACCGGACCTTCAAGGCGCCCGGCTGGAGCGCGTGGAGTTCGTCGACTGCGTGCTGAAGGAGGCCGACCTCACCGCGGCGGTGCTGAAGGACGTGGACCTCAGAGCGGCGGCCGCGGTCGGCGTCGCCCGGGGCCTGGACCGCCTGGCGGGCGCGGTGATCAGCCCGGCCCAGCTGCTGGACCTGGCACCGGCGCTGGCGGCCCAGCTGGGCATCCGCGTGGAGCCCTGACCGCCCCTGCCGGACCCCTGATCACTCCTCCGGGGCTCCTGACTGCCCTCCCGGGTCTCCTGACCGCCCCTCCCGGGCTCACGGGACCCGGGGGAAGCGTGCCTGGAGCGTCCAGATGGCCGGGTTCTCCCCGAGGTCCTCGTGCAGGTCCACCAGGTCGGCGATCAGGTCGTGCAGGAAGTCGCGTGCCTCGCGGCGCAGTTCGGCGTGGGAGAAGGTGATCGGGGGCTCGTCCGCCGGCATCCAGTCGGCATCCACGTCCACCCAGCCGAAGCGGCGCTCGAAGAACATCCGGTCCGTGGACTCGGTGAAGTCCAGCTCGGCGTGCTGGGGGCGGGCGGCGCGGGAGCCCGCCGGGTCGCGGTCCAGCCGTTCCACGATGTCGCACAGCGCCCACGCGAAGTCGAGCACCGGCACCCATCCCCAGGCTGTGGACAGTTCCCGGTCCGACTCGGTGTCGGCGAGATAGACGTCACCGCAGAACAGGTCGTGGCGCAGGGCGTGGACGTCCACGCGCCGGTAGTCCGTCTGCGGCGGATCCGGGAACCGGTTGGAGAGGGCGTAGCCGATGTCGAGCACGTACGAGATGGTGTCACGGCCGCCTAGGATCACTCACGTGTCCTGGTCTGCACCTCTTGTCCCGACTGTCCCCGTTGTCTCCGCGGTCTGTCTCGCCCTCACCTTCGCGCTGACCGCGTGCGGCGGCGGTGTGCACGGCACCCCGGGCGCCTCCGGCGTCCGCGACCCCTACTACCCGAAGGCGGGCAACGGCGGGTACGACGTCACCCACTACGCCCTCGACCTCGCCTACCGGCCCGGCCCGCGCCCCCGCCTGACCGGCACCGCGACCCTCACCGCCCGCGCCGAGCGGGACCTCTCCGCGTTCGACCTCGACCTGAAGGGACTGGACGTCCGCCGCGTCACCGTCGAAGGCCGTCCGGCCCGCTTCAGCCGGGCCGGGCAGGAGCTCACCGTCCGCCCCCACGACGGACTCGACGCCCACCACACCTTCCGCGTCACCGTCCGCTACTCCGGCGCCCCCGAGACCCTCACCGACCCCGACGGCACCCAGGAGGGCTGGCTGCCTACCGCCGACGGCGTTCTCGCGCTGGGCGAGCCGGCCGGCTCCATGACCTGGTTCCCCGGCAACCACCACCCGTCCGACAAGGCGTCCTACGACCTCGCCGTCACCGTGCCGAAGGGCCTGCGGGCCGTGTCCAACGGAGAGTTGACGGGCGAGACCACCAGCGGCGGCCGCACCAGATTCACCTGGCACACCGCAGAACCCATGGCGAGCTACGTCGCCACCCTCGCCGTCGGCCGCTACGACGTCCGCCGCTCCACCACCCGCGACGGCCTGCCGGTCTACGTCGCCGTCGACCCGGCCGAGGCGGCGGCGAGCCGCCCGGTGCTCGCGCGCATCCCCGAGATCATGGCCTGGGCGCAGGACGCCTTCGGCCGGTACCCCTTCTCCTCCACCGGCGCGGTGGTCGACGCCGCGCCGGAGGTCGGCTACGCCCTGGAGACCCAGAACCGGCCGGTCTTCGCCCAGGCCCCCGACGTCGAGACGCTCGTTCACGAACTCGCCCACCAGTGGTTCGGCGACTCCGTCACCCCGAGGACCTGGCGGGACATGTGGCTCAACGAGGGCTTCGCCACCTACGCCGAATGGCTGTGGGACGAGGACCACGGAGGCGCGAGCGCCCAGCACACCTTCGACGCGCTCTACGCCCACGGCGAGGACGAGTACCCCGGCCTGTGGGACTTCCCGCCCGCCCGGCCGAGCGACGCCGCGCACCTGTCCGGCACGCCCGTCTACCAGCGCGGCGCGATGGTCCTGCACGAGATCCGCCGGACCGTCGGCGACACCGCCTTCCGCGCCCTGCTGAGGGGCTGGGCCGCCGCCCACCGCCACGGCAACGCGGACACCGCCGACTTCACGGCCTACGTGGAGAAGGCGGCGCCGCGCGAGGACTTCACCCGGGTCTGGCACGACTGGCTGTACGGAGCGGGCAGGCCGGACCGCCCCTGACGGACGGCCCGGCCGAACTCCTCCGAGCTGGGCGCTAGTTGACGTTGACCGCGGTCCAGGCCGCCGCCACCGCCTGGTACTCCGCGCTGCCCGCGCCGTACAGGTCGCTCGCCGCCTGCAGGGTGGCGACCCGCGCCCCCGCGTAGTCGGTCGAGGAGGTGAAGTACGTGGTCAGGGCCTTGTACCAGATCTGCTCGGCCTTGGCCCGGCCGATGCCGGTGACCGCGGAGCCGTTGTAGGTGGGGGAGTTGTAGGACACCCCGTTGACGGTCTTCGCGCCGCTGCCCTCGGACAGCAGGTAGAAGAAGTGGTTCGCCACGCCGGACGAGTAGTGCACGTCGAGCCGGGCGACCGTGCGGGACCAGTAGTCGGCGGAGGAGCCGTCCTTGCTGGGCTTGTCCATGTAGCGCAGCGGGGTGCCGTTGCCGTTGATGTCGATCTTCTCGCCGATGAGGTAGTCGCCGACGTCGGAGGAGTTGTTGGCGAAGAACTCGACCGAGGTGCCGAAGATGTCGGAGGTGGCCTCGTTGAGGCCGCCGGACTCCCGGCTGTACTTCAGGCCCGCGGTCGCGGCGGTCAGGCCGTGGCTCATCTCGTGGCCGGCCACGTCGAGGGAGGTCAGCGGCTTGACGTTGTTCTGGCCGTCGCCGTACGTCATGCAGAAGCAGGTGTCGGACCAGAAGGCGTTGACGTACGCGTTGCCGTAGTGGACGCGCGAGTAGGCGGCCTTGCCGTCGCCCGCGATGCCGTTGCGGTTGAACGCCGACTTGTAGAAGTCCCAGGTGACGGCGGCGCCGTAGGCGGCGTCGACGGCGGCGGTCTGGCGGTTGGCGGGTGTGCCGTCGCCCCAGGCGTCGTCGGCGTCGTGGAAGAGGGTGCCGGTGCCGGACGTGCCGCCGTTCAGGTCGTACGTCGTGTGGCCGCCGCGGCCGCCGTCGACGAGGTCGTAGCCGCCGGAGGCGGAGGCGGTGGTGCCCAGGGTCACCGTGCCGCTGTACTGGCTGGTGCCCGTACCGGTGTCGATGGCCTCGTAGGAGTAGAGCTTCTTGCCGGTGCCGGCGTCCGTGACGACGTGCAGCTCGCTCGGGGTGCCGTCGTGCTGCGTGCCCCGGACGACCGACTCGTAGGCCAGGACGGGCTTGGCGCCGGCCGCCCAGATCACCTTGCGGGCGGTGGCCTTCGACGAACCGGTGCCCGCGAGGGCGGACTTCTTCGCGGCGGCGGCCGATATCGCCGCGTCGGTGGACGCGACGGATATCCGCGCCTTCGTCGCCCTGCTGACGCCCTTGAGGGCGCCGCCCTTCGACACGTGCGTGACGAGGTCGCCGCCGAGGACGGGCAGTCCGGCGTAGGTGCGCTCGTAGCGGGTGTGGACCGTGCCGTCGGCGTCCTTGACGACGTCCCGGACGACGAGCGCCTCCTCGGCGCCGAGGCCGAGCTCATGGGCGGTCGAACCGGCGGCCGCCTGGGCCGACTTGATGGCGGCGGCGCGCGCCGACGCGGTCAGCGGGAGGGCGGTGGCGCCGTTCGTCCGCTCGGGCGCCGCGGTGGCGGCGCCGTTCTGCAGCGCGAGCACGACCATCGCGGCCGAGCCGATCAGGGCGGTGGCGCGCAGGACGGCGGTGCGGGGAGCACGGAACTGCTGTCTCACTCGGTCTCCTTGGGACTGCCCTCGTGGTGGGGGCACGGAGGGGGCACAGGTGGGGCACAGAGTTGCGGCGAGCGAGGAGAGAGTGGCATTCCGACCGGCCTTTTTGACAGAGCGCCATCAAGACTTTACGTGTTCGTATCCGAAAGCCGTTGCTGCGGATCCGGTATACGGACGCGCTGATCGCGGCCAACTCCACGTAGCTACAGCGGATTTGGGCCGTAGAACATCACACCCGGAGCCGGAGCCGGAGCCGGAGCCGGAGCCGGGGCCGGAGCCGGGGCCCGCGCGTGCCGCAGGCGGTGTCCACGGCACTCGGCGGCGTCCGGCGGAGGTTCACCGGCGCGAGGATCTCCGGCGGAGAGGACCTCCGGCAGCTCCCGGAGAGCGGCTCACGCGGCTGGGGCGGACAGTTCCTTGCGCAACACCGCGCACGGCCGGCCGAGTTGCCGGTCCTCGCGGTGGTCGATCACCTCGTAGCCCAGGGACGTCCAGAAGCGGAAGCCCCGGAGGTTGTCCTCCAGCACGGCCAGGCGTACGGCGTCCCGGCCCGCCGCGCGGAAGCCGTCCTCGACGCTCCGTGCGATCCGCCGCCCGAATCCCTGCCCGTGCACGTCCGCGTCCACCATCAGCAGGCCGATCCACGGGTCCGGGTCGGCCGGGTCCGGATGGTGGGCGAGCGTGATCACGATCCCGACCACCCGCCCGCCGCTGCGGGCCAGCAGCACCTCGACGTCCGGATGCACGAGTTCGTCGGCCAGCGCGGCCGCCACCTGCTCCGGGCGGATGTCGTCGGGGTCCGGGAAGTCGCCGCTGAGGGCGTGGAACTCCCGGTTGGAGGCGTACAGCCGGGTCAGCTCGGTCAGCAGCTCACCGGGAAGCGCGCCGTCGGCGGGCGCCAGCCGCTCGAGGAACATGCCGTGGTCCGGCGGCCCGCCGGTCACCGCTCGCGCTCCACTCGCACGGCCCGGCAGGGGAGGGAGGTGCCTCGCCGCGCATGGCCCGGTGCGATGGTCATGGCGCTCGCTCCTCATGTGTGCCGGGGCCGGGATCGTCCCCCTCATGCTAGGCGGCCCGCTCAGGACCGCCGCACGGCGTTCGTGACGCGGACGCCGAGGCCCCCGGCCGGGTGGCCGGGGGCCTCGCTCAGCGTGTGCGTGTCAGACGTGCGTCGCCCTGGGTTCGGGCGTGGGTCAGACGCTGACGCCGAAGTCCTGGGCGATGCCCACCAGGCCCGAGGCGTAGCCCTGGCCGACCGCGCGGAACTTCCACTCCGCACCGTTGCGGTACAGCTCGCCGAAGACCATCGCCGTCTCCGTGGCCGCGTCCTCCGACAGGTCGTAGCGGGCGATCTCGGCGCCGCCGGCCTGGTTGACGATGCGGATGTAGGCGTTGCGGACCTGGCCGAAGTTCTGCGAGCGGTTCTCGGCGTCGTAGATGGAGACCGGGAAGACGATCTTGTCGATGTCGGCCGGGAGGCCGGCGAGGTTGACGTTGATCGCCTCGTCGTCGCCCTGTCCCTCACCGGTGCGGTTGTCACCGGTGTGGACGATCGTGTTGTCCGGCGTCTGCTTGTTGTTGAAGAAGACGAAGTGGGCCTCGGAGTAGACCCTGCCCTGCGCGTTGACCGCGATCGCGGACGCGTCGAGGTCGAAGTCGGTACCGGTGGTGGTACGGACGTCCCAGCCAAGACCCACGGTGACGGCGGTCAGGCCCGGAGCCTCCTTGGTGAGCGAGACGTTGCCACCCTTGGACAGGCTTACAGCCATGGTTCGGGAGTCCTTCCCTCGTTGCGTACGCGGTGCGTGATGAAAGCTACAGCTACCCGTATGAACGTCGAGAGAGGTACGCATGGTTCCTGATGCCTTTACCTCTTTTACCAACCGAAAACAGGGTGACGTGGACCGGACAGAACCGGGAACATGGAGCCCATGTCCGGTCCCTATCTGATCCGCGGCTCCGTCTCGCTCCCCGAGGCCGAGCTCATGTGGCGTTTCTCGCGATCCTCGGGACCCGGCGGACAGCACGTCAACACCAGCGACACCCAGGTGGAGCTCCGCTTCGACCTCGCCGCGACCGAGGCGCTGCCCGAGGTGTGGAAGCAGCGGGCGCTGCAGCGGCTGGCCGGGCGGCTGGTCGACGGCGTCGTCACCGTACGTGCCTCCGAGCACCGCTCCCAGTGGCGCAATCGCGAGACCGCAGCCGTCCGTCTCGCCGCCCTGCTCGCCGAGGCCACCGCGCCGCCGCCGAAGCCGCGTCGGCCGACCCGGATTCCGCGCGGCATCAACGAGCGCCGGCTGCGGGAGAAGAAGCAGCGCTCCGACACCAAGCGCGGACGCTCCGGCCGCGACTGGACCTGAACCGCGACTGGTCCTGAACCGCGACTGGTCCTGAACCGCGACTGGTCCTGAACCGCGACTGGCTGTCAACCGCTACCGGATGTAACCCCCGCCGCCGCGTGGACATCGCGGTCCGTTTGCCGAACGCCTTTTGTTCCGCCGGGAAACATCGCCGTGCCCCTCTCTCCTCCCCGCGCAATGCGGCCGGTGTCACATCCTCCCCGTCCCGTTCGTCATGTCGTCGAGACCGGCCACCGCCACGCGAGGAGTTGTGACCGAATGAACGAGGACGAATTCCCGAACGCCGGAAACGACGCCGAGACCACGGAATTCCTCGCCCGGCGATTTGAATCCCACCGCAGCCGTCTGCACGCCGTCGCCCACCGCATGCTCGGCTCGGTCGCCGAGGCCGACGACGCCGTCCAGGAGGCGTGGTTCCGGCTGAGCCGCTCCGACACCCGGCAGGTGGACAACCTCGCGGGCTGGCTGACGACCGTGGTCGGCCGGGTCTGCCTGGACATGCTGCGCTCCCGCAGGTCCCGCGCGGAGGAACCGCTGGAGACCACCGTGCCGGCCGCCGCGGCGGCCCCCGGCGACCCCGAGCAGGACGCGCTGCTCGCCGACTCGGTGGGCGTCGCGCTGCTGGTCGTCCTGCAGACGCTGACGCCCGCCGAGCGGCTGGCGTTCGTGCTGCACGACCTGTTCGCGGTGCCGTTCGACGAGATCGCGGCGATCCTCGGGCGTACGCCCGTCGCGGTCCGGCAGCTGGCCAGCCGGGCCCGGCGCCGGGTGCGCGGGGCCGAGGCGCCGGACGCCGACCTGGCGCGGCAGCGGGAGGTCGTGGACGCCTTCCTCGCCGCCGCGCGGGAGGGCGACTTCGAGGGCCTGGTCGCGGTGCTCGACCCGGACGTCCTGGCGCGGACCGAGGCCGGGGTGACCGCCGGCGCGGCGGCGGTGGCGCGGAACGCGGCGAGCTTCGCCCACCTGGCGCGCGTGGCGCGGCCCGCCCTGGTGAACGGCGCCACAGGGCTCGTCGTGCTCGTCGACGGGCGCGTGGAACGGGCCCTGGCCTTCACGTTCGTGCGGAGCCGGATCGCCGTGCTGGACATCGCGACCGACCCCGAGCGGGTGTCCCGGCTCGACATCGGCGTCCTGTAGACGGACGCCGGGCGCCGGCGACCGCCCCGGCCGCCGGCTCAGCCCAGGTGCCGGTAGCGGCCGCGGAAGTACGTCAGGGGGCCGCCCTCCGCGCCCGGCACGTCCGCCGACAGGACGCGGCCGATCACCAGCGTGTGGTCGCCCGCCGTCACCCGCTGCTCGGTGCGGCACTCCAGGGTCGCCAGGGCGCCGCCCACCAGGGGCGATCCGGTGATCCGGCCGCGGACGTGGGGGATGTCGGCGAACAGCAGCCGGTCGCTGACGCGGCCCTTCATGGCGAAGCGGCCGGCGATCTGGCGCTGGCCCTCGGACAGCACCGACACCGCCCACAGG
This sequence comes from Streptomyces sp. NPDC031340, assembly GCF_055569945.1. NCBI lineage: Bacteria > Bacillati > Actinomycetota > Actinomycetes > Kitasatosporales > Streptomycetaceae > Streptomyces > Streptomyces sp. NPDC031340. The sequence goes on from NZ_JBVIIE010000067.1 coordinate 45,877, forward strand.
GGCTGCTCGGCGAGCAGGTCGTCCATGCGGGAGCCCTCCCGCAGGCTGACCAGGACCAGCGGCGGGTCCAGCGACACCGACATGAAGGCGGTGGCCGTCATGCCGACGTCCTCGCCGGGCGGCGCCGAGGCGTCGTCGGGGTCCAGCGGCGGCTCCTGCGCGGTCACCAGGACCACGCCGGCGGCCAGCCGGGCCATGGCGGCGCGGAACTCGTCGTTGCTCACCCCCTCAGCATGCCGGGCGGCGGGCAGCGGGACGGAACGGGGCGGTGCGGCAGGAGTGTTGGACACGACGGAAACGCTAATCTCCGTTCCCCCGCAACCGCATCGGACCCCGGAACCAGCCCGGTCCTAGGACCACCGGACCAATGCAACCGCACAACCAATGCACCGCGTAGCCTTGTGCGGCATCTCCACGGGTACGCAAAGCTTGCTTTCGGTAAACGCACAGCTAAAACGCGGAAACACCACTCAATTGTTCATCTTTTGCTGTGACTTGAGTCACAAGAAGCATTAATTGTTGACCCTGTGTACCGAGTGGGCAGCGCGCTGTGATTCAGTGGCGGGGAAGATGCAAGGGCACCACTGAACCACAAGCGCCGATGAGCACCCTTGATTCGCTGCGAGGTCTCGGGGGGAGGGCGAGCATGGAGACCGAGTCGGAGCCCTACGTCCGTCTCACATCCCTGCGACGACTGCATCAGGTCATGGCGGACATGAACACGGCCCGCAGCCTGGCGGACACGCTGCAGACCGTCGCCGACGGCGTGGTCAACGGCCTCGGCTACGAGCTGGCGTGCGTCAACCTGGTGCGCCCGGACGGCGACCTCGTCGTCGCCGCCTTCGCGGGCAACCCGGCCGCCGAGGCACTGATCACCGGCCGTGTCGGCTCCCGCGACTCCTGGGACCGCCGCCTGACCATGGGCGAACGCTGGGGCGACCTGGTCTTCATCCCGCACACCGAGGGCTGGGTCCTCGACGACGACGACGTCCCGCAGTGGTACACCGACGGGCCCGCGCCCCGCTTCGAGGACGAGTGGCACCCCTCCGACCGCCTCTTCGCGCCGATGTACACCCCCGGCGTGCCGGGCGGCTGCCCCGGCGAACTGATCGGCGTGCTGTCCGTGGACCGGCCGCGCAACGGCCGCCGCCCCGGCGACTGGGGCCGCGAAGCGCTCCAGATGTACGCCTTCCAGGCCGCGATCGCGATCAGCAACGCACGGCTGCGCTCCAACATGCAGCGCGCGCTGGTCCGGCTCGAACGCGAGCAGCAGGCGCTGCGGGCCAGCGAGGAGAGCTTCCGGCAGGCCTTCGAGTACGCCCCCTCCGGCATGGCCATCGCCGAGATGGGCGGGGACCAGCACGGCCGCATCCTGCGCACCAACGACGCCCTGTGCCGCCTGCTGGGCCGCCCCGCCTCCGCGATGCGCCGCTACTCCTTCTCCGACCTCGTCCACCCCGAGGACATAGGCACCCTGCTGCGCACCTCCGCCGAGGGCGGCCGCGCCGAGCTGCGCCTCGGCCGCCGCGACGGCACCTACGTCTGGGTGTCCCTGCGCAACAGCGTGGTCGCCGACGCCGCCGACGGACCCCGCTTCCTGCTCACCCACGTCGAGGACATAGAGGAGCGCAAGCGCCGCGAGCTGCAGCTCGCCCACCGCGCCTCCCACGACTCGCTCACCGGCCTGCCGAACTCGGCCGAGCTGCGCTCCCGCCTCTCCTCCCGGCTGTGCCGGCGCCCCGCCCAGCCCGGCGCGCCGGCGTCCCTGGACGCCGCCTACGGCCACCCCGCCTACGACTCCAGCGGCCACGGCTTCGACTTCCGGCCGGACGCCGAGAGCTACGACGCCTACGACCACCACGTGCACACCGTCGCCCCCGAGGGCGAGCGCGACGACGGCACCAAGGGCCTCGCGGTCCTCTTCTGCGACCTCGACGGCTTCAAGTCGATCAACGACCGGTTCGGGCACAACGCCGGCGACGCGGTCCTCATCGAGGTCGCCCGGCGGCTGACCCGGGGCGTGCGCGACGGCGACACCGTCGCCCGCCTCGGCGGCGACGAGTTCGTCGTGCTCGCCGACGGGCTCGGCCGGGCCGACGCCCAGGACCTCGCCGTCCGCCTGCGCAACGAGATCATCCAGCCCATCCGGGTCGACGGCCGGGCCATGCGCGTCGGCGCCAGTTTCGGCATCGGCTGGGCGCACTGCGGGATGACCGCCGACGAAGTGCTGAAGTCCGCCGACGAGCGGATGTACGTAGAGAAACGATCTCGTCCCAAACAGCACAGACGGGCGGGATGACCCGCAGGTCAGCGAGCCGGTGCGATCTGCGTCACCCGTTCGGGCCACCAGGTGGGGGTAGGCTCGCCATCCGACCTCACGTATCGCTTCCGCCCCGCACCTGTTGAGGAGTACCAAGGGATGACGTCCGGCAACAACGGCGCCAGCACGCCCGAGGACGACGACCCGTTCGGCTACCTCTACGCCGACGGGCAGGCCAACGGAGCCCAGCCGCCCTCCGGCGGCGGCTACGGCTACCCGAACTCGGTCAACCGGGTGCGCGCGGTCGGCCAGCGCCAGTACGGCCAGCCGACGGCCCCGACCGCGCCGTACGGCCAGGCCCCGCAGCAGCAGGGCGCCTACGGCCAGCCGAACGCCCACTACGCCGCGCCGGAGACCCTTCCCGGCGGCGCTCCCACCGGCCGGCAGCAGTCGCAGGGCGGCGGCGGGCGCGGCCGCGGCCCCAACACCAAGGGGCTGCTGATCGGCGCGATCGCGGTGGTCGCCGCGGTCGTCATCGGCATCGGCGTGGCCATGCTGGGCGGCGACTCCGAGAACGACAAGGCGGGCGACGGCGGCGCCACCCCGACCGCCTCCCAGAGCGCCGAGCCGAGCACGTCGCCGAGCGCCAGCAAGGCGGCGCAGACGGACCTGCCGAAGATCGACGCGAAGGCCCTCAACCTCGCGCCGGGGGTGACGACGGCATCCGACGTCGACGGCGCGAGCGCCGACGGCGGCATATACGTCACCGGCCTCAACAACGTCGGCGCCTCGGTCACCTGGACCGTCGGCGACATTCCGGAGACCGGCGTCTACACCCTCTTCGCGGGCTACAGCGTCCCCGGCAAGGACCAGAGCATGACGCTCACCATCAACGGCAAGGTCTTCGGCACCAAGCTGAACCTGGGCAACTTCGCCAAGGCCTCGGAGGGCGACTACGCCAAGGGCTGGACGCAGACGTACGCCTACCCGACCCTCAACAAGGGCTCCAACACCATCAGCCTGTCCTGCCAGGACGGCGACCAGTGCGACATCCTGCTGGACCAGTTCTGGCTGAAGGCAGGCCAGGTCAAGCGTTAGCGCTGCCGCTCGGCGGGTCGGCCGGGAACGGCGTCTGCCGTCTGCGGGGCGGTTGCGGCAGGTCGCGCAGTTCCCCGCGCCCCTATGCTTGAGTTTTAACCCATCAAGATCGTTTCTTGGTGAGGGTGGCCGTTTGCCGGACAGCAAGGCGGCCTCTGCTTGATCATGTGTTTCCGCCAAGA
>NZ_JBVIIE010000068.1:0-48095 GCF_055569945.1 Streptomyces sp. NPDC031340
GTTCCGTCCGGGAGGAGCGCACCCCTATGAAGAGGGGGGGCGGGACAAACACCCCACCCCGAGCTGGGCCAAGCCCGTTTTCCCCCCGGGGAGCAGGCCCCCCCCCCGTCGCCGTCCGTCAGCCCTTCCAGGCCCGCGTCACCCGGCCGTCGGTCACCTCGAAGTTCAGCCGGCCGACGCGGTACTCCATCGTGATGATCGCCCCCGGCGGCAGCGAGCGCACCGTGCTCCAGCCACGCTCGCGCGCGAGCCGCTCGGCCCCGGCGGCGTCGAGGCCGACGTAGCCCTCCGGGCTGTCCTGGGGCTCCGCCTGCGGAGTGGGAATCGAGTCCATGCCGCCACGCTAGGCCCTGGCCCGCGGCCGGGGAAGGCCGGACCGGCGCCGAGGGGCGCCCCGTCCTGCTCCGGTCACACTTCTGTCACAGGACCACGACACGCGTTCCGCTCGAACACCGTCACCCGTTCGGACGGTTCCGGACGTCTTCCGCGGGTAAACGAACGGAATTCCCGAGCGCCGCGACAGCGCCGCGGATAACCGCTCGGAAAACGCCCTGAAAGTCCCCCCGAACCCCATTACCGGCCGATTCCGTCCGGGCGGCACGAACCGGCCGGACACGGGGAAAACACCGTTCGGCCACAGGATCCCCGCGTCACGGAGCCTCGCCCAGGGCCCGGGACAGCCGGTCCCGGGCGGTCCTGATCGCGTCGGTGAGCTCGGCCGGCTCCAGCACCTCGAAGTCGAAGCCGGTCATCATGACGTGGAGCACCATCACGTCGAGGCTCGCCGCTCCGGCGCGCAGGATGCAGCGGCCGGGCCCGTCCGCCTCCAGCCGGCCGGCCGACGGCGAGATGCGCTCGGCCGCCGCCTCCAGGGGCGCCAGCAGCCGGACCACGGCGTGCTCGGCGTACACGCGCGTGGAGACGCCCTGGGAGACGTACGCGGCGAGGTCGTCGGCCGGCGGGGTGCGCGGGGCGAAGCGGGGGCCGTGCGGGGGCCGGGGGGTGATGCGGTCGACGCGGAAGGTGCGCCAGTCGTCGCGGTCGAGGTCCCAGGCGACCAGGTACCAGCGGCGCTCGGTGCACACCAGGCGGTGCGGCTCGACCGTGCGGCGGCTGGGGGCGCCGCCGTGGTCGCGGTACTCGAAGCGCAGGCGTTCGCCGTCCCGGCACAGGGCGGCCAGCTCGGTCAGCACCGCCGGGTCGACGGCGGAGGACTGCGGGCCGCGCAGCATCGGCACGGTGAAGGCGTTCAGCGCGCCGACGCGACGGCGCAGCCGGCCCGGCAGCACCTGTTCCAGCTTGGCGAGGGCCCGCACGGACGTCTCGCCGATGCCCTCGATGCCCTGCCCGGCGGCCGTGCGCAGCCCGACGGCCACGGCGACGGCCTCGTCGTCGTCCAGCAGCAGCGGCGGCAGCTCCGCCCCCGCGCCCAGCTGGTAGCCGCCGCCGGTGCCGGGGCTGGCGTTGACCGGGTAGCCGAGTTCGCGCAGCCGGTCCACGTCCCGGCGCACGGTGCGCGGCGTGACGCCGAGACGTTCGGCGAGGTCGGCGCCGGACCATTCGCGGTGGGCCTGGAGGAGCGAGAGCAGGCGCAGCAGTCGTGCCGAGGTCTCCAACATGGCCCGAGTCTGCCAGCCGTTGCGGACAGTCCTTGTCCGCGATGGTTCACCGCGGTGACGCGAGTGGGGCGACGGACACGGACAGGTCGTTGTCGCGTGTGTAGTAGGGCCCGGCCTCCACCGGGCCGTGCGCGGTGTCCACACGCACGCGCGCGCCGGCGGGCCCGGGCTTCCGTTCGGCGACGTCGTCGAGCAGCCGCGCGATCCGCACGCCCGGCCCCGTCCTCCCCGCGGGCCGCAGCCACAGGTCCCAGATGCCCGGCTCCAGGCGGGCGTAGGGCACGGTGAAGCGGAAGTCGGCGTCTTCGGCGCGGATGTCCAGCCGCCGCACCGGGTCCGGGGCGTGGCGGCCGCGCAGTTCGGCGCAGGCGTCGGCGGTGAGCGCGGTGCCGTAGACGCGTCCGTGCACCGTGAGCGTGCCCTCGTCGGTGCGCAGTTCGTCCGCCTCGGCGTGCGGGGCGCGCAGCCAGCTGCGGACGGTGAGGTTGCCCTGCCGGGTCGCGTAGGGGACGCGCACGGCGACATGCCCGCGGGAGCCGCTGGGCGTGCGGGCCGCGAGGGAGCGCAGGTCGGTGACGCCGGGCACGAGGCGCCGCGTCTCGCCGTCGTCCGTGCACGCGTAGGCGTCCCAGCGGCCCTCGGGCAGCTCGACGATGCTGGGCAGCGCGGCCCGCAGGCGGCCGGCCGCCGCCGGGGTCAGCGGCAGGCAGACCTCCTCCCGCCCGTCTCGGCGGCGCAGCACCAGGTGGGCCGTCCCCGCTTCCCCGGCCGCGGTGACGTCGAAGGTCAGCCCGCCCGCGGAGTCGGCGATGCAGTCGGCGCGCAGCGGTGCGGACCGCGGAGCCGGCGTCGTCATGCGGTGCGGATCTCCCCCCGGGTCCCTTCCCGGGGCCCTCCTCGGCGTGCTCTGCCCGGTTGGACCACCGACCCGGCGCTTTGGTTGCATGATCTACGGCTCGTACGGCAGTTGCGGCGCATCGAAGCAGGTGCCGTTCATGTCCTCGCTGCGGTTGTGAAGGCTTCCACGCACGCGCGTGACGCCCGTCGTCCTGGCACGAGGCACGGGACTTCGCGGCGGCGTCCGTGAACCGCCTGGGGGCCGCCCAGCCTCCAACTCCCACTGGGATTGCGGCTTCGGGCCCTTGGTGGTGACCGTCAGGCCGACCACCGGGTGTCGGTCCGGGCGAGGGGCGCCCGGTGCTTCAAGGGTCGGCTTCCGGGAGGCACAGTGCAAGTCCGCCGGCGGACCTACCGGGGGGAGCCGGCGATGCGGACCGCCCGACGCCGGACCGGGAACAGGCGGCCCGGCGATCCCCGGGCGGACGGAAGGACGGCAGGGCGTCGGCGGCGCCCCGGCCCGGGGCCCGGACGGGGACCCGGGCCGGGGCGGGCGGGGCCGGTCAGATCTCGAGTCGCTGCCCGGGCATGATGACGTCGGGGTCGGCGCCGATGACGGCCTTGTTGCGGGCGTACAGCCGCTGCCAGGTGGTCCCGTGCCGGGCGGCGATCGTGCTCAGCGTGTCGCCCGCGCGAACGGTGTAGTCGCCGCGGGACCCCCCGCGGCCGGTGTGGCCCGCCGAACGTTCCGGCGCCTGCGCCGGCTTCGACACCGGCGGCTTCGACGGCTTCGACGACGCGGACGGCTTGGATGCGGCGGACTCGGTGGCCGACGTGGAGCCGGACGCGGCCGCGGGGGCGTCGCCGTACGCCCCGGCCCGTGCCGCGCAGGTCGGCCAGGCGCCCCAGCCCTGGGCGCGCTGGACCCTGGCGGCGACGGCGATCTGCTGTTCCCTGGTGGCCCCGTCGGCCGTCGGCGCGTAGGCCGTGCCGCCGTACGCGCGCCAGGTGCCGGCGGAGAACTGGAGTCCTCCGTAGTAGCCGTTGCCGGTGCTGATGTGCCAGTCGCCGCCGCTCTCGCAGCGGGCGATACGGTCCCACACCCCGCCGTCCGCCGCCGCGGCGTCGCCGGCCGCGGTCAGCAGTCCGAGGGGGGCGGCGAGCAGCGCGGCCCCGGCGAGGACCGCCGTCGTACGGGTCTTACGGACGTTGTCGCGGGTGGTATCGGCACATTCGGACATGTGATTCCTTCCCGAAGGACCTGGATCCGCAAACGGACCCGAGCGGGGCTCGTTGCACCGCTCGTTGCACACGGCGGAGGAATGTAGGGAGGTCAGCGAGCCGGGATCAACCAACTGCCTGTCTTTCCAGGCCAGTTCACCGTTACCCGAGGTAGCGGCGAAATCCGGCCACCCACTTCATTCCGCGATTTCGGGATTTGTCGACCATCCGTCCGGCCGTTCTGTGAGCCACCTCACGCAAGCAACCCCCTTCCACTTTCCGGCAATTGACGGTGAGTGCCCGATTCCGCACCCATCGTCACCCTGCGCGGTGGATGGTTCGATTCCGTTCGCCGCCGAGCGTGACTACCGCCACAGATCGCCCGTTGTCTTCTTCATGAGCCCGGGATCCGCCCGGTTCACGGGCCGGGAGCCACCGGCCCCGCCACGCACCACATCCCGAGGGAGCCCCCCGTGCCGCGCATGCTCGACGTCAGCGACGAGGTACGCGCCGAGATCGGCGACGAAGAGGCCGACCGGCTGCTCGCCGGAGAGAACGCCCCCGACAGTTACGACTGCACGTCCTGCCGCACCCCGGGCGACACCGGACAGGAGCGCACCAGCACGGTCCTGTTCGTCGGCGACGAGACCGCCGTCCTGGCCTTCGCCCACGCCACCTGCCTGCCCTCGCAGGTCGTGCAGGTCACCGAGGAGCAGCTCCAGGGGGCCGTACGGTCGATCTCCGAGGACGCCCCGGGCCCGCAGCCCGCGAAGGTCGTCCCCGAGCAGGCCGTGCTCGGCGTGACCAGCGGGCTCGTCCTGGTGGCCGGGGAGTTGCACCCGGCGCTGGTCGTCGAGCCGACCGCGCCCGTCGTGCGGCCGGGCACCACCGGCGCCGGCGACGACTTCCTGCCGCTGCTCATCGAGCAGGGCTTCATGCCGCTGACGGAGCTGGCCGAGGTGCCGCCGGTGCTGCACGGCTGGTCGGTGCTGCTCGCCATGGGCCAGCTGCACGCGGTCCTGCAGCCCGGCGTGCCGGGCGGGCAGCCGGTCGCTTGGTGGCAGGCCCATCAGCCGCTGCAGGTGACCGAGAGCTGGCGCAACGCCGCGAGCAAGCACCAGCAGGCACTGGTGTTCGCCGCGCCGGTGGGCTCGATCGGCCGCCAGCCGCGCGAGGACCTGCTGCGGCACGCGCTCGACCGGGCGGCCGCGGGCGGCAAGCTGGTGGCGGCCGCCCTGCCTCTCGCGGGGACGTGAGACGAGCCCCGCATCCCCTTCGACCCGGGGTCGTTTGGACATACGTGCACATCTACGACGTTCCCCGCCGCCCGTCCCGCCAGCCGGTCCCGTCCGCGCGGCCGGCTCAGGACCACCATGGCGGCCCATCGGCCACGCCGATCTACGACGCGCTCTACGCCGAGTACGTCAAGTCCTTCCGCGCGCTGCCGGGTGACCGCAGCGGCGAGGAGGATCTGGGCTTCACCGCCTTCGGGAACATCCCCCGCAGTCCGGCCGCCGGCGGTCACCGGCCGGGGTCGTTCAGCAGCTCGTACGGCGCCTACGGTGCGGGCGCCTACAGCACTCGTCAGCAGCCGCAGTGGCAGCGCGTCGGGCACATCGGCCCGCAGGGCACCGGGTCGCACCGCGTCCCTCCCGCCCTGCCGCCCGCGCCGAGCAAGGCGCCCTGAGCGGCGCGGCGAAGGGCTGAGCGGCGAAGCCCGGCGAGCCGACGAAGGAGGGGCGGCCCCGGTCGGGGCCGCCCCTCCTTCACATGCCCGCGTGAATCACTTCCGGGTGACTCACTACCGGGTGACTCACTTCTTCTTCGCGCCGCGCTTCTCGCGCACCCGCACCGAGATATGGATCGGCGTCCCCTCGAACCCGAACTCCTCGCGCAGCCGGCGCTCGATGAAGCGCCGGTAGCCCGCCTCGATGAAGCCGGAGGCGAACAGCACGAACCGTGGCGGCCTGGTGCCGGCCTGGGTGCCGAAGAGGATGCGCGGCTGCTTGCCGCCCCGGACGGGGTGCGGGTGGGCGGCCACCAGCTCGCCGAGGAAGGCGTTCAGGCGGCCGGTCGGCACGCGGGTCTCCCAGCCGGCCAGGGCGGTCTCGATCGCCGGGACCAGCTTCTCCATGTGACGGCCGGTCCGCGCCGAGACGTTGACCCGCGGCGCCCACGCCACCTGGCCCAGCTCGGTCTCGATCTCCCGCTCCAGGTAGTAGCGGCGCTCCTCGTCGAGGGTGTCCCACTTGTTGTAGGCGAGGACGAGCGCGCGGCCCGCCTCGACCGCCATGGTGACGATGCGCTGGTCCTGCACGGAGATCGAGTCGGCGGCGTCGATCAGGACGACCGCCACCTCCGCCTTCTCCACCGCCGCGGCCGTGCGCAGCGAGGCGTAGTAGTCGGCGCCCTGCTGCAGGTGGACGCGCTTGCGGATGCCGGCCGTGTCGACGAACTTCCAGGACTTGCCGCCGAGTTCGATGATCTCGTCGACCGGGTCGCGGGTGGTGCCGGCGAGTTCGTTGACGACGACGCGCTCCTCGCCGGCCACCTTGTTCAGCAGCGAGGACTTGCCGACGTTCGGGCGGCCGATCAGAGCGATGCGGCGCGGACCGCCGACGGCCATGCCGAAGCTCTGCTCCGGCGCCTCCGGCAGCGCCTCCAGGACGGCGTCCAGCATGTCGCCGGTGCCGCGGCCGTGCAGCGCGGAGACGGGGTACGGCTCGCCGAGGCCGAGGGACCACAGGTAGGCCGCGTCGGCCTCGCCGCTGGGGCCGTCGACCTTGTTGGCGCACAGCACGACGGGCTTGCCGGCCTTGCGCAGCAGCCGGACCACCGCTTCGTCCGTGTCGGTCGCGCCGACCTTGGCGTCGACCACGAACACCACGGCGTCGGCCGCCTCGATTGCGTACTCGGCCTGCGCGGCCACGGAGGCGTCGATACCGAGGACGTCCTGCTCCCAGCCGCCGGTGTCGACGACCTTGAAGCGGCGGCCGGCCCACTCGGCCTCGTAGGTGACGCGGTCGCGGGTGACGCCCGGCTTGTCCTCGACGACGGCCTCGCGGCGGCCGATGATCCGGTTCACCAGGGTGGACTTGCCGACGTTCGGGCGGCCGACGACGGCCAGCACGGGCAGCGGGCCGTGCCCGGCCGCCTCGATGGCGCCCTCGACGTCCTCGACGTCGAAGCCCTCTTCCGCGGCGAGCTCCATGAACGCGGCGTACTCGGCGTCGCCAAGCGCTCCGTGCTCGTGCTCCTCGCCCGAGCCGCCGGAGGTGATCTGGTCGTTCATGAAGTCGGTACCTCGTTCATCGTGGTGATCGGTGGAACGGCCGTCTTCCGACGGGCGGATCCACTACTCAGTTACTCAGTGTCGCCCGGCGCCCGGTCAGGCGCCTGGCGTTTTCCAGGTGGGCGGTGAGCTGCTTCTGGATGCGCTCGGTCGCCTCGTCCAGCGCCCTGCGGGTGCGCCGCCCGCTGCCGTCGCCCGCCTCGAACGGGTCGCCGAAGACGACGTCGACGCGGCTGCGCAGCGGGGGCAACTGCTTTATCAACCGCCCGCGGCGCTCGGAACTTCCCAGCACGGCGACCGGGACGACCGGCGCGCCGCTGCGCACGGCGAAGTAGGCGAGCCCCGCCCGCAGCGAGGCGAAGTCGCCCTCGCCCCGGGTGCCCTCGGGGAAGATGCCGAGCACGCCGCCGGCCGACAGCACGTCGAGCGCCTGCGTGATCGCGGTGCGGTCGGCGACCGACCGGTCGACCTTGAGCTGGCCGATGCCCAGCAGGAAGGGGTCGAGCGGGCCGACGAACGCCTCCTTCTTGATCAGGAAGTGCGTCGGCCGGGGCGCCACGCCCATCACCATCGGGCCGTCGATGTTGTGGGAGTGGTTGACGGCGAGGATCGCCGGCCCCGTCGCCGGAACCTTCCAGGCGCCCAGCACGCGCGGCTTCCACAGCCCGTACATCAGGCCGACGCCGATGCGCCGCCCGACCTCCGCGCCCCGCTCGGAAGCCGCCGTCACTTCGCCGCCCGCTTCTCCTCGACGAGGGTGACCACGCACTCGATGACCTGGGCCAGGGTGAGGTCCGTGGTGTCCACCTCGACGGCGTCGTCCGCCTTGGCGAGCGGCGAGGCCTTGCGGCTGGAGTCGGCCGCGTCGCGCTTGATGAGGGCCTCGCGGGTGGCGTGGACGTCGGCGCCCTTGAGCTCGCCGCTGCGGCGGGCGGCGCGCGCCTCCGGGGAGGCGGTGAGGAAGACCTTCAGGTCGGCGTCGGGCAGCACGGTGGTGCCGATGTCGCGGCCCTCGACGACGATGCCCCGCTCGGCGGAGGCCGCCAGGGAACGCTGCAGTTCGGTGATACGGGTCCGCACCTCGGGCACGGCGCTGACCGCGCTCACCGTGGAGCTGACCTCCTGGGTGCGGATGGGACCGGCCACGTCTATGCCGTCGACAGTGATCGTCGGGTTCTCCGGGTCGGTGCCGGAGACGATCTCCGGCTTGCCGGCCACGGCGGCGATCGCGGTCGGGTCGTCGATGTCGATCCCGTTGCTCACCATCCACCAGGTGATGGCCCGGTACTGGGCGCCGGTGTCCAGGTAGCTCAGGCCGAGCTGCGCGGCCACGGCCTTGGACGTGCTCGACTTGCCCGTGCCGGCGGGGCCGTCGATGGCGACGATCACGGGCTGGGCGGCACCGTTTTCCACAGGGGGACACCTTCCTGGTGCGGTGTGGTGGGAGTGTGCGGGGCGGCGAGGGTGCCCCGCACAAGGTTACTGGCTCCCCGGACCCCCTCTTGCAGGCGGACGGCGGGACGCTCCCCGCCGGGCGACCGGCACGGTCACCGCCGGGCGGCCGGCACGGTCACCGACGGACGGCCGGGACGGTCACTGCCGGACGGCCCAGCCCCGCTCCTTGAGCGCCGCCGACAGCACCGGCGCCGCCTGCGGTTCCACCATCAGCTGCACCAGGCCCGCCCGCTGCCCGGTCGCGTGCTCGATGCGCACGTCCTCGATGTTGACCCCGGCCCTGCCCGCGTCGGCGAAGATGCGGGCCAGCTGGCCGGGCTGGTCGTCGATGAGGACGGCCACGACCTCGTAGGCCCGCGGGGCGGACCCGTGCTTGCCGGGGACGCGGACCTGGCCGGCGTTGCCGCGCCGCAGGACCTCCTCGATGCCGGAGCTGCCCTCGAGCCGCTTGGCCTCGTCGGAGGCCTGGAGGGCGCGCAGGGCCTGCACGGTCTCCTGCAGGTCGGCGGCGACGTCGGTGAGCAGGTCGGCCACCGGCCCCGGGTTCGCGGACAGGATGTCGATCCACATCCGGGGGTCGGAGGCGGCGATCCGGGTCACGTCCCGGATGCCCTGCCCGCACAGCCGTACGGCGGCCTCCTCGGCGTGCTCCAGGCGCGCGGCGACCATGCTGGACACCAGGTGAGGCATGTGGGAGACCAGCGCGACGGCGCGGTCGTGCGCGTCGGCGTCCATCACCACGGGCACGGCCCGGCAGTGCGAGACCAGTTCCAGGGCGAGGTTGAGCACCTCGGTGTCGGTGTCCCGGGTGGGGGTCAGCACCCAGGGGCGGCCCTCGAAGAGGTCGGCGGTGGCGGCCAGCGGGCCGGACCTCTCGCGGCCCGACATGGGGTGGGTGCCGATGTACGACGACAGGTCCAGGCCCAGCGCCTCCAGCTCGCGGCGCGGGCCGCCCTTGACGCTGGCCACGTCGAGGTAGCCACGGGCGACGCCCCGGCGCACCGCGTCGGCCAGCACGGTCGCCACGTGCGCGGGCGGCGCCGCGACGATCGCCAGGTCGACGGGCCCCTCGGGGGCCTCGGCCGTGCCCGCGCCGAGGGCGGCCGCGGTGACGGCCTGCTCCGGGTCGCGGTCGCTGAGATGGACGGTGACGCCCCGCTGGGACAGCGCGAGCGCGGCGGAGGTGCCGATGAGGCCGGTGCCGATGACGAGTGCGGTTCTCACTGGGCGATGTCCTTGCGCAGGGCGGCCGCGGCGCCGAGGTAGACGTGGGCGATGTCGGCACGGGGCCGGTCGGACTCGATGTGCGCGAGGATCCGGACGACGCGTGGCATGGCCCCCTCGACGTCGAGTTCCTGCGCGCAGATCAGGGGTACGTCGGCGAAGCCGGCGCCGAGCTTGCGGGCGGCGGCCGCCGGGAAGTCGCTGTGCAGGTCGGGGGTGGCCGTGAACCAGACGCTGATCAGGTCGTCGGCGGTCAGCCCGTTCCGCTCCAGGACGGCGGTGAGCAGGGCCCCGACCTGCTCGTTCATGTGGTCGGCGTCGTCCCGCTCCAGTTGGACGGCCCCCCGGACCGCTCGTACCGCCACGGTGCTGCTCCCCTTGCTCGGTTTGTTGCTCGGCGTGTTGCTCGGCGTGCGTATCGGCTCTCGCCGACCAGCGTAGTCAGCGCCCGCCGGACCGGGACGCGGCGCCCGCACGCTGAGACGGCGGGGCGACCCACGCGACGGACCGAGGCGGACGGAAATTCGGTCCGCCCGGGGTGCGGTGCCGCGTACGCTCCGGGGCATGCACCCCGAGGCCCTGGTACGCGACCACACCGTCTACTCCTGCGTGATGGGCTCGCGCGCCTTCGGCCTGGCCACGGACGCCAGCGACACCGACCTCCGGGGCGTGTTCGCCGCCCCCGCTCCCCTGTTCTGGCGGTTCGAGAAGCCGCCGACGCACGTCGAGGGCCCGGCCGAGGACCAGTTCAGCTGGGAGCTGGAGCGCTTCTGCGAACTGGGCCTGCGCGCGAACCCGAACATCCTGGAGTGCCTGCACTCCCCGCTCGTCGAGCACGTCGACGACACCGGCCGTGAACTCCTCGCGCTGCGCGGGGCGTTCCTCTCCCGCCAGGTGCACCGGTCGTTCAGCCGTTACGCGCTGGGCCAGCGCAGGAAGCTGGCGGCCGACGTCCGCTCGCACGGCGCCCCGCGCTGGAAGCACGCCATGCACCTGCTGCGGCTGCTGGCCGGCGTCCGCGATCTGCTGCGCACCGGGGTCCTCACGGTGGACGTGGGCCGGCTGCGGGAGCCGCTGCTGGAGGTCAAGCGCGGCGAGGTCCCGTGGCCGGAGGTGGAGACCTGGATGCACCGCCTGGCGGCCGAGGCGGAAGAGGCCGCCGGGCGCAGCCCGCTGCCCGAGGAGCCGGACCGGCGCCGCGTGGAGGACTTCCTCGTCCGCGTCCGCCGCGCCTCGGCCCTCCGGCCGGACCCGTACGACGAGGCCGCGCGGGGCGACGCCCCCGTGCGGAGCGACGCCCCCGTGCGGGGCGACGGACCTGTGCGGGGCGTCGTAGGCCCGCGCGGCGCCGGGCAGCGCTGAGTCCCGCGCACGCGCCCGCCCGGCGTCCGGGGCGTCGCCCACCGCTCGGCCGGCCACGGCTGGGTCCCCTACCGCTCGGCCGGCCACCGCTGGGTCGCCCACCGCTCAGGCATCCCAGAGCGCCCCGAGGGTCATCAGGTCGCTGCGGTACTCGATGCGGTCCGCCCACTCCGTGGGCCAGGCGTCCGCGCCGCGGTACGCGCCCGCGAAGGCGCCGGTGAGGCAGGCGATGGAGTCGGAGTCGCCGGAGGTGCAGGCGGCCCGGCGGATGGCGGTCACCGGCTCGTCGACGAAGAGGAGGAAACACAACAGGCCCGTCGCCAGGGCCTCTTCGGCGATCCAGCCCGCCCCGGTGGCCAGGCACGGGTCGGTCTCGGGCGAGACGGTGCGCACGGCGTCCTGGAGGCGGACGAGGATCTCCAGGCACTCGTCCCAGCCGCGGGCGATGAAGCTCTCGGGGCCGGCGTCGCCGGCCCGGGTCCACAGGTCGCCGAGCCACGCGTGGTGGTAGCGGGTGCGGTTGTCATGGGCGTAGGACCGCAGCAGGCCGACGAGGCCGGTCGGTTCGGCGCCCTGCGCGAGGAGGCGCACGGCGTGGGCGGTGAGGTCGGAGGCGGCCAGGGCCGTGGGGTGCCCGTGCGTGAGCGCGGCCTGCAACTGGGCCGCGCCGGCCCGCTGGTCGTCGCTCAGGCCGGGCGCCAGCCCGACGGGCGCCACCCGCATGTTGGCGCCGCAGCCCTTGGAGTCGATCTGGCTGGCGTCCTGCCAGGGCCGGCCCTCCGCCTTCAGCAGGCTGCACGCCCGCAGGCAGGTGTTTCCCGGGGCCCGGTTGTTCTCCGGCGACTGGTACCAGTCCACGAACTCCTCGCGCAGCGGCCGCTCCAGCCGCTTCGGCGCCAGCACCCCGCGGTCCATGGCGGTCCTGAGTCCGCGGCCGAGCGCCAGCGTCATCTGGGTGTCGTCGGAGACGACGGCCGGCCGCGGCAGTGCCATCTCCCGCCACGGCCCGAACTTGGTGAGGATCGACGGCACGTCATTGAACTCGGTGGGGAAACCGAGGGCGTCCCCGAGGGCGAGGCCGGTCAACGAACCGGAGGCGGCGCGCTTGTGGACGGTCCAGTCGCTCATTCGGTGTTTCCTTCCGGGGACGGTCGGAGCAGGGGCGGGTACAGGGTGGTGGCCGGGCCGGCGCGGTACAGCGCGGCCGGTTTGCCGCGGCCGCCGGTCAACCGGGCCGCGCCGGGGACGGGTTCGACGAAGCCGGGCGTGGCGAGCACCTTGCGGCGGAAGTTGGGGCGGTCGAGGGCGGTGCCCCACACCGTCTCGTAGACCTGCTGGAGCTCGCCGAGGGTGAACTCGGGCGGGCAGAAGGCGGTGGCGAGGCAGGTGTACTCGAGCTTGGCGCCGACGCGTTCGTGGGCGTCGGCCAGGATCCGGTCGTGGTCGAAGGCGAGGGGGCCGGCCGAGTCGTACGGCAGCCAGCTCGCCCGCGCCGCGTCGCTGCCCGCCCGCGGTTCGGGCGCGTCGGGCAGCAGGGCGGTGAAGGCGACGGACACCACCCGCATGCGGGGGTCGCGGCCGGGTTCGCTGTACGTGCGCAGCTGCTCCAGGTGCAGTCCGGTGACGTCGTCCAGGCCGGTCTCCTCGGCGAGTTCGCGCCGGGCGGCCGTCTCGGCGGACTCGTCCGGCTCGACGAAGCCGCCGGGCAGCGCCCAGTGACCGGCGTACGGTTCCTGCCCGCGCTCGACGAGCAGCACGTGCAGGGCGCCGGAGCGCAGGGTGAGGACGGCGAGGTCGACGGTGACGGCGAAGGGTTCGTAGGCGTACTTGTCGTAGCCCGCCGTTCCCTTGCCGGACTCGTCCTTGTCGAAGGCCATGCGCACCCACCTCTTTAATGGTCAGATCGACTATAAATATCGGCGCGTGCTTTCACAACCCCTCTTCGGGTAACCGCACGGGATGGGCGAGATCCTGGTGGGCACGTGTTCCTGGACGGACCGGGCGCTGGTCGGCAGCGGCTGGTATCCGGCGGGGCGGCGGGACGCCGAGGGACGGCTGCGGCACTACGCCGAGCGGTTCCCGGTGGTGGAGGTGGATTCGGCGTACTACGCGCTGCCCGGCGCGCGCAACAGCCACCTGTGGGCCGAGCGGACGCCGGAGGGCTTCGTCTTCGACGTGAAGGCCTTCTCGCTGCTGACCGGGCACCCGACGCGTGCCTCGGCGATGCCCGGCGGGCTGCCCGCCGAGCCGCGCGACCCGAAGGTGCTCGACGAGGTGTGGGCACGGTTCACCGAGGGGATCGAGCCGCTCCGCGCGGCGGGGCGGCTGGGCAGCGTGCTGTTCCAGTTACCGCCGTGGTTCCGGCCGGGCAGGCGGGCCGGGGCGTTCCTGCGGGAGTGCGCCGAGCGGACCGCCGGCTGGCCGGTCTCCGTGGAGTTCCGGCATCCCGGGTGGTGGAACGCGGAGTGGGCGGAGGCGACGCGCGCACTGCTCACGCGGTACGGCATGGCGGCCGTGGCCGTCGACATGGCCCGGTCCCTGCCCGGCTCGATCCCGCCGGTCACCCCGGTCACCTCCCCGCGCCTGTCCGTCGTCCGCTTCCACGGACGCAGCCCCGCCTGGGGCACGGGCAGCAAGGAGGACCGCTTCCGCCACGACTACTCGGAGGCCGAACTCACCGAGTGGCTGCCCCGTCTGCGCCGCCTGGCGGCCCGGGTCGACCGGGTCCACGTCCTGTTCAACAACTGCTGTGGCACGGCGGCGGTCCGGGCCGCGGAAACCATGCGGCGCCTCCTCGACACGTCGACGCCGCGCTCCCCGGCGGGGTGAGCGCGGCGTTACGCGGTGCGGGACGCCCCTACAGGTCGACTTCCTGCATCAGCATGCCGACCTCCGTGTTCGACAGCCGGCGCAGCCAGCCCGACTTCTGGTCGCCCAGGGTGATCGGGCCGAAGGCCGTGCGCACCAGCTTGTCGACCGGGAAGCCGGCCTCGGCGAGCATGCGGCGCACGATGTGCTTGCGGCCTTCGTGCAGGGTCACCTCGACCAGGTAGTTCTTGCCGGTCTGCTCGACGACCCGGAAGTGGTCCGCGCGCGCGTAGCCGTCCTCCAGCTGGATGCCGTCCTTGAGCTTCTTGCCCAGGTCGCGCGGGATCGGGCCGACGATGTGCGCGAGGTAGGTCTTCTTCACGCCGTACTTGGGGTGGGTCAGCCGGTGGGCCAGCTCGCCGTGGTTGGTGAGCAGGATGACGCCTTCGGTCTCGGTGTCGAGCCGCCCCACGTGGAAGAGCCGGGTCTCCCGGTTGGTGACGTAGTCGCCGAGGCACTGCCGGCCGTCCGGGTCCTCCATGGTGGAGACCACGCCGGCCGGCTTGTTCAGCGAGAAGAACTGGTACGACTGCGTGGCGACCGTCAGCCCGTCGACCCTGACCTCGTCCTTCTCCGGGTCGACCCGCTTGCCCTGCTCCAGGACGATCTCGCCGTTGACCTCGACCCTGGCCTGCTCGATCAGCTCCTCGCAGGCTCGCCGGGAGCCGTAGCCCGCGCGGGCGAGGACCTTCTGCAGCCGCTCGCCCTCCTGCTCGGCGCCCGGGAAGGTCTTGGGGAGCTTGATGTCCTTCTTACCGGCGTACCGCTCCCGGTTGCGCTCCTCGGCGCGGGCGTCGTACTCACGGGAACTCGCCGGAGCCGTACGGCCGCGCCCGGTGCCCTGGCCCTGCCTGGGGCCGCCCTTGGCGCCGCCGCGCGCCGAGGCGCCACGGCCCGACTTCGGGCCGTCCTGGGTGGCGCCGGGTCCCACGTCGTAGCGCCGCTCCTCCGGGCGCGGCTTCTTCGGCCGGCCGCCCTGCTTGTCGTCGCGGGCGTTCCCGGCGCCGCGGTAGTTACCGCGGCCACCGCTGCTCCCGCCGCGGCCGCCGCTGTTGCCACCACGGCTCCCGCCGTTGTTTCCGCTGCTGTTCCTGCCGCTGCTGCTTCGCATCAAAGTTCCGTCTTGTCGTCTGCGTCCTCGGAATCCGGAGCGTCCGGATCGAACGACGGCACACCCTCCTGGGTCTCGGCCTCGATCGCCTCCGCCTCCGGGAGGAAGGGCGCGAGTTCCGGGAGTTCGTCCAGGCCGCGCAGGCCCATCCGCTCCAGGAAGTAGTTCGTCGTCCTGTACAGGATCGCACCTGTTTCGGGTTCGGTGCCCACCTCCTCGACCAGACCGCGCTGCAGGAGGGTGCGCATGACACCGTCGCAGTTGACTCCTCGGACGGCCGAGACGCGGCTGCGGCTCACCGGCTGCCGGTACGCGACCACCGCGAGGGTCTCCAGGGCGGCCTGGGTCAGCCGGGCCTGCTGGCCGTCGAGGACGAAACGCTCGACGGCCGCCGCGTACTCGGGACGGGTGTAGAACCGCCAGCCGCCCGCGATCAGCCGCAGCTCGAAGCCGCGGCCCTGGGCGGTGTACTCGTCGGCCAGCTCGCGCAGCGCGGCCTCGATCCGCCGACGCGGCCGTTCCAGGATCCGGGCCAGGTGCTCCTCGGTCGCGGGCTCGTCCACGACCATGAGGACCGCCTCCAGGGCGGGCTTGAGGTCGAGATCGGCGACCGTGCGCAGCCCGGCCGGAACGTCGGTGGTCTCCTCGCTCACGCCTTGTCCTCCTCGGGCCGCTCGGGCGGCCGGTCGAACTCGTCGGTCACCATCGGCCGGGCGTCCCCCTCGCCGCCCGTCCAGCGCACGATCAGCTCCCCCAGCGCCGCCTCCTGGTCCAGCGCCACCGCCTTCTCGCGGTACAGCTCCAGCAGCGCCAGGAAACGGGCCACGACGGTCAGCGTGTCGCCGGTGTCCGCGACCAGGGTGCGGAAGCTGGCCTCGCCGAGCTCCCTGAGCCGGGCGACGACGATGCCGGCCTGCTCCCGCACGCTCACCAGGGGCGCGTGGATGTGGTCCACGTACACCTGCGGCTTCGGCTTGGGCTGCATCGCCTTGACCGCGAGCCTGGCGAACCCTTCCACGCCGATGCTGATCACCACCTCGGGCAGCAGCGCGGCGTGGTGCGGTTCGAGGCCGACGGTACGGGGGTGGCGGCGGGCCTCCTGGTCGAGCCGGTGACTGAAGATGTCGGCGATCTGCTTGTAGGCGCGGTACTGCAGCAGCCGCGCGAACAGCAGGTCCCGTGCCTCCAGCAACGCCAGGTCCGCCTCGTCCTCCACCTCGGCGGCGGGCAGCAGCCGGGCCGCCTTGAGGTCGAGCAGCGTGGCGGCGACCACCAGGAACTCGGTCGTCTCGTCCAGGTCCCAGTCCGGGCCCAGCGCCCGGATGTGGGCCATGAACTCGTCGGTCACCTTCGACAGCGCCACCTCGGTGACGTCCAGCTTGTGCTTGGAGATCAGCTGGAGGAGGAGGTCGAAGGGCCCCTCGAAGTTGGCGAGCCGGACCTTGAAGACGCCGTCGCCGGACGCCTCGGAGTCGCCGGCCGGCACCTCCCGCACGCGTTCCGGCCCGGGGTCGGTTTCCGGCTCCAGCGCGACGGATTCGGCCGAAGGCTCCGCAGGCACGGGCTCCGTGGACACCGGCTCCGCAGGCACGGGCTCCGCGCCGACCGTCGGCTCGGCCACAGGCACCACAGGCGCCTCAGGCGCCGTACGCTCCGGGTCCGCCACGGGCGTCGCGCGCTCGGCCGGCGGAGCGGCCGGTGGCACCCCGGGCCCTCTCCCCAGCGCGCGCCGACGGCCGGCGGATGCGCCGGGGGCGGGAGCGTCGCTGGAGGTCATGGCCTCCGCAGGCTACCGCTACCGCCCACGCAGCCGGCGTACGAGGATGCTCGCGTCCCCGCGGGACTCCAGGTCGGCCAGCACCACGGCGACCGCCTCGCGCACGATGCGCCCGCGGTCGACGGCCAGCCCGTGCTCGCCCCGCAGCACCAGACGCGCGTGTTCGAGGTCCATCAGTTCCTCGGCGGAGACGTAGACGGTGATCTTCTCGTCGTGCCTCTCCCGCCCGCTGGGCCGCCGCGCCGCCGCCCGCCCCCGCTTGCGCGGCTGGGCGCCCGCCGCGGCAGCGGCAGCCTGGGCGGCAGAACCTTCCTGCGCCTGCTGACCCTGCTGGCCCTGCTGCCGGCGGTCTGAGCGTTCCGTGCCCCGGCTGCGGGACTGCCCCGCGTCGGCCGGCTCCGGCTCCACCGCCACGTGCTCCGCGCCGTCGCCGTCGCCGCCCTGCGCGGGCACCGACTGCGGCGCGTCCTCCGCGGCCGCGATCGCGTCGCTCTCCCCGGCGGGAGGCGGCACGCGGGCCTCGCCGTTGGCCCGCCGCGGGCTGGACGGCTGGAGCGCCGTTCCCCCTGTCGTACGGAAGAGTTCGTCGGCCCCCGGCAGACTCACTCGGCGTGACACCGGGCGAGCACCTCCCTGGCGAGCTGACGGTAGGCGGCGGCACCGACGGAGTTCGAGGCGTACGTGGTGATCGGCTCACCGGCGACCGTGGTCTCCGGGAAGCGGACCGTGCGCCCGATGACCGTGTGGTAGACGTGATCGTCGAACGCCTCGACGACACGCGCGAGCACCTCACGGCTGTGCACCGTGCGCGAGTCGTACATCGTGGCGAGGATCCCGTCGAGCTCCAGCTCCGGGTTGAGCCGCTCCTGGACCTTCTCGATGGTCTCGGTCAGCAGGGCGACACCGCGCAGCGCGAAGAACTCGCACTCGAGCGGCACGATCACCTTGTGCGCGGCGGTCAGCGCGTTCACGGTCAGCAGGCCGAGCGAGGGCTGGCAGTCGATCACGATGTAGTCGTAGTCGGCCATCAGCGGCTTCAGGGCGCGCTGGAGCGTGGACTCGCGCGCGACCTCGGAGACCAGCTGGACCTCCGCCGCCGACAGGTCGATGTTGCTGGGCAGCAGGTCCATGTTCGGGACCGCCGTCTTCAGGAGCACCTCGTCGGCCGCCATGCCCCGCTCCATGAGCAGGTTGTAGACGGTGAGGTCGAGCTCCATCGGGTTGACGCCGAGACCCACTGACAGCGCGCCCTGCGGGTCGAAGTCCACGAGCAGCACACGCCGGCCGTACTCCGCGAGCGCGGCACCCAGGTTGATGGTCGACGTCGTCTTGCCAACGCCGCCCTTCTGGTTGCACATCGCGATGATCGTCGCGGGGCCGTGGCTGGTCAGCGGACCCGGGATCGGGAAGTACGGCAGCGGGCGTCCGGTCGGGCCGATGCGCTCGCGGCGCTGGCGGGCGGCGTCGGGCGCGAGCGTGGCCGCGTACTCCGGGTCGGGCTCGTACTCGGCGTCGGGGTCGTAGAAGTGCCCGTCGGGCAGTTCGTCGTAGTCGGCGAAGTGGTTGTGGGGCGCGCCACTTCCGTCGCCGGCCATGGCGTTCACGTGATGGCCATCCATGCTCTGGTGTGCTGGCTGAGTCACGCCTGCGCGGTGACTCTGGTGGGCTGCGAAGGTGCGCACAGCGACGGAGCCGACAGCCTCGAATCCCGCGGCGCCGCCCTGGCCCCGGACAGGCATTCCTGGTTGACCACCCCCGGGAGAAAATGTCGACTCATTCACAAGTCGTCTTACCTCCTTGGTGACCAGGAAACTTCTAGACAAGGTCAGCGTGGCACCATGCCGACGATTGGCGACTCTATGGCGTGTCGGGCGTCCGCAGCAACACAATCCACCGGACCCGGCAGGATGTGTCGGCAATGAAACATCCCTCTGTCAAGGGCGTACGGCCGTCGCACGGCAGGTCCCACCGGCGTGCGAATCGACCGAAGAGTCACGTTCGAGGCGAGTTGGTCGAGAGCCGCGAGGTGACCATACACACATCCGGCCGGACCTTGTCGGGCAAGGTCCGGCCGCGGGTGCGTGGTTGACGCGTCTTGTTGACGTATCGCCTTTATGAAAAGGTGACTTGGCCCCGGATCAGCCGAGCAACGACTCCAGCGTCACGTGCTCCAGTCCGTGTGCCTCGGCGACCTCCCGGTAAACCACCTTGCCGTCATGCGTGTTGAGGCCCTTGGCCAGCGCGGGGTCGCGGCGCAGCGCCTCCACCCAGCCACGGTTGGCGAGTTCGACGATGTACGGCAGCGTCGCGTTGGTCAGCGCGTACGTGGAGGTGTTGGGCACCGCGCCGGGCATGTTGGCGACGCAGTAGAAGACCGAACCGTGGACCGGGAAGGTCGGCTCCGCGTGCGTGGTCGGACGGGAGTCCTCGAAGCAGCCGCCCTGGTCGATCGCGATGTCGACAAGGACACTTCCGGGCTTCATGCGGGAGACGAGCTCGTTGGTGACCAGCTTCGGGGCCTTGGCGCCCGGGATGAGCACCGCGCCGACGACCAGGTCGGCCTCGAGGATGGCCTTCTCCAGCTCGAAGGCGTTGGAGACGACGGTCTGGATCTTCGTGCCGAAGATCTTGTCGGCCTCGCGGAGCTTGTTGACGTCCTTGTCGAGCAGGGTCACGTGGAAGCCCAGGCCGATGGCGATCTGCGCGGCGTTCCAGCCGGAGACGCCGCCGCCGATGACGACGGCCTTGCCGGCCGGCACGCCCGGGACGCCGCCGGGCAGCACGCCGCGGCCGCCGCCGGCGCGCATCAGGTGGTAGGCGCCGACCTGCGGGGCCAGCCGGCCCGCGACCTCGGACATCGGGGCGAGCAGCGGCAGGGCGCGGCTGGGCAGCTCGACGGTCTCGTAGGCGATCGCCGTGGTGCCGGACTCCAGGAGGGCGTCCGTGCACTCCCTGGAGGCGGCCAGGTGCAGGTAGGTGAAGAGCGTCTGGTCCTTGCGCAGCCGGTGGTACTCCTCGGCGACCGGCTCCTTGACCTTCAGCAGCAGGTCGGCGGTCGCCCACACCTCGTCGGCGGTGTCGAGGATCCGGGCACCGGCGGCGACGTACTCGTCGTCCGTGATCGAGGAGCCGACACCGGCGTTGCGCTCGACGACGACCTGGTGCCCGTTGCGCACGAGCTCGTGCACGCCGGCGGGGGTGATGGCCACCCGGAACTCGTTGTTCTTGACCTCGCGGGGGATGCCGACCTTCACGTGGATCACGGTCCTTGGCTCAGGGGAATGTGGTGCATTACAGGACATACCCAGGCATGCCGCGGCACACCGGGAGACACCGCAGGAGAAGGTGCGGCAGAGCCAGTTTAATGAAGGTGTTCCCGCTGTCTAGCCTTTCATTGCATCAATCTTCAGCGGATGTACTACGGATTTCGCAGGCGTCAGCGCCGTGTTTCGGCTGACCGGTCCCCTCCGGTGCCTCATCCACCCCCTCATCCGGCTCATCCGGCTCATCCGCCAGCAGCCGCTCGGCCGCGCTCCGGTGCACCCCGGCCGCCACGGGGTCGCCCAGGTGCTCCATCGTGTCGGCGAGCCGTAGCTGCAGCGCGGCCTGCAGACGCACGTCCCCGGCGCGGCTCGCCAGCTCCACCGCCTCGTGGCAGGTCCCCAGCGACTCCGCGGGCCGTCCCGCGTACTCCTGGACCCGCGCCAGCTCGCTCAACGCCCTTGCCTGGGCGGCCACATCGCCGGTCCTTCGGTACCCGGCGACCGCCGCGCGCCAGTTGCGCAGTGCCTCGCCGTAGCGGCCCGTGTAGGTGTGGGCCTCGGCGATACGGCCGTACAGCCGGGCGGCGTCCGCGTGCTCGCCGCGGGCCAGGCGCTGGGCGAGAGCCCGGCCGTACCAGTCGGCGGCCCGGTCGTGATCACCGAGTTCCTGGTGGGCGCCGCCTACGGATTCCATCGCGCGGCCGGTCGCGTACGGGTCGTTCGCCTCGCGTCCGGCGTCCAGCGCGGCCCGATAGCGTGCCAGCGCCTCGGCGGTGCGGCCGGTCCGGGCGTCCAGGTCGCCCAGGTTCAGCAGCGCCGCGGCCTTCTCGCGGGGCAGGCCGCGCCGCTCGGCCACGTCGAGGACCAGCCGGTGGACGCCGTACAGGTCGGCCGCGGCGGCCTGCGTGCCGAAGTGCGCGATCATGGCCCTGACCAGCTGGGACATCAGGCGGCGGGCGAGGGTGTCCAGCTCGCCGTCGGCCACCGCGAGGCGGGCCTGGGCGAGCAGGGCGGGCCCGCTGACCCGCAGCCACTCCTCGGCCGCCCGCGGATTGGGGAAGCGCAGGGAGCGGGGCATGCTCTGGAGCTTCTCGCGCGCGTCGAGGCTGTCGGTCTCGGTGATCGCCCGGCACGACTGCAGCAGCCGCACGGTCCGCTCCAGCATCCGGGCGCGGGCCAGCTGCAGTTCCCCGGGGCGGTCCTGGCTCTCGGCGAGCGCCTCGAGCAGGGGGTGCAGGCAACCGGGGACCTCGTAGCGCGGCAGCGGCGAGTCCACCGCCCGCAGCAGGCCGAGGGCGGTGAAGTCGTCCAGGGCGGCGCGCGCGGCGCCCACCGAGCAGCCGGCGAGCGCGGAGGCGGTGTGCGGGTCGACCAGGCCGGCCGGGGCGAGGGAGAGCAACCGCAGGACGCGGGTGGCCGGGGCGGGCAGCGCGGCGCAGGCGAGCCGGAAGACCCGGCTCAGCGGGGTCGCCTCCTCGCCCTCGGCGCGCAGCTGCTTGGCGAGGTCGGCGACGGCGGCGCCGGGGCGGGCGGCCAGCCAGCCGCCGGCCAGCAGCAGCGCGGCGGGCTGGGCCTGGCACTCCTCGACGAGGTCCTCGGCGGACCGGGGGTCGACGGTGACGCGCACGGAGCCGGCGTACCGGGTCAGGAATTCCATGGCGGACTTGGTGTCCAGGCCGCCGAGGGTGCAGGGGCGCACGTCGGAGATGCCGGTGAGCGGGCCGCCGGACACGGCGACGACCAGGCAGTCGGGGTTGTCCGGGAGGAGCGCGTCGACCTGTTCGGCGTCGGCCGCGTCGTCCAGCAGGAGCAGGGCGCGGCGGCCGGCGAGGGCGGCGCGCAGGGCGTCGCTCAGGTCGTCCTCGGTGGCTCCGGGCGGGGCGGACCGGTCCAGCGCGGCGAGCAGTTCCCGGGCGGTCCGCCCGACGGGGACGGGGGTGCCGTCGGGCTCGCTCAGGCGGGCGCGCAGCACCCCGTCGTGGTAACGGTCCGCGACCTGCCGTACGAGTTCCTCGGCGAGCGCCGTGCGGCCCGAGCCGGGCCGGCCGGCGATGAGCAGCACGCGCGCGCGGGGAGCCTTGCGGCCGGCCAGGGTGTCCAGGCCGGCGCGTTCGATGTCGGCCCGCAGCTCCTTCAACTCACGGATGCGGCCCAGGAATTGACTCTCCTCGGCAGCGCGCTCCGACAGCCGTACGCCGGCCGTGTCCACCGCCTGATCCGTCACGGGCCACACTCCCGTCCCACCGCACGCGCAAGCCCGCCGGGACCCCGGTCCGGGCATGTACAGAGCCTAGTTCACGCTCTGCAACGTTCCGTGACGAGCGCGGCGGGCGCATCCCCCGATCGGATCAGGCGATGGTCGTACCGGTGGGGACGGCGGGGGCGGTGGGGCCGGTTGCGTTCAAGGCGGCGTTCAGGCCCGCGTGCGGGCCCGCGTTCAGGCCCGCGTTCAGGCCCGCTTTCAGGCCCGCTTTCAGGCCCGCTTTCAGGCCTCGAAGGGGCGCGCCGGCCACGGCGCCTCGGCCGGGCGCAGCGCGTCCAGCCCGTCCCCGTTCCGCGCGGCGACCAACGAGAGCACGCCCACCACGAGACAGTTGTTGTGCAGCTCGCCCGCGAGCACGCCCCGGACCAGTTCGGCCACGGGCACCCGGGCGATCTCCATGTCGGCCTCTTCGTGCTCGACCTCGAAGCGCTCGCCGTCGGCCGCGGACAGGTCGCGGGCGAGGAAGATCCGCACGGCCTCGTCACAGCCGCCGGGGCTGGTGTAGACGTCGGTCAGGACCCGCCAGTCCCCGGCCTTGACGTGGGCCTCCTCGTACAGCTCGCGCTGGGCGGCGCTCAGCGGGTTCTCGCCGGGCACGTCGAGCAGGCCCGCCGGGATCTCCCACAGCTTGTGGCGCACCGGGTGGCGGTACTGGCGGATGACCAGCACCCGGCCCTCCTCGTCGAGGGCGAGGACGGCGACCGAGCCGGGGTGGACCTGGTAGTCGCGGTGGACGACCGTTCCGTCGGGCATGACCACGTCGTCGGTGCGGACGGAGGTCTTGTTGCCCGTGAAGGGGGTGTCCGTCGCCCGGATCTCCCACTCCTCGGGGGTGTCCTTGATCGTCATGCCCTGCCCTTCCGCGCGCAAAGAGAAAACCGGGGTGCTCACCTCGTGAAGGTATGCACCCCGGCCACCGTACAACCGGTGTGTTACTTCGAATTCTCCCGCTCGCCCGCTTCCTGACGGCGTTCGACGGCCGCCTTCACCAGGCCGGCGAACAGCGGGTGCGGGCGGGTCGGGCGCGAGCGCAGTTCGGGGTGCGCCTGCGTGGCGACCAGGTAGGGGTGGACGTCGCGCGGGTACTCGACGTACTCGACGAGCTTGCCGTCCGGCGAGGTGCCCGAGAACAGCAGGCCGGCCTTCTTCTCCAGCTCCGCGCGGTAGGCGTTGTTCACCTCGTAGCGGTGCCGGTGGCGCTCCTCGACGTACTCCTTGCCGTCGTAGACCTCGCGCACGATGGAGCCCTCGGCCAGCTTGGCCGGGTACATGCCCAGGCGCATGGTGCCGCCCATGTCGCCGTCGCCGGCGACGATGTCCAGCTGCTCGGCCATGGTGGAGATCACCGGGTGGGCGGTGGCCGGGTCGAACTCGGTGGAGTTGGCGTCCGAGATGTCGGCCAGGTTGCGCGCGGCCTCGATCACGATGCACTGCAGGCCCAGGCACAGGCCCAGCAGCGGGATCCGGTTCTCGCGGGCGTAGCGGATCGCGCCGACCTTGCCCAGCACGCCGCGGTCGCCGAAGCCGCCGGGGATGCACACGCCGTCGACGTCCGCGAGCTGCGCCTTGGCGCCCGCCGGGGTCTTGCAGTCGTCGGACGTGACCCACTTGATCTTGACACGGGCCCGGTTGGCGAAGCCGCCGGCGCGCAGCGCCTCGGTGACCGAGAGGTAGGCGTCGGGCAGGTCGATGTACTTCCCGACCAGGGCGAGGGTGATCTCGTGGTCGGGGTTGTGGACGCGGTCGAGCAGGTCGTCCCAGGTCGTCCAGTCCACGTCGCGGAACGGCAGGTCCAGCTTGCGGACGACGTAGGCGTCCAGGCCCTCGCCGTGCACGGTCTTCGGGATGTCGTAGATCGACCGGGCGTCGGGGCAGGCGACCACGGCGGCCTCGTCGACGTCGCACATCAGCGAGATCTTGCGCTTGATCGCGGTCGGCACCTCGCGGTCGCAGCGCAGCACGATGGCGTCCGGCTGAATACCGATGTTCCGCAGCGCGGCCACGCTGTGCTGGGTCGGCTTGGTCTTCAGCTCGCCCGAGGGGCCGATGTAGGGCAGCAGCGAGATGTGGACGACGAAGACGTTGTCGCGGCCCACCTCGTGGCGGACCTGGCGCACCGTCTCCAGGAACGGCAGCGACTCGATGTCGCCGACCGTGCCGCCGACCTCGGTGATCACGACGTCGACCTCGTCCGTCGCCATGCGGCGGATGCGGTGCTTGATCTCGTTGGTGATGTGCGGGATGACCTGCACGGTGTCGCCGAGGTACTCGCCGCGCCGCTCCTTGGCGATCACCGTCGAGTAGACCTGGCCGGTGGTGACGTTGGCGGAGCCGTCCAGGTCACGGTCGAGGAAACGCTCGTAGTGGCCGATGTCCAGGTCGGTCTCGGCGCCGTCGTTGGTGACGAACACCTCACCGTGCTGGAAGGGGTTCATCGTGCCGGGGTCGACGTTCAGGTACGGGTCGAGCTTCTGCATCACGACGCGCAGGCCCCGCGCCTTGAGCAGCATGCCGAGGCTGGAGGCCGTCAGACCCTTCCCGAGCGAGGAGGCGACACCCCCGGTGACGAAGATGTGCTTGGTCGTCGTGGCTGTGCTGTTTCGGAAAGCAGCGGGCATGGCCAAGAGGGGGCTCCCGTGGTCGCGGTCTGGGTGCTGTGCGGCTGCCGACCGGGAATCTCCGGGGGTGCCGTCGCTGCGGTTCGGGGGGTTTCTCCCACCGGTCCACGGGCTACCAGGGTATCAGCGCCGGGACACCAAGGCTTCCGGCCACTCTCCGCGCACGCGTCGACACGGACCCGCGCGCCCTCACGGGTTTCTCACCCGTTGCTCACCCGTTCGGCTGACCCGGGTTGCCGAGAGCGGCACGCAGATCATCTACGTGCGTCGTATCCTGCTCGGACACTCGCTGCCGAGCCCGGCCGGGTAGGACGGCACACCCCCGCCCGTACTCACCGGAACAACGAGAGCTCGTCAGTTCATTGAGCATGAATCGTCGTTTTGCCACCCAGCACGGACGACTGCTTTGCTTCACCGCTCAACGACGCAATACAACGACCCCTTGACCGCACTAGCGACAGCCCCTTCCCGGGGCGACGTGGCCGTTCGACTGGAGTTGCACGTGGCCGGGCGCATCGAAGATTACGCACTCATCGGAGACATGCAGACAGCGGCGCTGGTCTGCCGGGACGGGACAGTGGACTGGCTGTGCCTGCCCCGCTTCGACTCGCACTCCATCTTCGCCGGCCTGCTGGGCACCGAGGAGCACGGCTTCTGGCGGCTCGGCCCCGCGCACGCCTCCGAGGCCGAGCCCCCCACGGCGGCCCGGCGCGGCTACCGGGGCGACTCGCTGATCCTGGAGTCCGAGTGGGACACCCCGCGCGGCACGGTCCGGGTGACCGATTTCATGCCGCCGCGTGAAGGCGCCCCCCAGCTGATCCGGATCGTGGAGGGCGTCACGGGGCGGGTCCCGATGCGCTCGGCGCTGCGGATGCGCTTCTCCTACGGCCGTGTCGTGCCCTGGGTGCACCGGCACGACGGCCGCACGGTGGCCGTGGCCGGCCCGGACTCCGTCTGGTACGACACGGAGTGCGAGACGTACGGCAAGGGGCTCACCACCTACTCGGACTTCACCGTCGCCCCGGGTGACCGGATCGCGTTCACGATCTCCTGGGAGCCCTCGCACAAGCAGCCGCCCGCGCTGCCGGAGCCGGAGCAGTCGCTCCAGGCCACCGAGGACTTCTGGCGGGAGTGGGTCGAGCACTGCACGTACCACGGCCCCTACCGCGAGGCGGTGGTCCGCTCGCTGATCACGCTGAAGGCGCTGACGTACGCCCCCACCGGCGGCATCGTCGCCGCGCCGACCACCTCGCTGCCCGAGGACATCGGCGGCGTCCGCAACTGGGACTACCGCTACACCTGGCTGCGCGACGCGGCGATCACCCTGTCCTCGCTGCTGCGCACCGGCTACCGCGAGGAGGCCCGCGCCTGGCGCGAGTGGCTGCTGCGGGCCGTCGCCGGCGATCCGGACAACCTGCAGATCATGTACGGCATCGCGGGCGAGCGGGAGCTGGGCGAGGCGGAGCTGGACTGGCTGCCCGGCTACGAGAACTCCGCGCCGGTGCGCGTCGGCAACGGCGCCGCCCACCAGCTCCAGCTGGACGTGTACGGCGAGGTCACCGAGGCGCTGCACCTGGCCCACATGACGGGCCTGGCCCGCAACGACTACGCCTCCCTGCTCCAGCTGAAGCTCATCCGCTACCTGGAGAAGCACTGGCAGGAGCCGGACGAGGGCATCTGGGAGGTGCGCGGCCCGCGCCGTCACTTCGTGCACTCGAAGGTGATGGCCTGGGTCGCCGTCGACCGCACGATCAAGCTCATCGAGTCCGGCGACGCGGACGGCCCGCTGGAGCGCTGGCGCGAGCTGCGCGACGACATCCACCGGGACGTCTGCGAGAAGGGCTACGACAAGGAGCGCAACACCTTCACCCAGTCCTACGGCTCGAAGGAACTGGACGCCTCGCTGCTGCTGATCCCGCAGATGGGCTTCCTGCCGCCGGACGACAAGCGGGTGATCGGCACCATCGAGGCGATCCAGCGCGAGCTGTCCACCCCGGACGGGTTCATCCTGCGCTACCCCACCGAGGGCGAGAGCGAGGGCGTCGACGGCCTGCCCGGCGACGAAGGCGCGTTCCTGGCCTGCTCGTTCTGGATGGCGGACGACCTCGCGATGATCGGCCGGGTGGACGAGGCCCGCAAGCTGTTCGAGAAGCTGCTGTCGCTGCGCAACGACCTCGGCCTGCTCGCCGAGGAGTGGGACCCGCGCCGCCAGCGCCAGGTCGGCAACTTCCCGCAGGCCTTCAGCCACGTGCCCCTGATCGACACGGCCCTGCGCCTGACCGCCTCGGGCGCGTACGGCGGCTGACCGCTCGGACCGCCCCGGTCGTCCCGCGCGGACGACCGGGGCGCGCCGCCGGCGAACGGCACACGACCGGGTGCTCCGCCCGCCGCCGCCGGATCCGGGACGGCTGCCGACGCCGGCCGGTCACTCGCGCATGCCCGCGAGTTCCACCGTTCCGCGGCGCAGGCAGAGGCCTGCCGGGACGACCGCCGAGATCACGGCGAGCACCGCGCAGGCGCCCACGACCGCCGCGAGCGTCGCCCACGGCACCGCGACGGACGTCCGCACCGACAGCAGGCCCAGCGCGCTCCACATGCCCGCCAGGCCGAGCCCGGCGACCAGCGCTCCCAGCAGTCCGCCGACCATGACGACCAGCAGCGCCTCGCCGCCCACCAGCCGCAGCACCTGCCCCCTGGTGGCGCCGGCCAGCCGCAGCGCAGCCAGCTCGCGGACCCGGCCGGAGGTCGCCATGACCATCGTGTTCGCCAGTGAGATGCCGGTGTACAGCAGGGCGATCCCGAGGACCAGGAAGAGGCCCGCCCGGGTCGTCCGGCCGGCCCCGGAGCGGCTCGCCCGCACCCAGGCGTCCCCGGTGAGGACCTGCCCGCCCGACGCCCGCACCGCCCGACGCAGACCGGCGGCCACGGCGGCTGTACCGGCGCCGTCCGCGAGGCGTACGTCGACCCGGTCGACAGGCGCCCCGGGGGCGTTGCGCGGGGTGACGTAGACGCCGTTGCCGCCGGTGCCGGTGGTCATGACCGCGGCGATCTTCAGGGACTTCCGCGTGCCGTCGCCGAGCCACACGTCCACGCGCTCGCCCACGGTGTGCTTCTGCCACTCCTCGTTGACGATGATCGAGTCGTCGTCCAGGTCGCTCACCTTCCCCGCGGCGAGCGGGAGGCGCGCCGTCGCCGCGAGCGGTTCCGGCTCGACGGCCCTGGCGTCGGACCTGATGAGCGCCGTGCCGTCCTCCAGGACGTACACGGCGCTCGACGAGCTCGCGGAGACCACGACACCGGACACGGCCCGCAGCCGCCTCAGCGTCGCCTCGTCGAAGCCGGCGCCGCCCGCCGCAGTGACCACGAAGTCGGCGGCCGTCCGCGCGCGCAGCTCGGCGGCCTTCGCCTCGTCGAGGGTGGCGGTGGCGCCCAGCAGCGAGCCCGCCAGCGCGACCGTGACCAGCACCGGCGCCGCGACGGCGGCGGTACGGCGCACCCCGGCCGCGGCGTTCTCCCGCACCAGCGTCCCGCCCGCGCCTGGCAGCCGGGCCGGCAGCCAGGCGATCAGCCGGGCCAGCGGCGGCACCAGCACCGGCGCGAGCAGCGCCACCGCGGTGATCAGCAGCATCGGCCGGCTCACATAGGTCTTGCGATGCAGCAGGTCGCCCGGGTCCGTCAGCAGGGCCAGGGCCTGCGTCACCGCGGCGGTGATCAGCAGGGCCGCGCCGGACAGCCCGCGGCACCGGGTCAGCGCCCGGGTGTCCACGGCCGCCTCGCGCAGCGCCTCGCCGGGAGGTGTGCGACCGGCCCGCCAGGACGCGGCCAGCACGCCGCACAGGGCCACCGACAGGCCGGTCGAGAACGCCACGGGGCAGGGCCAGGTGTCGTCGCCGATGGTGAACCAGCGGGGCGCGAGCCTCTCGTCGACCGCCCACTCGGCGAGCTTCGGAGCCCCGTAGGAACCCAGCGCGCAGCCGGCGGCCGAGGCCAGCACACCGACCACGAGCGCCTCGGAGACGACCATGCGGCGGATCTGCCCCGGGGTCGCCCCGGCGGTGCGCAGCAGCCCGAACTCGCGACGCCGTTGGGCCACCGCGAACGCGAACGTCGAGGCCACCACGAACACCGACACGAACCCGGTGACGCCGCCGGCCGTGCCGAACATGGCGTTCATCGCGGTGAGGGCCTCGCTGTCCCGGTCGGGGTCGGCGTCGGCGTACCGGCGCGCGTCCCCGGTGAGGACCTGCACGCCGCCGCTGCCGCGCACCGCCTCGCGCACGGCCGCCGCGTCTGCGTCGACCACCGACTGGAGGCTGCGCGGCGACAGTTCGGCGGCGCGGGTGTCGGTGTAGAACACGGCGTTCTCGAAGCCGAGCCCGGCCACGGTGCCGACGACGCGCACGGTGCCTCCGTCGGTCCGCACCCGGGTGCCCGGACGGGCCCAGTCACCGCTGACGACGACCTCGTCCGCGGCCTCCGGCGCGCGTCCCGCGTGCAGTTCGTACGGTGCGAAGGCCGCGGTGGACCAGGGGTGGCCCACCAGTCCGGCGGGCCCGTCGGCGGCGCGCACGGCGAACGACCGGTCCTCGACGACGGTCCCGAGGCGCCGCAGCCTCGCGAGCACGGCGTCGGGCACGGCGCGCGGCCGCGCGAGCTTCTGGGTGCGGCCGCCCTTCGAGGTGGGCACCTCGAGGGTGTCCTGGCCCTTGACGACGACCGGCGCGGCGGCGAACCGCTCCGGCCCCCGGCCGGGTGCGTGCAGCGAGGACGCCAGGGCCAGCCCCATCACCGCGATCAGCGCCACGCCCAGCGAGAGGGCGACGAAACTGCCGACGAAGGTGACCCAGCGGGTGCGCAGGGTGCGCAGCGTGGTGCTCAGCACGGCGCCGCCTCCAGCTCGGTCATGCGCGCGGCGATGTCCTCGGCGGAGGCTCCGGTCAGCTCGCCGTTGACCCGGCCGTCGACGAGGAAGACGACGCGGTCGGCGTGGGCGGCGGCGACGGGGTCGTGGGTGACCATGACGACCGTCTGGCCGTCCCGGTCGACCGTGCCGCGCAGCAGGGTCAGCACCTCGCGGCCGGTCCGGGAGTCGAGCGCGCCGGTCGGCTCGTCGCCGAACAGCACGTCGGGGCGGGTGATCAGGGCGCGGGCCAGGGCCACCCGCTGCTGCTGGCCGCCGGACAGCTCCGCCGGCCGGTGCCGTGCCCGGTCGCCGAGCCCGACCTGTTCGAGCACCGCGCGCACCTGGGACTTCTTCGGGCGGCGGCCGGCCAGCCGCAGCGGCAGGGCCACGTTCTGCTCGGCGGTCAGCGAGGGCAGCAGGTTGAACGCCTGGAACACGAAGCCGACGCGGTCGCGGCGCAGCAGGGTCAGCCCGGTCTCGCTCAGCGTGGTCAGCTCGGTGCCGCCCACAGTGACCGAGCCCGACGTGGGCCGGTCCAGGCCCGCGGCGCACTGCAGCAGGGTCGACTTGCCGGACCCGGACGGGCCCATGACGGCGGTGAAGGTCCCCCTCCGCAAGGCGAGCGACACCTGGTCGAGGGCGGTGACGGAGGTGCCGCCCGCCTCGTACCGCCGGGTCACGGACCGCAGTCGGATCGCGTCGTCGGACATGTGTTCCCTCACCAGCGTCTGCTCCTCGGTTCGTCGGTGCCTCCACGAAACCGCGGACCGCCCCGGTGACGCAGTACGGCCGGAACGAGACCTGGGGTAGGGCCAGACCTACCCCGGATACGGAGTCCGGACCGATGGCACCGGCCGATGCGGCCCCCTACGGTCATGCACATGCACCCTCGGAACGTGTGGCAGGCCATGTCCCGGCCGGGCTTCCTGCTGTCGGCCTGGCCCTGGCGCTCCGCCGCGTATCTGCTCACCGGCGCGGTGACCGGGGTCGTCACCCTGGCGGGGATCGTGACCGCGGCAGCGGTCTGCGGCGCGCTCGCCCTGCTCCTGGTGGGGCTGCCGCTGCTGGTCGTGATCGCCCTCGGCGGGATCCCGGTGGCCTGGGTGGAGCGGCGCAGGCTGCGCCTGATCGCCCGCGATCCGGTGTCCGGCCGGCACCGGGTGCCGGCCGCCCCGGGGCTGTGGGCCTGGCTGACCACCCGGCTGCGGGAACAGGCGACCTGGCGGGAGCTCGGGTACGCGCTGCTGTTCGCCGGGCTGCTGTGGCCCGTCGACGCCCTGGCGATCACGGTCGCCCTGTGCTTCCCGCTGTCCATGGCCGCCACGCCGCTGCTGATGGCCACGATCGGCGACGGCCATGAGGCGAAGGTGCTCAAACAGTGGACGGTCACCACCTGGCCGACCGCGTTCGGCGTCGCCGTACTGGGTCTGCTCCTGACGGGCCTGGGCGCTTACGCGCTCGGCGTCACGGCGGGCGCCCGTGCCGGGCTGGCCAGGCTGCTGATCGCCTCCCGCGAGGGCGAGCTCGGCGCCGAGATGGTCGAACTGGCCCGCTCCCGCGTCCGGTTGGTGGACGCCTTCGAGGCGGAGCGGCGCCGGATCGAGCGCGATCTGCACGACGGCGCCCAACAGCGCCTGGTGGCACTGACGTTGGCCCTCGGGCTGGCCCGCCTCGACGCCCCGCCCGGCCCGCTCGCCGACCAGCTCGCCAGGGCCCACGAGGAGGCGGGCGAGGCGCTCGCGGAACTGCGCGAGCTCATCCACGGCGTCCACCCCAAGGTCCTCACGGACTACGGCCTTCCGGCCGCGGTCGCCGACGCCGCCGACCGCTGCGTGATCCCCGTCGACGTCGATCTCCGGCTGCCGGGACGGCCGCCTCAGGCGGTCGAGTCCGCGGCGTACTTCGTGGTCTGCGAGGCGCTCGCCAACGTGTCGAGACACAGCGGGGCCGGCCGCGCGCGGGTGAGCGGCGGTCATCGCGACGGACGCCTGTTCCTCGAGGTGCGCGACGACGGCCGCGGCGGCGCGGACCCCTCGGCGGGCAGCGGCCTCACCGGTCTCGCGGACCGGGTGTCGGTCCTGGATGGCAGACTTGCCCTGACCAGTCCGCCGGGTGGACCGACTCTGTTGCGTGTGGAGTTTCCTTGCCAGTTGACCAGGGCGGCCGACCGCTCCGCGTAGTGCTGGCCGAGGAC
This sequence comes from Streptomyces sp. NPDC031340, assembly GCF_055569945.1. Classification (NCBI taxonomy): domain Bacteria; kingdom Bacillati; phylum Actinomycetota; class Actinomycetes; order Kitasatosporales; family Streptomycetaceae; genus Streptomyces; species Streptomyces sp. NPDC031340. The sequence continues at coordinate 32,008 of NZ_JBVIIE010000068.1, forward strand.
AGCGTGCTGCTGCGGGAAGGGCTCGTCGGCCTGCTCGGCCGCTGCGGCCACGAGGTGGTGTCGGCCGTCGGGGACGCGCGGGCACTGACCGCCGCGGTCGAGGAGCACCTCCCCGACATCGTGGTGACGGACGTCCGCATGCCGCCCGGATTCCAGGACGAGGGCCTGCAGGCGGCGGTGCGGCTGCGCGAGAAGCGCCCCGCCCTCCCGGTCCTGGTCCTCAGTCAGTACGTGCAGCGGACGTACGCCGCCGAGCTGCTGGACTCCGGCGACGGGTCGGGCGTCGGTTATCTGCTCAAGGACCGGGTCGGCCAGGTCGAGGAGTTCGTGGAAGCGCTGCGCAAGGTCGCGGCCGGCGGGACGGTGGTCGACCCGGAGGTGGTGCGCCTGCTGCTGCGCCGCCGCCGCGATCCGCTGGAGCGGCTCACCCCGCGCGAACGCGAGGTGCTGGCGCTGATCGCCGAGGGCAGGTCCAACGGCGCGATCGCCAGGGAGCTGGTGGTCTCCGAAGCCGCGATCGGCAAGCACGTCGGCAACATCCTCGCCAAGCTGGACCTGCCTCCGACCGACGCGACCCACCGCAGGGTCCTGGCCGTCCTCGCGTATCTCCGGGCCTGACCCACCGGGCGCGCCGGGCCGCCCCGGACTCCTGCGTCACGGCCGTCCGCCGGTCCCCGACGCGGTGGGGCGGGCTGCCCGATCTCGCGCCGGAGGTGCCGCCGCCGCACCTGCGCGGGTAGCGTCCGGCTCATGGACAGCGGCACGGGCAGCGGCACGGACAGCAGCATGAACAGCGGCGTGAACAGCGGGTTCGACACCCAGGGCGCCGGGATCACCGTGCAGCGGGCGCTGGAGCTGCCCGGGCTGCGCAGCGGGCTGCCCGAGGTGGTGGCGGGCGGCGACCGGCTGCAGCGCACGGTGCGGTGGGTGCACGCGGGCGAGGTGCCCAACATCGCCTCGCTGCTCAAGGGCGGTGAGCTGCTGCTGACCACGGGATACGGCCTGGGCACGCGCCCGGCGGAGCAGCGCGCGTTCGTGCGCACGCTGGCCGAGCGCGGCATCGCCGCCCTCGTCGTCGAGCTCGGCCCGCGCTTCACGCGGCTGCCGGCCGCCCTCGTCGACACGGCGCGGACGGCCGGTCTCCCGCTCGTCCAGCTGCATCGCGAGGTGCCTTTCGTCACGGTCACCGAGGAGATCCACACCGAGATCGTCAACGGCCACTACGCGCTGCTGCAACGGGCCGAGGAGGTGCACCGCCGGTGCACCGAGGCCCTGCTGGGCGGCGGCGGTGTGCCGCAGGTGCTGGGCATCCTGGCCGACTTCGGCGGCAACCCGGTCTTCCTGGAGACGACGGACGGCCGGCTCCTGTACGCGGCCGGCGCCGGACCGGAAGGAGCGGATCCGCTTCAGGTGTGGGAGGGGCTGCGCAGCCAGCACAAGGACGCGCCGCCCGCCGGTTCGGTGCTCGTGGACGTGCCCGGCGGCGGGCACGGAACGGGGTCCGTGCGGGCCCGGCTGGTGCTGCTGCCCGTACGCGCTCCGCTCGCCCCCGTCCACCGCATGGCCGCCGAGCGGGCCGCGGGCATCCTCGCGGTGGTGCTGATGCAGGCGCGGCAGGAGGAGGAGCTGGCGGCGCGCGGACGCGGTGACTTCCTGACCGATCTCGCCGAGGGCCGCATCACCGCTCAGGACGCGCCCGCGCAGGCCCGTGTGCTGGGTTTCAAGCCGGGCGACGGTCCGCTGCTGCCGGTCGTCATGCGGCTCGGCGGCGCCCTCTCCCCCGGAGGCGGCTGGGCGGTGCTGGCGCGCGCGGTCCTGGAGGAGCTGTCCTCGGTGGGGGTCCCGGTGCTGCTGGGTGTACGGCCCGTCGAGGGCCGCGTGCTGGTGCTGCTGGGCCTGCGTTCGGAGCGGGAGCGGCCGGCGGTGGCGGACCGGGCGGCTGCGGCGCTGCGGGCCGGGGTGGAACGGGCCGGCATGCAGCGCCCGGGGACCCAGCCCCCGGTGGTGGTGGTCGGGGTGGCCGGCGGCTGGGCGGCGGCGTCGGCGGGGCTCAGGCACGCGGCCGAGACGGCGGCCGCGGCGCAGGGGCTGTCGGACCGGCCCTGGCACGACGCCCGTCGTCTGGACATCGACCTGCTGCTGTGGCGGCTGCGCGACCACCCGGACCTGGCGGCGTTCGTGGACCGCGCGATCGGTCCCCTGCGTGATCACGACAGCCGTTCCCGGCCGCCGCTGCTGCCGACGCTGGAGACGTACCTGGCGCACGCGGGCCGCAAGGCGGAGACCGCCCGCGAGCTCCACCTCAACCGGCAGACGCTCTACAACCGCCTGGCCCGCATCGGCGAGTTGCTCGGCACCGACCTCGAGGACCCGCAGACGGTACTGGCGTTGAGCCTCGCGCTGCGGGCCCGCCGGCACGTCTCCTAACGCCGCACCGGAGGCCGGACGAGCGGCCAGACCTGGGTCAACTCGTCGTAGATGCTGAGTACTTGGGCCACCGTCTGGTCCTCGGTCGGCCAACTGGCCGTCTGCCGGACGCCCCGCGCCGCGAGCAGTTCCCGGCGCTCGGGGTCGCCGAGCAGGCGTACGACGGTGTCGGCGAGGGCCGTCGCGTCCCCGTACGGGACCAGGTCGGCGGCGTCGCCGACGAGTTCGGGTACCCCGCCGACCGCGGTGGCGACCAGCGGCACGCGCGCGTGCAGGGCCTCCTGGGCGAGCACCGAGCGCGCCTCCCACCTGCTCGTCAGCAGCGCGAGGTCGGCCGCGGCGAGCAGTTCGGCGAGGTCGTCGCGGAGCCCGGCGAGCCGGACCGGCAGTCGCTCGTCCTCGATCCGGCGTTGCAGGGCGGGACGCAGCGGGCCCTCACCGGCGAGCACGACGAGCGGCACAGGGTCGAGGCGGCGCCACACGCGCGCGGCGTCCAGCAGGGTCTGATGGCCGCCGTGCCGGTCGAGCGGGCCGGCCGCCACCAGCAACGGCCTTTCCGTGGCGCCGAGTTCGGCCCGGAGTTTGGCGCGCTGCCGGTCCGGGTCGTCGGCTTCGGCGGTCGCGCCGGGGCGCGGGCCGGGCAGCGACACGGCGGCGAGCCGCGCGTCGCGCGCTCCGGTCCGGCGGGCTCGGTCCACGAGGTCCGAGCAGGTGCCGAGCACGACGGTCGCCGCCTTCGCGACCCGGCGCTCCAGCAGGCGCAGCAGATGGGCGCGCGCGCCGTCGGCGTACGCCCGGCTGTGCCAGGTGACGACGAGCGGGGTGCGCCGGCCGCTGAGCGCGAGCGCGGCCCGGAAGGAGGCGTGCAGGCCGTGCGCGTGCACCAGGTCGGCGTCCCGGCACGCCTCCCGCAGCGCGGCGATCGCGCCCGGGTCGCTGCTGCGCGCCACGTGCACGTGGGCGGCGCCGGTGCCGGTGAAGTCGTAGGCGTGATCGGCCTCGACGGGGGCGCACACCGTGACCCGCAGGCCCCGGGCGACCAGCCCCGCGGCCAGCGAGCGCACGTGCGCGCTGCTGCCGGCGTTGCCGCCGCCCAGCACCTGCACGGTGCGCAGCGGCGACTGGCCGTGCGGCGAGTGGCTGCTCACGGGGGTCACGTGGCCGGGGCTCCTGGTTCGGCGTCGGGCGGTCACGAAGAACGTACAGAAGGATCGGACGGAGGGGTGTACCGCGCGGTTTCCTCCACGTACTCCTCAAGGATGCCAGCACGTACGGGTGTTCCGGGAACGCGGCGGGCCGGGTGACGGCGCGGCGCAAGAAGCACGTCACCCGTACGAGTGAAGGAGCGTGTGGTTCCGGACAGGTCTCACGCGCCGAGCGCGCGTGCCGCCCCGCTCACCCGGTCGCCGTAGGCCGCCGCGGCGACCAGGGCCACGGCGTGCGCGAGCAGTCCCGCGCGCCCGTTGCGGGCGACGGCGGCGGTCCCCAGGGCCGCGCCCAGCGCGTGCGCCCCGGTGTCGCCCAGCATGAGCCGCTCGCCGAGGTCGTTCGGCAGCACGGCCACGGCGGCGCCCACCGCCGCGGCGGCCACCCCGGCGGCCGGCCGCGCCCCGGGGCCCTCCCGCAGCAGTCCCGGCGCCCCCAGCGCGACCACCGCCGCGGCCGCCCTGCCGGGCCGTACGTCCACGAGGTTGACGAAGTGCGCGGCCCCGGCGATCACGATCCCGGCGAGCACCTTGTCCGGAAACCGCTCCTTCAGCAGCGCCCCCGCGACCAGCCCGGCCGCGGAGATCCCGAACAACTTGACCACGCCGCTGGTGACTTCACCGTCCCGCAGCGCCGACAGGTGCGCCCGCAGCCCGCGCCGGTGGTCGCCGGCCACGTCGTCCCAGGCCCCGCAGGCGCCGGCGGCGAGCACCGCGAACCCGGCGGCGGGCCGCAGCCGACCCGCGACGACGGCCGCCGCCAGGGCGGACGCGGGCCCGGCGTACAGCCCGACGGTCCGCCCGGCATAGTTCTCGCGCTCCCAGAGCCCGCGCCCGCCCGGCGACTTGGCACGCAGACCCGCGATGCCGGCGCGGGTGAGGACGGCGGCGAGACAGAAAGAGGAAGCCCGGCGAGCGCGGTCGGTCATCCGGTCACCCTACGCGGCGGCCGCTATCCGCCCGCCCGCGCGGTGGCCGCTATCCGTCCGCCCGTGCGGTGGCCAGCAGTTCCTCGGCGTGCGCGCGTGCCGTCTGCGAGTCCTCCTGGCCGGCCAGCATCCGCGACAACTCCCGGATGCGCTCCTCTCCTTCGAGGACCTTCACCCCGGAGCGGGTGACCGACCCGTCCTGGGTCTTCTCCACCAGCAGCTGCCGGTCGGCGAAGGCGGCCACCTGCGGCAGGTGCGTGACCACCACCACCTGCGCGGTCTTCGCCAGCCGCGCCAGCCGCCGCCCGATCTCGACGGCGGCCTTCCCGCCGACACCGGCGTCGACCTCGTCGAAGAGGTACGTCGGAACCGGATCCGTCCCCGCGAAGACGACCTCGACGGCGAGCATCACGCGGGAAAGTTCACCGCCGGACGCACCCTTGGCGATGGGCCGCGGCGGCGCCCCCGGGTGCGGGGCGAGCAGCAGCTCCACCTCGTCGACGCCGGACGGCCCGCAGGCGACGGTGCGCCCGCCGACCTCCACGCCCTCCGGGTCCTCGGTCTGCCGGATGTCGAACGACACGCGCGCGTGGGGCATCGCGAGCGAGGCCAGCTCCGCGGTCACCGCGGCCGCGAACCGCTCCGCCGCCTCCGCCCGGGCGTCCGACAACGCCTGCGCCAGCCCGCCCAGTTCGGCCCGCAGCGCGTCCCGCTCGGCGGTCAGCTCGCCGATCCGTTCGTCGTCGCCCTCCAGCTCGGTCAGCCGCGCGGCGCCATGCTCGGCCCACGCCAGGACGGCGGCCACGTCCTCCCCGTACTTCCGGGTCAGCCCGGTGAGCGCGGCCCGCCGCTCCTCGACGGCCGCCAGCCGCAGCGGATCGGCGTCCAGGTCGTCGGCGTATCCGGCCAGTTCCCCGGCCACGTCGCCCAGCAGGATGCCGATCTCCCCGATCCGTCCGGCGAGCGCGGCCAGCGCCGGATCGTGCGAGCGGACGGCGTCCAGCGCCCGCTGCGCACCCGCGACGAGGGTCGTGGCGTCGATGCCCTCGGGGTCCTCCGGATTGCCGGCGAGGGCGGCGTGCGCGGCCGTCGCGGCGGACGACAGCGCCTCCGCGTGCCCGAGCCGCTCCGCCTCCTCCGCCAGTTCCACGTCCTCACCGGCGCGCGGCTCGACCCCGGCGATCTCGTCGAGCCCGTAGCGCAGCATGTCGGCTTCCTGGGCCCGTTCACGCGCACGGGTGGTGATCTCGTCGAGTTCCACGGAGACGGCCCGCAGCCGCCGGTAGGCCTCGGTGTACTTGGCCAGCGGCACGGCGACGGCGTCCCCGGCGTACCGGTCGAGCGCCTGCCGCTGCCGGGACAGCTTCAGCAGCCCCTGCTGGTCCGTCTGCCCGTGCACGGCCACCAACTCGTCGGCGAGCTCCGCGAGCATGCCCACGGGCACGCTGCGTCCGCCGAGGTGCGCGCGGGAGCGCCCCTCGGCGGAGACGGTACGGCTGATCAGCAGCGCGCCGTCGTCGAGCTCGGCCCCGGCCTCCTCGGCCCGCACCGCGGCCGCGGCGCCCTCGGGGACGGCGATCCGCCCCTCCACGACCGCCTTGCCGGCGCCGATCCGCACCAGCGCCGGGTCCGCGCGCCCGCCCAGCAGCAGACCCAGGCTGGTGACCACCATGGTCTTGCCCGCGCCCGTCTCGCCGGTGACGGCGGTGAAGCCGGGCGACAGCTCCACGACCGCGTCGTCGATGACTCCGAGCGACCGTATCCGCATCTCCTCAAGCACGCACCCGACCTTACGAGGTTTCCCGCACGGTGTGCGACGCCGCCCCGCCCATCCGGCGTCCCGCGGCCCGCGACCCACCGAAGGTTCACTCACCGAACAGGCGTTCCCCACCGGAGGGACGGCTGGGCAGCGCCCCCGCAGGGGCGCGGGGAACTGCGCGACCAGCCACCACGGCGCCGCAGCCGACCGACGACACACCGCGGCAGAACGCGGCCGACCGACAGCACAACGCGGCGCAACACGGCAGAACGCCGCAGGAACACGGCACACCCAGCATCCAGCGGAGCGCCTAGTGAGGTGCTCCCCGCCACCCCGAGACCGGCAGCGCGAACTTCGCCACCAGCCGGTCGGTGAACGACGCGTGGTGCAGCCGGGCCAGCCGCACCGGCACGGCTCCGCGCCGCACCTCCACCCGCGCCCCCGGCGGCAGCTCCACCGTGCGCCGCCCGTCGCACCACAGCACGCCCGGCGGGATGTGCGGCAGCACCTCCACCGCGAGCACCGAGTCCGGCGAGGTCACCAGCGGCTTGGCGAACAGCGCGTGCGCGCTGATCGGCACCATCAGCAGCGCCTCCACCTCGGGCCACACCACGGGCCCGCCCGCGGAGAACGCGTACGCGGTCGACCCGGTCGGCGTCGACAGCACGATGCCGTCGCAGCCGAACCCGGTCACCGGCCGCCCGTCGATCTCCAGCACGACCTCGAGCAGCTTCTCGGCGGACACCTTCTGCACGGCGGCCTCGTTCAGCGCCCAGTCGGTGTGCACGATGTCGCCGTTGCGGTGGACGACGACGTCGATGGTCATCCGCTCCTCGACCTCGTACGAGCGGGTCACCACCCGGTCGACGACCTTGTCGAGGTCGTCCCGCTCGGCCTCGGCCAGGAACCCGACCCGTCCGAGGTTGACGCCGAGCATCGGCACCCCGGAGGCGCGGGCGAACTCGGCGCCGCGCAGCAGCGTCCCGTCACCGCCGAGCACGATCAGCAGCTCGCACCCGTCGAGGCTCTGCGGGGTCGCCTCCTTGACCAGTTCCACCTGGTCCGGCAGCGGCAGATCGCGCGCCTCGTACTCCAGGACGCGCACGCCGATGCCCTCGCGCAGCAGCCCCTTGACCACCAGCTCGGCACTGCGGACGGCCGCAGGCCGCCCGGTGTGTGCGAGCAGGAAAACTGTACGAGCTCGGTTCTGTGTCAACGCGGCCCCTCCGCCACTGCACGGTCAACGTCGGCCGGGTCCAGCTCGGGTGCACCGGACCGCAGCCAGAGAAAGTACTCGACATTCCCCGACGGCCCGGGCAGCGGACTGGCGGTGACGCCCCGCACTCCGAGCCCGAGCTCCCACGCCTTCTCGGCCACGCCCCGCACGGCCTCCGCCCGCAGTTGCGGGCTGCGCACGACTCCCCCGCTGCCGAGACGTTCCTTGCCCACCTCGAACTGCGGTTTCACCATCATCACCAGGTCGGCGTCCGGCTTCGCGCACCGCACCAGGGCGGGCAGCACCAGGCCGAGCGGGATGAAGGACAGATCCCCCACGACAAGATCCACAGGCTCCCCATCGATCGCTTCGAGCGTCAATTCGCGTACGTTCGTACGGTCCTTGACGGTGACGCGTTCATCGCTCTGCAGAGTCCAGGCGAGTTGTCCGTATCCGACGTCGACGGCGACGACGTGCGCGGCCCCCGCTCGCAGCAGCACGTCGGTGAAGCCTCCGGTGGACGCGCCGGCGTCCAGCGCCCGCCGGCCCTCCACGGCCAGCCCCTGCGGCGCGAACGCCTTCAGGGCGCCGGCGAGCTTGTGGCCGCCGCGGGAGACGTAGTCGGGGTCGGCCTCGTCGGCGGCGACCACGATGGCGGCCGCGGTCTCCACCTGTGTGGCGGGCTTGGTCGCGACGGTCCTGCCGACGGTGACCCGTCCGGCCGTGATCAGCTGGCTGGCATGCTCACGCGAGCGCGCGAGCTTGCGGCGGACCAGCTCCGCGTCCAGGCGGCGGCGTGCGACTCCTGCCACGGTGGGTTCAGCTCCTGTTCCCGTACGACGATCGAAGAGTGTGAAGAAAGGTGGGACCCGTAGGGTCTCATTGCGGGGCGGTGGCCGGGTGACGGGTGGGGGCCGGCGGTCCCGGACGGGCGTCGAGCGCGGTGAGCGCGTCGCGCAGCCCGCGGTGTACATCCTCGTACACCTCCACGTGTCCGTCGGTCGCCAGGTGGTCGGCGTCGGCCAGCCGTTCCAGCAGGGCGTCGACCTCGGCGTCGCCGGTCGGGGTGCGGGGCACGTGCAGGGGGGCCGGGGCGGCGGGGCCGTCCCCGGGCCCGCCCGGGGCCTCGGCCCCGGCCTCGGCCTCAGTATCGGCCTCGGTCCTGGCCTCCAGCGCCGGAATCTCCGTCTCCGCGGCTGCGTCGCTCATGCCAAGACGCTACCGCGAAGCCCTGAGGTACGGTCGATGCCGATGGCCACGATCGAGGAGTGCCGTGCCGCACTCGAGAAGCTTTCCGACAACATGCAGCACGCCGAGGGCGACGTCCGCTCGGCCACGGCCATGGAACGGTCGGTCAGCTGCCACCTGACCGACCTGGACGTCACCTTCGCCGGCCGGCTCACCGGCGGCCGGATCGAGGTGCGCGACACCCTGGAGGGCCCGCCGCGGGAGCGGGCCGACATACGGCTCAGCATGGCCGGCGACGACCTGGTCGCGCTGGTCGACGGCGAGCTGCACTTCGCCAGGGCCTGGGGCGCGGGCCGGGTGAAGCTGGACGCCGGCCTGCGCGACCTGTTCCGCCTCAGGAAGCTGCTGTAGCCGAGGCCCGCCCCGTGCACCCCTCAGCTCCTGCACCCCTCAGCTCCTGGCTCGCTCCCGGCCTCCTTCTCGGCCGGGGTCCCCGGCCGACGGCGCCGTACGCCCGCGTGCCTTCCGCGCCGCCGGCACCACCAGCGGCGTCCCCGTCTCCGGGTCGTCGATGACCTGGCAGCGCAGCCCGAAGACCTCCTCGACCAGCCCGGCGGTGACGACGTCCCGCGGCGCGCCCTCGGCGACGACCCGCCCGTCGCGCAGGGCGACGAGATGGGTGGCGTACCGGGCGGCGTGGTTGAGGTCGTGCAGCACGGCGACCAGGGTGCGGCCCTCTTCCTCGTGGAGTTCGGCGCACAGGTCGAGCACGTCGATCTGGTGCTGGATGTCCAGATAGGTCGTCGGCTCGTCGAGCAGCAGCAGCGGGGTCTGCTGGGCGAGCGCCATGGCGATCCACACCCGCTGCCGCTGCCCTCCGGAGAGCTCGTCGACGTACCGGTCGGCGAGTTCGGCGACCCCGGTCCGCGCCATGGACTCGCGGACGACCCGCTCGTCCTCGGCCGACCACTGGCGCAGGATGCCCTGGTGCGGGTAGCGGCCACGGCCGACCAGGTCGCCGACGGTGATCCCGTCGGGCGCGATCGACGACTGCGGCAGCAGGCCGAGCGTCCGCGCGACCTTCTTCGCCGGCATCGACCGGATGGCCTGCCCGTCCAGCAGTACCCGCCCTCGGCTGGGTTTCAGCATCCGGGACAGGGCGCGCAGCAGCGTGGACTTGCCGCACGCGTTCGGGCCGACGATGACGGTGAAGGAGTGGTCGGGGATCTCCACCGAGAGCTGCTCGGCGATGACGCGCTGGTCGTAGGCGAGGGTGACGTCCTGCGCGGACAGGCGGTTCACGGTGCTCCTTCGGATGGTGTCGTACGCCGGGCCGCTCATATCCGGCCCGCCCTGCGCTCGCTGACGAGGAGCCACAGCAGGTACGCCCCGCCCAGGACCCCGGTGACCACGCCCACCGGCAGCCGGTCGGCGCCGAAGACCCGCTGCGCGGCCCAGTCGGCGGTGACCAGGAGGGTGGCGCCCATGCACAGGGACGGCAGCAGGTTCGGGCCGGGTGAGCGAGTCAGGCGCCGGGCGAGCTGCGGCGCGGTCAGCGCCACGAAGGCGACGGGACCGGCCGCGGCGGTGGCGGTCGCGGTGAGCAGCACGGCGGCCACCAGCAGCAGCGCCCGGACGCGCTCCACACGCACCCCGAGGGCGTTCGCCACGTCGTCGCCCATCTCCATGGTCCGCAGCCCGCGCGCGTTGGCCAGGACGAGCGGCACCAGCACGGCGCACAGCCCGAGCAGCGGCCAGACCTGTTCCCAGTCGCGGCCGTCGAGGGAGCCGGTCATCCAGACCACCGCGCGCGCCGCGTCGACGATGTCGGAGACGGTCAGCAGGTAGCCGTTGACCGCGGTGACGATCGCGGACACGCCGACGCCGACCAGGACCAGCCGGTAACCGTGCACGCCGCGCTTCCAGGCGAGCAGGTAGAGGGCGAGCCCGGTGACCAGTCCGCCGACCAGCGCCCCCAGGGTGACCTGGGCCGCGCTCCCGGAGAACAGCACGATCACCGTGAGCGCCCCGGCCGTCGCCCCCTGCCCGAGGCCGAGCACGTCCGGGCTGCCCAGCGGGTTGCGGGTTATGGCCTGGAACAGCGCGCCGCCGAGCCCGAGCGAGGCGCCGACCAGGAGCCCGACCAGGACCCGCGGCAGCCGCAGTTCGTTGACGATGAACTCCTGCCCCGCGTTGCCGTCGCCCAGCAGCGTCCTGAGCACGTCGCCGGGCGGGATCGGGAAGTCGCCGGTGCCGATCAGCGCGACGCCCGCGGTGAGCGCGGCGAGCAGCAACAGTACGACGACGGTGACGGCGCGGACGTCCAGGCGCAGCGAGATCCCGCCCGGAGCCCTCAGCACACGGTTGGTCTTCACAGCTGCGCCGTCCTCCGCCGTCGTACCAGAAGGATGAAGACCGGGCCGCCGACGATCGCGGTGACGACGCCGACCTGGAGTTCCGAGGGCCGGGCCACGACGCGGCCGACGACGTCGGAACCGAGCAGCAGCACCGGCGAGAGGATCGCCGCGTACGGCAGGATCCAGCGCAGGTCGGGTCCGGTGAAGGACCGCACGACGTGCGGGACCATCAGTCCGACGAACACGATCGGCCCGCAGGCGGCGGTCGCCGCCCCGCACAGCACGGTGGCGGCGAGCATGGCCAGCGCCCGGGTGCGGTTGACGTCGGCGCCGAGGGCCTTCGCGGTGTCGTCGCCCATGGCCAGCGCGTTGAGCGGGCGGGCCAGCCCGAGAGCGAGGAGCGTGCCGACCGCGAGGAACGGCAGCACCTGCAGGATGGTCGAGTCCGTCGCGGAGGACAGCGAACCCACCGTCCAGAAACGCATCTTGCCCAGCGCCGCCTGATCCATGATCATCACGGCCTGGAGGTAGCCGTACAGGGCGGCGCTGATCGCGGTGCCGGCCAGCGCGAGCCGCACCGGGGTGGCGCCCCGGCTGCCGCCCAGGAACCACACCAGCGCCCCGACCGCGGCCGCGCCGAGGAAGGCGAACCACACGTACCCGGTCAGCGAGGTGACGCCGAGGTACGTCATGGCGGTGACGACCGCGGCGGAGGCGCCGGCGTTGATGCCGAGCAGCCCGGGATCGGCCAGCGGGTTGCGGGTGAGCGCCTGCAGCACGGCCCCGGACAGGCCGAGCGCGGCGCCCGCCAGCAGCCCGAGGAGGGTCCGCGACAGCCGCTCGTCCACGACGACGTCGCCGTACGTCCCCGTGTCCTGGAACAGCCCGTGCCAGACCTGATCCGGGCTCAGCTCCTTCGCACCGATGGCGATGCTCGCCAGCGCGAGGAGCACCAGGACCGCCGCGGACACGAGCAGCCCGGCGGCGCGTACCGCCCGGCGGGTGGGGGGCGCGGGGGCGGTGTCCGCGCGCTGTTCGGGAGGACCGTCGACCAACACGCAGTTAGGTTAGCCTACCCTCACACCATTCCTCTCCGGCCTCCGCTCTTCCCCTCTCCGCCGCGGCGTCGGCTCACAGGCCCAGTCGGGCCAGTGCCTTCCCCGGGTCGAGCGTGCACACGCCGTCCCCGGCCGCCGTCCAGGCCGCGGCGCACAGGGCCCGCAGTCCGTCCAGGGTCTCGCCGTCGCCGTCCAGTTCGAGCTCGGTGCCCGCGGTCGCCGTCCAGCCGCCGCAGCGGAACCCGTCGCCCGCCTGCGTGATCTCCGGCTGCCCGGTGAGCAGCCCGCGCAGGTCGGCGTCGACGTACGTCGGCCGGTGCTGCGGCGGCGCGGCGAGGAGCTGCGCGCCGTCGGTCACGCCGGTCAGGACGAGCAGCGAGTCGACGTCTCCGTTGAACGCGCCCTCGATGTCCGTGTCCAGGCGGTCCCCGACCACCAGCGGCCGCTCGGCGCCGGTGCGCAGGATGGTCTCCCGGTGCATCGGAGGCAGCGGCTTGCCCGCGACCTGCGGCTCGGCGCCGGTCGCGATCCGGACGACCTCCACCGCGGCCCCGTTGCCCGGAGCGATCCCGCGTGCGCCCGGAATGGTCAGGTCGGTGTTGGATGCGTACCAGGGCACCCCGCGCGCGATGGCGTAACAGGCCTCCGCGAAACGCCCCCACGGCAACTCGGGCCCCCCGTAGCCCTGTACGACCGCCACCGGATCGTCGTCCGCCGACTCGACCGGCTCGAGCCCCCGCTCGCGCAGGGCGACCCGCAGCCCGTCCCCGCCGATCACCAGCACCCGCGCCCCCGACGGCACCTGATCGCTGATCAGCCGGGCGACCGCCTGGGCGGAGGTGATGACGTCGTCGGCGCCGGTCGGTATCCCCAGCTCGGTCAGGTGGCCCGCCACCGCGTCCGGGGTGCGCAGCGCGTTGTTGGTGACGTACGCCAGACGCATCCCGCCCGCGCGGGCCGCGGCCAGCGACTCGACGGCGTGCGCGATCGCGTTACCGCCCGCGTACACCACTCCGTCGAGGTCGAGCAGCGCCGTGTCGTACGCCTCGCTCAGGGCCTGCCCACTGGCCTCGGGCCTCGTCCTGACGCTCTGGCTCATTCCACATCGCTCCTCGTTCGCTCGGTTTCCCCCGATCATCCCGCATGCCACCGACACACGTACGATGCCGGGATGAACACTGCAGGTCACTCGGAAGCAATGGTGCCCCGAGGCCTCGAACTCACCCCGTTCAGAGGCCTGCGGTACGACCCCGACCGGGTCGGCAGCCTGGCAGCCGTGACGTCCCCTCCCTACGACGTCGTGGTCCGCCCCGACGGCCTGCACCATCTCCAGGACGCGGACCCGCACAACATCGTCCGCCTGATCCTTCCGCAGGCCACCACCCCCGACGCCCGCAACGAGCAGGCCGCCGACACCCTGCGCCGCTGGCTCGCCGAGGGGATCCTGACCACCGACCCCGAACCCGGCCTCTACGTCTACGAGCAGCGGGACGACGACGGCATGCTGCAGCGGGGGGTCATCGGCGCCCTGCGCGTGTCGGACCCGGCGGAGGGCGTGGTCCTACCGCACGAGGACGTGATGCCGCACGTGGTCGCGGACCGCGCGGCCCTGATGCGGGCCACCTCCGCGAACCTCGAACCGCTGCTGCTGACCTACCGCGGCGACGGCGCGACCGCGGACACCACGGAACTCGTCGAGCGCACCGCGCAGCGGCCCCCGCTGCTCGCCACCACCACGGAGGACGGCTTCGCCCACCGCCTCTGGTCGGTCACCGACCCGGCCGAGGTGGCCCGGGTGCAATCCGACCTGGCCCGGCATCAGGCTCTCATCGCCGACGGCCACCACCGCTGGGCGACGTACCGTCGTCTACGCGCGGAGCATCCCTCCCCCAGCCCCTGGGACTACGGCCTGGTCCTGCTGGTCGACACGGCCCGCTACCCGCTCCGGGTCCGTGCGATCCACCGCCTGCTGCACCACCTGCCGGTCCCGGACGCGCTCGCCGCCCTCGACGGACTGCTCCGCGTGCGGCGCCTGGACGTGTCCCTGCCGCAGGCCCTGCACGCCCTCGCCGACGCGGCCCGCGAGGGCAACGCGTTCCTGCTGGCCGGCGACGGCTCCTTCCACCTCGTCGACCGCCCGGACCCCGGCCTCCTCGCCCGTACGGTCCCCGCCGACCGCCCCACCGCCTGGCGCACCCTGGACGCGACGGTCCTGCACGCCGCCCTCCTCGACCACGTCTGGCACATCCCCGGGGACTCCCCGGACCGTGTCGCCTACATCCACGACGCGGCGGCCACGGTGGAGAAGGCCGAACGCGACGGCGGGACGGCCGTCCTGATGCACCCGGTCCGTGAGGAGGTCGTCCGCGATCTGGCCCGCCAGGGCGTGACGATGCCCCGGAAGTCGACGTCCTTCGGCCCGAAGCCCGCGTCGGGTCTGGTGCTGCGCACGCTGGAGTCCTGACGGGTCCCGACACGACGAAGGGCGGGACCCCGTAGGGATCCCGCCCTTCTCTCACGCGCGGACGCGGCGGACGTCAGTCGTCGTCGCCGTCCTCCTCCGAGGCCGCCTTCAGGACGTCTTCCACGCCCTTCGCCTCGGTCTCGGTCTCGATCTCGGCCTCAGCCTCGCCCTGGGCCTCGGCCTCGTCGTCCGCCTCGTTCTCGTCGAGGGCGTCGACGAACTCGACCCCGTCCAGCTCGGCGAGCCGGTCGGAGGCGTCCGTGCTGCCGTCCCGGTCGGCCTCGACGGCCTTGGCGAACCACTCCCGTGCCTCGCCCTCACGGCCGACGGCGAGCAGCGCGTCGGCGTAGGCGTACCGCAACCGCGCGGTCCACGGCTGCACGGAGTTGGAGGCGAGCTCGGGGCTCTGCAGCGTCACTATGGCCGCGTCCAACTGTCCGAGGTCACGCCGGGCGCCGGCCGCGACGAGGCGCATCTCGACCTGGCCCGCCTTGTCGAGCTTGTTCACCTCGGGAGCGCCGGCCATGTCCAGCGCCTTCTCCGGCCGCCCGAGCCCGCGCTCGCAGTCGGCCATGACGGGCCACAGGTCGACGGAACCGGTCATCCGCCTCGCGGCCCGGAACTCGGCGAGCGCCTCGCTGTACTTCTGGTTCGCGTAAGCGGCGAATCCGGCGGCCTCACGGACGGCGGCCACGCGGGAGGCGAGCCGCAGCGCCACCCGGGAGTAGCCGTAGGCGCCCTCGGGGTCCTCGTCGATGAGCCGCGCGACCATCACCAGGTTCCTGGCGACGTCGTCCGCGAGCGTCTTGGGCAGGCTCTGCAGCTCCTGCCGTACGTCCTTGTCGATCTCGTCGCCCGTGACGTCCTCGGGGATGGGCAGCCGCTTGATCGGCTCGCGGTCGCGGTCACGGCTCCGGTCGTCCTGGAAGCGGCCGCCGCCGCCCCGGTCGTCACGGCCCCGGAAGCCACCGGGACGGCCACCGCGGTCGTCGCGCCGGGGCCCACGGGCGCCACGGTCGTCACGGCCCCGGAAGCCTCCGCGCTCGCCGGCCCGGCTGTCGTCCCGACGGAAGCCACCGCGGTCCCCGCGGTCGTCCCTGCGGTCATCTCGGCGGTCGTCCCGGCGGTCGTCGCGACGGAAGGGGGGACGGTTGCCCCGGTCGCCGCGGTCATCGCGGCGGAACGACGGACGGTCGCCGCGGTCGCCACGGTCATCGCGGCGGAACGACGGACGCTCGCCCCGGTCGTCACGACGCGGACCCTGGTCACGGTCGTCACGACGGAAAGAGGGACGGTCGCCCCGGTCACCACGGTCGTCACGACGGAACGACGGACGGTCCCCACGGTCATCACGGCGGAACGACGGACGGTCGCCGCGGTCGTCACGGCGGAACGACGGACGCTCGCCCCGGTCGTCACGACGCGGACCCTGGTCACGGTCGTCACGACGGAAAGAGGGACGGTCGCCCCGGTCACCACGGTCCG
>NZ_JBVIIE010000068.1:48189-48983 GCF_055569945.1 Streptomyces sp. NPDC031340
GGTCGTCACGACGGAACGACGGACGGTCCCGTCGGTCATCACGGCGGAACGACGGACGGTCGCCGCGGTCGTCACGGCGGAACGACGGACGCTCACCGCGGTCGTCACGACGCGGACCCTGGTCACGGTCGTCACGACGGAAAGAGGGACGGTCGCCCCGGTCACCACGGTCATCGCGACGGAACGACGGACGGTCCCCCCGGTCACCACGGTCATCACGGCGGAACGACGGACGGTCCCCCCGGTCACCACGGTCATCACGGCGGAACGACGGACGGTCGCCGCGGTCATCGCGGCGGAAGGAAGGACGGTCGCCCCGGTCGTCACGGCGGAACGACGGACGCTCACCGCGGTCATCACGACGCGGACCCTGGTCACGATCGTCACGACGGAAAGAGGGACGGTCGTCGCGGCGCCCGTGGCCGGCACGGTCACTGTCGCGATCGCGTCGGTCATCCCGGCGGAAGCCACCCCGGTCCCCGCGGTAACCACCGCGGTCGTTACGGTCTCCGCGGTCCGGACTGTCCCGTCGACGTGGGTCGCGCTCCGGTCGATCGTCGGGAGAGTTGGTGGACATCGGTGACTCCTGTCTTCGGTACTGCAAGTGATTCTCGCGCTGCCGGGTACCCGACGCGCTCGGGAAATACAAAAGGACCCCTGGTCCCAGCTGAACGCTGGTGACCAGGGGTCCTCCAAAGATTGTTCGGCGGCGTCCTACTCTCCCACAGGGTCCCCCCTGCAGTACCATCGGCGCTGTAAGGCTTAGCTTCCGGGTTCGAAATGTAACCGGGCGT